>CAMZNS010000024.1 GCA_947313855.1 uncultured Deferribacteraceae bacterium
TGCCAAAAGTTACGCTAGGCATTCTGCTCGTATTTGCTATTTCGCTCTACGGGTGCAATAGTCCGATAGGTAGCTACCTAGGTATAAATCCAATAAAAAAGTCTGAGGACTCTGGGAGCGAGAATAACTTGGCTAGTGCCGAGGATATTGATCCTGCATTTGCGGAGAATTATAGAAACATGCTGAAGCTCACCCTTGAGCATGGAGTTGAACGTGCCCAGGTTGTAGCTCAATATGTAAGTGAAGACGATATTTCCTCCAAACAAGGCTTTAACCCCACAGGCTATGAGATTGTTTTAGACGATATTGAAACACTATTTTTTGAAGATGCCGACTACTCTAAGCTTATACGTACTAGAAATGTTGCTACAGATCCGTCGGGTATGGTGATACTGGATATCCACGGAAACCCGACGGAGATTGCAGACAGCGCGCAGGAACCGTACTCTATCAGCGAAGTTACTTTGGACGAGGAGCTGACAGAGCTTGTTGACGGATACCTTAAGGAGATAAATACATATTCGGTAAATGCAACGGATGCTGAAACATTAGACGATATTTCGTTTGCTAACGATGCTGATAATACGTTTACTGAAGGGGATAAAATATATCCTTTGAATACTCCTGAGGGAGCCCTTGAGGCAGAATTGCGTAACGTTTATGCTCGCGGGGATGACCCTGAGGCGTTTATAGCTGCTGTGGAGGCAATTGCCAATGAGCAGATTGAAGCACTCAAAAACATGGACGGCGTTGAGTCTGTCATGACTCTGGAAGAGGTATACGCTGAAGAGCAGGGGGATGGGGACGCTCCCCGTGCTGGTGCAGCACGCCTTAAGTCTACAGCCATGTGGCCTGGTGGCAAAATATACTACGCATTTAATATTACCAACCCGGTAAGCAGTAACGCCAGAAGAAATATTCTGTGGGCAATGAATGAGTGGGAACGAAAAACAGGCAATGCTGTCAGGTTTATTGAAAGCAACAGCAACTGGCGTACAAAAGTGAAAATCAAGGGGCATTCCCCCAGCACTGCTGGGAGAGCTACCCTAGGGTACATTGGTTATAAAGGAGAAATAGAGCTAGGCAGAGATATTACTAATCATACAGCTCTTCATGAACTAGGGCATACGTTAGGGCTTGATCATGAGCACCAACGTACAGATAGAGATGCCTACGTTAGGGTTACTCAATCAGGCTCAAACTACGATAGACCTTACAGGGCTGTGCTTGAAACTTATATGAAGTGGATAAAAATTCATATTAGCTACAAAAGAGGTTGGATTCGATTCAGCTATACTTCGTGGCAGAGAGTTCCAAGTACTCGCTGGGTACGCAAGTATAATAATGTTTACCGGTTCTATGGAGCTTACGACTACTCATCCGTGATGCATTACTGGAACGAATATGTAGTGCCGAAGAAAGACTTTACTCATGAAGGGTCTGGTTTGACTTGCTATGCATGGACTAGCTGCAGTAACCTCAGTAAAACACCATACCTCAGCTATAAAGATAGAGACGCAATCAAGAGAATATACGGAAGTAATCCAAAGTAATTATTGCATGAGCAACCTCAATTTTTTCATTTTAACACTGCAACCATGGCGTACTGTGAAAAAACTGAGCTGCAAAGCAAGATATGGGAGATGGAGATGAATACACGAAAGGTTATGTTGTTGGCGTTTATTGTGTCATTATTAGTTTATGCCTGTGGTCCCGTCGCTGTTACAGACGAATGTATGGATTACAGCTTTGAGTGTGGACCTGAGTTAGCCGAGCAGTTAACAATTAGTTTTCAAGGCGATCCTGCTGTGTCATTTAACGAAAGTAGGAGCGATTATGTCGATCCTCGTGTGTCATTTAACGAAAGTAGGAGCATTCATGGCTTAGGACTGGCTACTGCTGAGTTTGTTTTGTACAACATGAAAAATGGTCAATATACAGAGGTTAACAGTAGAACTGTACTAACTGATGATCTTAGTGATACCGACAAGGGTCTGTCCTATTACACTGATGATCTTTATATACGGACTTTTGGTTATCGGAATATTACAGATATTGACGATCCTTGGGGGCTAATCACTACCGAAGGGGCTGACTGCTTCGGGCTAAGAATTGTGTTTACCTATGATAATGGTACAATATTTACTCTTCTTGGTTGGCGTGATGATAGCCAAGCACAGCTCACGCAACAAAACAGTGTTCAGGGGATTGCTTACATGAACAAAGATGAAGACTTTATCCGTAGCAACCTTGGCTATGCTGACAAGCCCTATACAACTACACCTGAAGGTAAGGAGCTGCATCAACGCTTGAGATTGTCACTTTCGATTGAGTCTGATGGCAAGATTGCCGCGAGTGTATATCCAGAAGATATTCCCTACAAGGACTATATTGAGTTTACTGGGAAGTCATCCCCTAATGATGGTGACTATTTTGAGGATCCTAACCCGTCGCGGTGCAATATTATTACTTCGTCTTAGGACTGGCAACGTCGGCACTAGAAATAGTGTCGGCAACGTCAACAGGGACTTCAGGGAAGTACTCTGACATAACCGCAGCATGATTGACCCGCAATGAATGGGCAACAGCAGATACAATCTCCTCAGTACTCTTATCTCGAACACTAATCGGCTCGCAAAACTTAGTTACAACAAGCTTGTTACCATAAATCTTGCCACCACGAGGCATCAAATCCTTGGTACCAGCAAAAATAACAGGCATAATAGGCTTGTCAAGCTTCTTCGCAATCAAGCCGATACCAGGATTAATACGACCAAGAGAACCATCACGTGTACGAGTTCCTTCAGGAAAAATCAGAAGGGAACTTTCAGGCTCAACTGTGCGAAGACCCTTCAAAAGAGAACGGATAGCGTTAGACTGATTACTACGATCGATGAGAACAAACTGATACATACGAAAAAGAGTGCTAGCAAGGGGAATCCTAGACAAAGACAGCTTCGCAACAGCAATCATTGGACGATTTTTATTGAGATGGTAGATGAGAAAACAATCGTAAAAACTCTGGTGAGTTGGAGCAAAAACGTACGGCTGACCATCAACCATATTCTCCTCACCCAAGACGATGAGGTTGGCGTTACCAATATGCTTACAGATAGCACCGGCAGTCTTATTAATGGTCATGAGTTGAGACTTCTTGGTGAAACGAAACTTAACAATGGCAATAATATTGTAGTAACCGCAAATCAAAAGGGTGATAGGGTAGCGTGTGCGTAATGCCACAGATTCATACAGCTTTCGTAACATAGAGAACCACCTATTATTCAAGAAATGATGATTAATTGTTATACTTCCACGAACCCCGCGAACCCCGCGAACCCCGCAAACCCCGCAAACCTCACGAACCCCGCGAACCCCGCAAACCCCGCAAACCCCGCAAACCCCGCGAACCCCGCAAACCTCACGAACCCCGCGAACGACCTAAGCACTCCGGTACATTAATAAAAATAACCACCATCGTTATCAGGCGTCTTCGTGCGTCTGTCAAGCTCCGCGGTGCGTTTATCAAGCTCGTCGGCACGCTTATCAAGCTCATCGGCACGTTTATCAAGCTCACTTAGCTTCTGCTGGATGTTGTAAAATATCACGTCAGCTTTTGTTCCTGAGGCTTTGCTGGAGATATAAATTATTAGTATTATGAACCCGATAAACGTTAACATACCAAGCACTCCTTGTTGCGACTACAGCTGTGTTGTTATGACTTTTGCCAGGTCGGTTGCTTCCCACGAAAACTCCTCCCGACCGAAGTGTCCGTATGCGGCTGTTGGCAAGTAGATGCCCCGTTTGAGGTTGAGTTTACTAATGATGCCGTTTGGCGTGAGGTCAACATTTTTGAGGATGAACTGGCTGAGCCTCTCTTCGTCAACCTCCCCTGTGCCGAGTAGGTTGATGTTGAGGGATACAGGTTCGGCAACACCGATGGCGTATGCTATCTGTACTTCGGCGATGTTTGCGGCTCCTGAGGCAACAATATTTTTGGCCAAGTAGCGTGCCATGTAGGCTGCTGAGCGATCCACTTTGGATGGGTCTTTTCCAGAGAATGCACCGCCACCGTGTCGTCCGATACCGCCGTAAGTGTCGACAATGATTTTGCGTCCGGTGAGTCCGCAGTCGCTACTAGGGCCACCGATGACAAACCGTCCTGTGGGGTTGATGTGGAGTGTGATGTTGGATGTGTCGAGGTTTTGGGGCATGGTGGGTTCGATAACGTGTTTGGTGATATCCTTGCGTAGTTCATCGAGGTGGATATGGTCGGCGTGTTGCGAGGAGACAACGATGGTGTCGATGGCGACGGGTGTGTTTCCTTGGTATTGCACGGTGACTTGCACTTTGCCATCGGGGCGGAGGTAGTCGATGGTGTTGTTTCGTCGTACGGTGGCGAGTCGTCGTGCGAGTCGGTGTGAGAGAGCGATTGTGAGTGGCATGAGTTCGGGTGTTTCGTTTGAGGCGTAACCGAACATGAGCCCTTGGTCGCCAGCACCGCCAGTGTCGACGCCCATTGCGATATCGGGTGATTGTTGATTGATGGCGGAGATGATACCGCAGTTGTGTCCGTCGAAGCCGTATTTGGCACGGTCGTAGCCGATGTTGGTGATGGTATTGCGTACGATTTCGTCGACGGATATTTGTGCTGTGGTGGTGATTTCGCCGGAGACAATGACAAGTCCTTTGGAGATTAGGGTTTCGCATGCAACGCGTCCGTTTGCGTCTTGTTTGAGGACTTCGTCGAGTATTGCGTCGGAGATTTGGTCGGCGATTTTGTCGGGATGTCCTTCGGTAACGGATTCGGATGTTAGGACATATTTTTTATTGTTATCTATTTTGATGGGAGTCTCCCCCTGTGTTTTGTGTTGTACACAGGTGTTGGTTTAGTTTAGTTTTGGTGTTATCGGTTTGCAGTATCGGTCTACAGGTATTGAGATACGAGCAGTTGTTGTGCTTCCGTGGAGTTGTGTTTGAAAGTCATTATGAAAGCATCGGAGTTATTGTAATATTTTTTTCGGGTATTTGCAACAATAAATCCACACTTGTTATAAAACCGAACAGCAGTAGTGTTTTGATTTGATACCTCTAGGAATATCTTGTGCGATGTGTGTTGCGATGTGTGTTGCAGTGCGTGTCGGATTACGTGTCGAAGCAGGGTTGTGGCAACACCCTCACCGCGGGCGGAGGTTGTTACACCTAGTCGTAGTATCTCTGTTTCGTCCAGTAGGGTGCGTTGTACGATGTAGCCTGTGTAGCTGTTGCTATCGCTGTTGCGGTACAGGGTTGTGTGGGAGTGGGGGTTGCGTAGTTCGGCGAGGATGTTGTCAAGGCTCCAGCTGTGTGAGTCGGTAAGCTGTTGTGCGGGGGAGTTGGTACTGTTCGCCACCATGAAGCACGCTGTTTCCAAGGAATGGATGGCAGGGGCATGGTTCTCGTTGGCATGGATTAGGGTGTACGACGGGGATGTGTTGCGATTGTGTGTGTTGCGATTGTGTGTGTTGCGGTGTGCTGTCATGGTTGCTGCGTCCGTGGATGGGCGTTTTGGGGCGGGTTGTAGGGGTTCGTTATGGAGTAAAACGGTGTGGGAGCCACTAGTAGGGCGTTGAGGCATGGGTGGGCAACAATCAGCAAGGGTATGATTTTGTGTTGTGGAGTAGTGGAGCTAAGTCCTGTATTTTCGTTGGCGTTAGCGTTAGCGTTGGCGTTTTCGTTGGCGTTAGATTGGGAGTGGCGACGTGGTTTGCTGGCAGAGTTCTCGTCAATAATGAGGGGGGTGCTGCTGTCCTCCTGTTGTGTGAGGGTTGCTTTGTCCACAAGGGAGTAGTCCGAAGCCATGGTGTGGGGGGACTTGGTGTGGGTGGACTTGGTGTGGGTGCGACCAGTATTGCACGAAGCAAAGTTGTAGCGACGAACAACGTAGCCGAACCGCTCACCCACCGCAACACGCAGGGTTGTCAGGTTGGACGACAGGGCAAAAGCATCGTTGGTGCTAATCCCTCGCATGGTTATGTTGAGGGCATCGCTAATGCCGAGGAGGGATGCCATGGCGATACGTAGTCCTGTGTAGGAGCCCGGTCCATTGACGACGATAATTCTGTGTAGCTGTGTTAGGGGTGTGTTTGCGGTGCTGAGAGTGTCTTTGATCATGGGCAGGAAGGTTGTGGTCATATTTCGGCTGACGGGGAGTATTTTTTCTGCTAGAAGTAGTGTGTTGTTGCTGTTGGTATTTTCGCGTGCAGTATTTTGTGCGATTACTGCCGTTTGGATGTAGTCGCCGTAAGCGTTTACGAATAGTGTGGTTCGGTTACTGTGTGTCATGTGTGTCATGTGTGTCATGTGTGCTTCACCTATCTGCGTAAGTGTGGGTTGTTCTGTTTTTCAAATCCGATGGTAGTGAACGCATCATGTCCGGGGATAACTTTTGTGTTGTCGGGTAGTGTGAGCAGGTGTTTTTTGATTGCGGGCAGTAGTAGTTTGGGTTGTGCTAGGGGTATGTCTGTGCGTCCCATCCCTAGGCGAAACAGGGTGTCGCCGGCTAGTAGTAGGTTGATGGCGGGGATGTGGAAGCAGATTGAGCCGGGGGAGTGTCCGGGTACATGTTTGAGGTGGATTTCGGTGTTGTCGCTCAGGGTGATAATCTGCCCGTGGTGGAGGTATTTGTCATCCATTTTGCTAGGTGTAAACATTGTGATTTCGTCGAGGTTGTAGGGGGATATCCATTCGTTGACCTGTTGTAGGAGTGGCAGTTCGAGTTCGTGGCAGTACACGGGAACGTCGTATTTCTCTGTGATGTATGCCACAGCACCGATGTGGTCGTAATGTGTGTGGGTAAGGAGTACCATCTGCAGAGTTGCACCTGTTTTGGCTAGCTCTTTGCTGATACGTTGCTCGCTCCCGCCGGGATCAACAATGAGGCAGTCCTCGCCGTTGTTGTAGGTTAGAATTGTGCAGTTGACCCCCAAGGGTTCTACTTGAAAATGTATGGCTTTCATAGTTAGTCTAGCTCCTTGAACACTTTTATCAGTCGCACACCAGCAATACGGACGACGACGATGTACAATAATACACTGATTGAAACCATTAGTACAGCATGCATGCCGATACTGTGCATAAATATTAACGCAACACCCATGATACTGCTAGGTATGAATACTTGGCGGATAATACTGACTGCGGTGGAGGTGGCTGGTAGTAGTGGGAAACCGTGCTTGCGGAGCATTACCCAAAGCAAAATCATCTGAACCATGGACGTAAGAGTAAACGTGGCCGGGATGCTCAAGAAACCAAGGGGGAGCAACAATATGTAGGACACAAGCATGGCAACCAAGGCGGATATGGCAATATACATGGGGGTGCGATACGAACCGAGGGAGTAGTAGATACGTGTGAATATGGACGAAAGGGTAATAAACACAAGACTCACAGCGTACAACTGCAAAGCTCGGGCTGTCTGGGAAACATCCTCAGAGGTAAACGCATTGTAACCAAAGGCAAGATCGATCAAGGGGTAAGGGATAACAACCAAACCGATGGCAGACGGGATAGTTAAAAGTAACGAAACCAAAATAACCCTCTTAATAAGGGGCATGGTAGCACGGATGGACGCCTCCTCCCCCATGGTTTGACGATTAACGGACAACTGGCGTGCCAACGAATTGAAAAACACAATACTCAACGCAACACCAAGAATTCCCAACGGAAACTGCAGAACACGATGGGAATAAAACAGGTAGGTCACACTACCCATGGGCATAAAAGACGCAATAGAACGACCGATAAGCAAACCGATTTGAGACGAACCCAACGTAATCGCTGTGGGCAACATATTACGCAACGTCAACCAAAGGGCACTATCCACGGGGGATACACGAACATAACGCAAACCAGAACCGTAAGCAAACCCCCCAACCAATACCAACTGAACCAAACCACCACCCAAAATACTGTAAGCGATGACGTACATGTTGCCATCAAGGTGGGAGGATGCAAGGATACCAAAAATAAACGCCAAATTAAACAACGCAACAGAAGCATAAGGGATGTAGTACGAATTATAAACATTTAAATACGAAGTAAACGTGCCCATAAGACCAACAATGGGGAGATACAACATAAGAAGACGAATAAGATTATTAATGTAAGAATTACTATCGCTGTCGCTAGTCAAAAAACCGGGCATGACGCTGTGACTCAATATCTGTGGGAAAATAAGGGCAACAGCAACAATAATCAGAATCGCACCTAGCTGGAAAAATACTAACTGAGATAAGAAAATATTCGCAGAACGACGACTGTCAAGTGCCTTACTGTTGAGCAAGGGGATGTAGGAAGAACTAAAACTACCCTCAACAATTAAGACGCGGAAAAGATTGGGGATAGCAAATGCAGCAAGAAAAATGTCCGTGGCATGACTCGCCCCAAGGGTAATAGCCATGGTGAGATCGCGGACAAAGCCGAGCACCCGACTGGTGAGAATGCCTAAGCTCATGCGGACAATCTTGGGGGAGCGGGTGGATGGGTGTGACGACTGTGGTTGCTGTGACTGCTGTGGCGACTGCGACTGTGACTGCTGTGGCGACTGTGGTTGCTGTGGCGACTGTGACTGCTGTGGCGACTGTGGTTGCTGTGACTGCTGTGGCGACTGCGACTGTGACTGCTGTGGCGACTGTGGTTGCTGTGACTGCTGTGGCGACTGCGACTGTGACTGCTGTGGTTGCTGTGACTGCTGTGACGACTGTGGTTGCTGTGGCGACTGTGGTTGCTGTGACGACTGTGACTGCTGTGACGACTGTGACGAGAGATCCCCCTTGTTCCCACTGTTCTCAGAATTTTGAGGCGTTGTCGGCATATCCATCATTGCGACCCTCTCTGTAGCACATACGAAACGCACGAAGGGTACACACAGACCGCTCAGAAGCAAGCCCGTATGCACCCGTTATCTATCGTCTATCGTCTATCGTCTAACGTCTATCATTTAACGTTAAACGTTAAACGTACACTTCTTCAATAGTGGGCACTCGGTATTAGAGGGAGATACCAACCGTTAGGGCGAATGTTTGAGGTGCAAAAGTGATATCGCTTTCGCTCCTGCCATCAAACCTGAAGTCGCCAGTGAATTTTGCAGTGTTAACTTTGTACTCAGCACCAATAAATAGCAACAAGACATTCATACGTGCTCCAACCTTGAATACAGGTGCGATTGCAGTATCCTTGAGGGTGTCGGAACCCGCTTGGTGTACGCTAAGGGAGTTGTAGCTCAAGCCAACGCCAGCGTATGGTCGTACAATGATGAGTGGCGGTGTGACAATGAGGGATGCCTCGGTTGTGCTGAGCCTTGCGTATTTGTCGAGGATAGCTGGCATGTCGAGGTTTGCACGAACCATTGCAGGCACGTTGTCTTCGATGGCCTTTTCGATGAGAGGTTTGACCAATTTATTTTTGAATGTTGAGAGGGATGTGTGTACGTCTAGGTCGACAAATGGAAAAATATCCACGGATGCACCTAAGCCGAGGGTTGTAGCTGCTGGGTTGAGGTATGCATCTTGGGACACAGTTTTGTAGTTAAGAAGAGTAACGCCAGCATCGCCATAAACAGATATGGCAGACGCCACAGGCGTGACGGCAACGCTCATCAACGCCACGAGTAAAAAATATTTAAGCCTCTTGGTTATTATCATAAGTGTAGTACTCCTTGGGAATATAAAATAGTATAAGATTTTTCGATAGTATTTAGTTATTTAAAATGTCATAAACTGTGCCAACAAGCAGGTGCTAAAATAACACACAAATTATAATATGTAAAAAACTATTTGTCAACAAAAATTAAGCTTGATGCGAAAAATACTAGACGAACGGAAAGAGCTCCTGAACAAACTAAAAGGCAAAGCCGGCGGAGATGAGAGCACTGTCGCCACCGAGAATAATGGGGGTCTTTAGACCGTCGTAATTGAGATCGATGTTGAAACGTGCAGTGTTGGCTCGATACTCAAATCCAACAAAAACAAAACGGTAGTTGACTCGTGCACCCATCCGCAAGAGGGGAGCAAACACACTGTCCTGAAATATCGGCTTACCAAGCTGAGTGAGGGTGATGGTGCTGTAGCTGATGCCAGCGGCGGCATACGGCTTGATAACCAACAGTGGAGGGGCGAGAATGATGCTAAAGTCGGTTGCGGTGATGGTGGCCCTTTTGGTCAGAATCTCCTCTAGAGAACCGTATAAATCTTGGTCGATGACTCTGCCACGACCATCTAAGCGAATGGCAGGAACCACCCGTGAAGCGAATCTTGCGTTGTCGAATACGGTTATGGCGTAGTGTATGTCCGCCTCGATGAGGTTGATTATCCCCACGGAACCGCCTGCACCGTAGCCGTAACCAAGGTTTGTGAGGTAGTATGTTCCTAGGGTTTTGATGTTGACGTACGTGAACGACGCATCGGAGTACACCGACAGGGCGGAGGCACTAGGCATGGTCAGTATTGCCATGGAGACAGCAAGTACGAAGTGTTTGAGTTGCCCGGTCATTGTTTTGCCACCTTGTATGTTGCGTATGAAATACTGCACACCCAAGGCAGTACTGTTATCATACCCCCAAAGGCAAATATTTGTCAAGCACTAACAAGCATATGTGGCTGGTTAGGTGTATTTTTGTTCGAGAATTGTGTATTGCGACCAAGATACTGCCAAAATACTGCCAAAATACTGCCGAAAAGGTATTAAAATTGTGTTAATTTCTGGCGAACGTGGTATGATGGGTGTTGAGAAACAAAGATCGCATTATTTTTTTGGAGGGCAGTATGAGTTACATATATTTCGACAACAGTGCGTCAACGCCTGTTGCCCCAGAGGTTCGCGATGAGATGCTGAAATACTTGACAGGTGAGGGGCTTTTCGCCAACCCTTCCAGCGTGCACATGTTTGGCGTAGAGGCAAGTGAAGCTGTGGAGCAAGCTCGCACTAGTGTTGCCAAATATTTTGGCTGCTCCCCGAAAGAGGTGCTATTCACAGCATCGGGGTCGGAATCCGACACACTAGCAATACTCGGCATGGTCAGGGGATTGCAACACAAAGGCAAACACATCATCACCAGTGTAATCGAGCATCCGGCGGTCTTGGAAGTTTTCCGTGCACTCGAAGAGGAGGGGTTTGACGTAACATTCCTGCCCGTAAATCCGGGGGGACAAGTGTCGTTGGAAGGGTTCTGCAGTGCCATCCGAAAGGACACTATCTTTGCTAGCATAATGTATGTAAACAACGAAACAGGCGTTATCCAACCCATCGAAGGGATAGTAGAAGCATGCCACGAAAATGGCGTAATATTCCACACCGATGCTGTTCAGGCCGCGGGGAAGCTACCCCTAAACGTAAAAACACTAGGAGTCGATCTGCTAACTCTCAGCGGACACAAAATATACGCCCCAAAAGGGGTCTCGGCACTTTACGTCAAAGAATCACTCATGGAAACACTTGTGCCAGTAATCCGTGGCGGGGGGCATGAGTTCGGCAAGCGATCGGGAACCGTTGCCGTTCATCAGGTGTCGGCGTTGGCAAAGGCGTGCGACCTACTCGCAGAACGCCACTCAGCAGACAACAAACATATTGCACTGCTCAGAGACACATTCGAACAGAAGCTGACGAACGCATTAGACGATATTGTCATCAACGGCAATCAGGAGGATAGGGTGTCGTCGGTGTCTAGCGTGACCTTCAAACATATCGACTCGGAAGCCCTACTCGTACTAACAGGTGAGGTGTGTTCGTCGCCGGGGTCTGCTTGTGCAGGGGATGACGGTCTCTCACACGTGTTGGAAGCTATGGGGGTGGATCCCATCCATATTCGTGCATCGTTGCGGTTCTCCTTTGGGCGATACAACACCATGGCGGAGGTTGAGCGTGCTGTAGGCATGATTGTTCCGGCAGTGGAGCGGTTGCGTATGTTTTCACCCCTTGGGAAGGGTGGGTAACCCTGCTCGCCACAAAATATAACGATTCGGTTTAGCGGTTTGGTTTGGCTGTTTGACATGTTGAAAATTATTGTGTACAATGGCTAAGAATTTATGTATACTTTTGGGAGTACCGCTGTGTTTAGTCGGTGGATAGTTGACTGCTGGCTATAGATTATCTGTTATCGGTTATCAGCTATCGGTTATCTGTTATCTGTTATCGGTTATCTGTTATCGGTTATCTTTCTGAGTTGAGGTGTTGAGTGATTTTTCCCCCGAATATGTTCGCAAGGTTGCAAGTTAATCTTCGCCTCATGGTATCTACTCCAAAAGCGTACGTATTGCTTCTGTTGGCACTGAGCCTCTCCAGCCTAGTGCTCTGGTCGTGTACGCCCGTTGCGACGCCTAGTAATGGTGCGTCTAGTGTTAGTATGGCTAATGTTGGTCTGACGAACCTTGCTACGACCAACCTTGCTACGACCAGTAACATGGGTGGAACAGCAAACAACGGTCGTGGCTCCGTGGGGTTCTACGATATTGTGAGTAACGCCTCGGCACCCCTACCACTCACAGCCCTTTTGGACAACACCCCCCCCGTAAACTCGGGCAACAACAGCGATTCGATGCGAGACCTCGCCCAGTCTGAACAACTCTACTTCGCCTACCTAAACAACGGCACTATCCCTGTAAGCCTGCACCTGCCTCAGGTTGACGCCGCAACATTCATCTCCGATCCGGAATCGCCACCAAGCGACCCAACTATGTTCCCCTCCAACTACACCTACCCCATTAATATCGATCCCTTGGCAAAGAAATATATTAGCTACTACACAGGTCCAGCACGCCGAACATTTCAGATGTGGCTTGAGCGTTCCAATCGTTATATCGATGTTGTAAAAAATATTCTTTACGAAGAGGGTGTTCCTGTGGACTTCATGGCACTACCGTTTGCAGAAAGTGGCTACAACACCGAAGCTGTATCTTGGGTTGGCGCCACGGGTATCTGGCAGTTTATGCCCAAAACAGGACTCTACTACGGACTAAAACAAGACTTTTGGCAGGATGATCGCAAAGATTTCGAAGCCTCAACTAGAGCCGCTGCCAAATACCTGAAGAAATCGTACAAGCAGTTCGGAGATTGGCACCTGTCCACAGCATCCTACAACGCTGGTCCAGGGAAGATTAGCCGTGCCATATCATATTCACGATCCCGTGACTTCTACGTGCTCAACCAAGGCACATACCTTGCCAAAGAAACAAGTCACTACGTTCCGAAATACACCGCCCTGCTTATCATCTACAAAAACTACCTAGACTACGGCTTCACCATGCCCAAAACAGAGCCCATGATTTACAAAACCATAAATATGCCAAGTCAGGCAAACTTTTATGTAATCGCAGATACGCTGGGGATTAGCGTTGGGGAGATACGTGAGTTTAACCCCGGATTGCTCCACCCTGTAACGCCACCGAATTCGTACAACCTACGCATCCCCGTGTCGGTCAGCCAAAAGAACATCAACAAACTTCTGGGGATGAGTCGCGAAGAGCTACTGCAGTACACCGTTTACTATGCCAACAAAGGGCAGAGCGTCAAATCCATCGCTGATCGCTACGGGGTGTCCATCGCCGAGCTCAAACGTATTAACGCACTCTCCAGCAGCTACTTAACATCAACTAGACCCGTATTGGTGCCTCTGAAAGGTTACTACGATCGCAGCCTAAACAAATGGTTCCAGCTGAATGTTAAACCGGGTAACGATCTCTACCTTGTGCGTCGTGGCGACTCCTTGGAATCCATTGCACGTAAGGTAAGCATGAGTGTGGAGGAGTTAATCTACCTAAATGGGGAGCGGAGTTATGGTGAGATTATTCCGGGGCAACGCTTGGTGATTGGTGCACGTTAGTGACGCGGTTGCGTTAGTGACGCGGTTGCGTTAGTGACGCGGTTGCGTTAGTGATGCGGTTGCGTTAGTGATGCGGTTACGTTAGTGATGCGGTTACGGTTACGTTAGTGATGCGGTTACGTTAGTGATGCGGTTACGTTAGTGATGCGGTTGCGTTAGTGATGCGGTTGCGTTAGTGATGCGGTTGCGGTTACGTTAGTGATGCGGTTACGTTAGTGATGCGGTTACGTTAGTGTTGCGGTTGCGGTTACGTTAGTGATGCGGTTACGTTAGTGATGCGGTTACGTTAGTGATGCGGTTACGGTTACGTTAGTGATGCGGTTGCGGTTACGTTAGTGATGCGGTTACGTTAGTGTTGCGGTTGCGGTTACGTTGGCATGCACGTTGACTAGTTACACCGTTGGGGGTTGGTTGTTATGCACATATTCATTATTTTGGCACCCTTGATAATCATGGTTACGGTTGGCTACCTATCCGTACGCACAGGGTTCCTCCCCACGAGCTTTTACGATGGTGTTAGCAGGCTCCTCTACTACTTCCTCATGCCGGGCACAGTATTTTACTCCCTTTGGGTATCGGACATCAACCACCTTGTTTTTAGTGTAAACATCCCCCTGATTTTGCTTACATACGTCATAACTCTCTCTGTTTCGGGTGGGTTGCTCCTATTCATTCATGGTTGGGATCGTGCCATGCGTGTTACGTTGTGGGTGGGCTCCATTCGCACCAACGCCGTCTACATTGCGTTCCCCATTGTTTACGCGGCATACGGCGTCGAGGGTTTGTCCATTTTGTCCATTGTGGTGATGATCTCGTCCATCCTGACAAACGTCTATTCGGTGGTAACTTACGGCATCCTTTTGAACGCCGAGGGCAACATCAAAACGGCTGTTTTGCAAACAACACGCAACCCTATTTTGATTGCGGTAACACTGGGTATTGTGTTTTCCTTGGCGGGTATCCCCGTGGCAACAATCACGGAAACAACTTTTACCATGATTAGCAATGCCATGTCTCCGTTGGCACTTCTTTTTGTTGGCTCCACCATCGACTTCAGCTACATAAAGGGTAACAGTCGTGCCATCTTTTTTGGCGTATTTATGAAAATGGTTCTTTTTCCGAGTACGTTCCTTGTTTTGGCGTTAACGTTCGATACCCCTTTGAATATTCACCATTTCGTTATTTTGATCATGCTTGCGGCACCTTTATCTTTGGCACACTGCGTTCTCACGTCGAACATGGGTGGGGACAGGCGTATTGCTGATGCCACCCTAGTTGTGTCCCTCATCCTTTCTTTGCTGACGTACCCTGTGTGGTTGTATATTATCCATTTGTTTGGGTAGCAGAGAAATAATACTGGATTTGTGAAGTTATTGTTGGTAAAATTATAACACACCTTGATATCGCTGCAAGGTACTACTGGTCTTGCTATTCGTGGCAAGGGGGGAGGTAGGTTTTTGCATTTTGGTGCATCACTTAAAAATTATTTCTTGAAAAATATGCAAATATTTACAATAATAGGGTAGTGGGAAATATCTTGCCTATGACGGTACCCCCCCCATTACTCATCGGGTGACGATTGTTATTTTCCGCTTTGGCAAACATATCAAACAAACGAAGGCGTAACACTGATTGCGTTGGCGTGTCTGAGTTATCATGGTTACATTGATAGGTCGGTGCCACACCATCTAGCAAATCCATGTGCTGTTTCGTGCTTTAAGTAGAGGTTCTAATAATGGTTGTAGATCTATCCATGTCCCTCGTGGGCATTCTATCGATGACGGTGCTACTCATGGCTTTCATTCTTATTGCGAAATACCTATTGCTCGATCCCATCGACAAGGTAGTAACTGCACGAGACAAAAGCATTGAAACGAGCCAGTCAAACCTCCATGGACTCAACAAAGAGCTTCACACCCTGAAAACCCAGTTTGAAACGAACTCCCAAGAATCGGTGCAAGAGGTTAATCATATTTTCGAGTCCTACCGATTAGATGCTGTCAAAGGGGCGAACGCCATCGTAGAGGAATCCCGCAACGCCCTTCGCAAAAAATCAGCAGAACTTCACAAAGACTTGGAAGCCAACAGAGATACACTCAAAAAAGAGCTAACACCACAAGTTGACGAAATATCCCAGCAGATTATCAAAAAGGTTTTAGGTTAAGCTTATGAAACTCAAATCTACTAGTACCTACTTAGTCCTTATTATTTTAGCACTATCCATACCGGGGGGAGCACTTGCCGCAGGGGAAGTAAGATACTACAACTGGCACGATATCGCTTGGCGTATTGCCAACTTTACAGTGTTCGCTGCCCTTGTTGTCTACCTGTTCAAACGCTATGGAGTAGGGTTCCTCGAAGCATATCGCAAAGGGGTCGAAGGACGAATCGCCGCCTCAAAGGCAAGTCTTGCCGACGCCAAAAAAGAGATGGCAGAGTACCGACAAGAGATAGAATCACTCACCGAACGACTGGAATCTCTCAAAGCCGAAGCCTCCGAAGAGGCAAAACTCAAACACGATGCCATAATCAAAGACGCACACGAACGTGCCGAAAATATTAGCAAAAAATACAGCACCGAACTACAAGTTGCCGTAGAAGCCATGAAACAAGAGATTATGAGCGAAGTATTCCAAGATGCTGTGAAAAATGCGGTAACCAAACTAAAAACAGAACTGTCCGACGATGATGCACGTAAATTTACAGCGAAATCTGTGGCAGAAATACCCGTGCACAAAACTGCTCACGGAGGTGGCAAATGAGCCAAGAAGTTTTAGCCATGAGGTACGGCGAAGGGGTTTTCACAGCCAGCAATTGCCAAAAATCACTCCTCGAAGATGTCCAAATACTAGAAGAAATGCTCGCAACTAACAACGACTTCCTTGTACTCACCACCGTACCCACAATAAGAGCAGAACTACGACTGAACGTCTTCCACGAAATGCACAACAAAGGCGTTTTCGGACAGGCAGCACTAAACATACTGCGAGTACTCACCGACAACGGAAGACTACCCATGCTCCCCAATGTGCTGAACGCACTGCGTACACTGGACTCCATGACCAAAGGGGAGGTTCGAGTTGATGCCGTATTCGCCCTAGAACCCAACCAAGACGATATCAACAACCTCAAAAAACAGCTCGCCGGAAGGTATGGACAACACCTAGACGTACATGTCTCCACCGACAAAAACCTTCTAGCAGGCGTAGTGATACGTGTGGGGAATGAAGTTCTCGATAACTCACTAATCCGAACCGTGAATAGCATCTTTGAACAACCCCAATAACACAACAAAGAAAACAATACATAATAAAAATAGATACTAATTTGTGGCAAACAACTCCCCAAGGCAGACCTACAAAAGGTAATCTGCAAAACAGGGGAGTATTAGCAAGGAGCAAACCCTATGCGTATTCGTACAGAAGAGATTAGCAGCATAATTCGTCAGCAGATCGAATCCTACGACAAAAAAGTGGATTTCCAAGAAGTTGGTACTGTGATTAGTGCTGGTGACGGTATTGCAACGGTCTACGGATTAGACAAAGCCATGTCTGGCGAACTTGTGAAGTTTGAATCGGGTACCATGGGCATGGTTCTCAACCTCGACCTTGATACTGTCGGTATCGTTGCCCTCGGCGACTACGCCTCCATCAAGGAGGGGGATGAAGTGCATCGTACGGGCAAAATTACCTCGGTGAAAGTGGGCAAAGCCTTGGTTGGTAGGGTTGTTAACCCCCTAGGCGTTCCCATCGACGGCAAAGGCGAAATCGATACCGAAGAAACCGACGTTATTGAAAAAATCGCGCCCGGTATCGTTAAACGTAAACCTGTTGGCGAACCCCTGCAGACAGGTATCAAATCTGTTGACGGGATGATACCCATCGGTCGTGGTCAGCGTGAGCTAATTATCGGCGACCGCCAAACAGGGAAAACAGCCATCGCCATCGATGCTATTATCAATCAGAAAGGGCAAGATGTTATCTGTGTTTACGTTGCCATTGGTCAGAAGAACTCCACTGTTGCCCGCGTTGTTCAGATGTTGGAGGAGAAGGGTGCCATGGAGTACACCATTGTTGTTGCTGCCACAGCCGCTGATCCTGCCTCCCTCAAATACATTGCACCATTCTCTGGCACCACAATGGCGGAGTACTTCCGTGATAGGGGTCAGCATGCGTTGATTGTTTACGATGATCTTAGCAAGCAAGCTGAGGCTTACCGTGAGATGTCCCTTCTTCTTCGTCGCCCCCCCGGTCGCGAAGCCTATCCCGGTGACGTATTCTACCTCCACAGTCGCCTTCTCGAGCGTGCGGCCAAACTTGAAGACTCAGAGGGTGGCGGCTCTTTGACAGCACTACCTATCATCGAGACCCTTGCGGGGGATGTTGCTGCCTACATCCCTACAAACGTTATATCCATTACCGACGGACAGATCTACCTTGAGGCTGACCTGTTCAACTCCGGAATTCGTCCTGCGATTAACGTTGGTGTTTCCGTTTCCCGCGTTGGTGGGGCTGCTCAGATAAAAGCGATGAAACAGGTTGCTGGCAGACTTCGTATCGATCTTGCACAGTTTCGTGAGCTTGAAGCATTCTCCCAATTCGGCTCCGACTTGGATCCCGCAACACGCATGCAACTTGAACGTGGTAAAAGGCTTGTGGAGTTGCTCAAGCAGCCACAATACTCGCCACTTCGTGTTGAGGAGCAGGTTGTGTCACTCTTTGCTGGTGTTAACGGTTTCTTGGATCCTGTTCCCGTGGAATTTATTCGCAAATGTGAATCGGAACTCCTCGACTTTGTTGCCTCCAAACAACCACACCTGTACGCAAGTATCCTCGAAAAGGGTGTAATTAGTGATGATCTGAAGGGTGAGATGGAAAAAATGATAACAACATTTGTGGAAGACTTCATGCTCAAGCATGTTGCAAGCAAGTAGGGTGGTTTCATGCCTAGTTTAAGACCGTTACGACGTAAAATTTCATCCATCGAAAGTACACGCAAAATTACTGTTGCCATGAAAATGGTTTCAGCAGCCAAGCTTCGTAAAGCTGTGAACAACATGGATGCTGCGAAACCCTATGCCGAAGGGATAGTAGGGCTCATGTCCAAACTATCCACTACTGCTGTGGGGGATAATCCTTATTTGAGCAGTGGTGCTGAGTCATCGTCGTCCCATGGTGGCGGTGGCGATGTTGGTGTTGGTGTTGGTGGCAACGGCAATGCTGGTGGCACCCTTGTTGTTGTGATAACCTCCGACCGAGGTCTTTGTGGTGCGTTCAATACTGCTCTCATCAAGCGTGCCGTCACCCTCATGGACGCCGAAGGTCATAGCAATATCATGGTTTACGCTGTTGGGAAAAAAGGACACGACTATTTTAGTCGCAAGGGGTACAAAGTTGTCAACCCCCTGCAAACATACCCCCATGGGTTTACGTACGCTGATGCCACAGATATCTCCGACAGCATCGACAAGATGTTTGTTTCAGGTGATTGCACCCGCGTGATCATGGTTCGCAACGAATACCGTAGCACAGCATCTCAGGTTCCGGTGGATTCGGTGGTTCTGCCCATCTCCCCTTCACCTATCCATGCTTCTGGTTCGAAGGTCGCCGATACGTCCCCTTTTGATGGAACCACCTCGGTTGCGTCCGCAGTGTCGTCCGCAGTGTCGTCCGCAGTGTCGCCCTCAGTGTCGCCCGTTGATGTATTCGAGTTTGAGCCAGAGGCAGACGCTGTTTTGGCAGAGCTGATCCCGCGTTATATTCGTTTCACCCTGTATTTTGCTGTTTTGGAGTCCATTGCTGGGGAGAACGGTGCTAGGATGGTTGCCATGGATGCGGCTAGTCGCAATGCCAAGGATCTTCTTGAGTCCACCAAAAGCGAGCTAAATAAGGCACGTCAGTCGAATATTACTGGAGAGCTACTGGATATCATTAACGGTGTGCAGGCATTAGCCTAACCGTTTTCCCCCCGTAGCTGTTTTGTTTTAAGATATAATTATATAGTTGAGTTTGTGAGGTTTACCATGTCAGATAGAGTAGTTGGAAAGGTTATTCGAGTGATAGGACCCGTTGTTGATGCTAAATTCTCCGATGGGTACACTCCTAAGATTTACAGTGCCCTCGAGCTAAAATCACCATCAGGGGAACGTATTGTTTGCGAAGTTGCACAGCACCTTGGCGAGGGGGCAGTGCGTACCATCGCCATGACAACTACATCAGAGTTGATTCGTGGCATGGATATTGTTGACACGCAGTCGCCCATTACAACACCCACAGGGGATGCTGTTCTCGGTCGCATAATTAACGTTATCGGCGAAGCTGTGGACGAAGCAGGCGATCTCAAAGCAGACGAATACCGCTCCATTCACGCTGCACCCCCCTCGTACGAAGAACAAGAAACCTCATACGAAGTACTGGAAACAGGTATCAAAGTTATCGACCTCCTTGAACCCTACAGTAAAGGTGGCAAAACAGGTCTATTTGGCGGTGCTGGTGTGGGCAAAACAGTTATCATTCAAGAGCTCATCCACAATATCGCCATGGGACACGGCGGTAAATCCGTGTTTTGCGGCGTTGGCGAACGTACCCGTGAAGGTCGCGACCTTTACATCGAAATGGAAGAATCTGGCGTTTTAGACAAAGTTGCATTAGTGTACGGTCAGATGAACGAACCACCGGGTGCACGTATGCGTGTCGCCCTCACAGGACTCTCCATTGCCGAACGGTTCCGCGATGAAGGGCAAGACGTACTCCTCTTCGTGGACAACATCTACCGCTTCTCCCAAGCTGGCTCAGAGGTATCAGCACTCCTCGGTCGCATGCCCTCCGCTGTTGGCTACCAACCAACACTCGCCACAGAGATGGGCTCACTGCAGGAACGAATCACATCCACGAAGAAAGGCTCCATTACGTCGATACAAGCGGTTTACGTTCCTGCCGACGACCTTACCGACCCCGCTCCCGCAAACACATTCGCCCACCTCGATGCAACAACAGTCCTTTCACGTCAGATAGCTGAGCTTGGAATCTACCCTGCCGTTGACCCCCTTGACTCCAACTCCCGAATCATGGATCCCAATATCATCGGGGAAGAACACTATCGTATTGCCCGTGGCGTACAGGAAACGCTCCAACGCTACAGGGATTTACAAGATATTATCGCCATCCTAGGGATGGACGAACTATCTGAAGCAGATAGGGACACTGTTTCGCGTGCAAGGCGTATTCAGCGATTCCTGTCGCAACCGTTCCACGTTGCTGAGCAGTTTACAGGCATTCCCGGCAAATATGTGTCCCTAGCAGACACAATCGCAAGCTTTGACGCCCTACTGAAAGGTGAGGGCGACCATATCCCTGAAAGCTACTTCCTACTCAAAGGCACACTACAAGAGGTTGTAGATGCCTACGAAGCGGATAAGAAAAAACAGGAAGAGAACGCACAAGCACAAAACTAGTGCCGTAGATAGGTATTGTTATGAATAGTGTAGAGCAGATACAACTAAAAGTAATCGCCCCCGACAGAATACTCGTGGACAGCATGGTGGACAGCGTCTACCTCCCCGGAACTGAAGGCGAAATGGGGATAATGCCAGAACACATGAACCTATTAACAGCAATGAATATGGGGGAAGTGCTGTACACCATCAACGGCGAAGACACATACATCGTCATCGATGGCGGATTTGTGCAGGTCAAAAATAACGAAGTGATTCTTCTTGTGGAGAACGCCTCTTTCGACAGGGAGATAGACCTCGAAGAGGCGTCTAGGCGTAGGAAAGACGTTGAAGCAAACCTAAAGGACGTAAAAACAGGCTCGCAAGAGTTTATGGCCATGGAGATGCAACTGCACAGAGCCATGCTCGATATCTCCAGTGCCAAGCGAGCACGATTTTAGTTAGCGGTCTGTGTGGTGCTCGCGTCCGTGGTGCTCGCGTCCGTGGTGCTCGCGTCCGTGGTGCTTGTACCCGTGGTGCTTGTACCCGTGGTGCTTGTACCCGTGGTATTCCATGAGTAGGTCGAGGACGCTCAGTGCAACCATACTCTCAGCAATAACGATGCTACGGCTACCAACAAAACAATCATGACGACCACCAATTTCCACGTTGGTGTTCGCGTCCATGGTGTTAGCATCCGTGGTGTTCGCGTCCGTGGTGTTAGCATCCGTGGTGTTCGCGTCCGTGGTGCTCGCATCCGTGCTGGCGTTGCTTAGGGTGGCGTTCTCCTTGAGCAGCGATGAGGGTGCCTTAATACTGTACCGTAAGGTAATGGTTTCACCGTTGGAGATGCCCCCTTGTATGCCACCATAGATACTTGGCGGTGATGGTGGGTTGTCCCCTGTCTTATTGGCTTTGCCTGTGTTGTTCGCCTTGCTAATGAGGGTATCCACGTCACTGCTCGTCATATGTCCAAACTGAAACCCCAGTCCGAACTCAACACCCGTTACAGCTGGTATGGACATAATCGCCCCAGCTAATTGGCTATTGAGCTTTCGGAACACAGGCTCGCCAACCCCCCCCTCTAGTCCTGCGATGGAGACTTCCACAACGCCACCGATACTGTGTCCATTTTGACATGCCTGCTCGAGTGCGGTAATCATTGCGTTGTAGTTGTGTGGGAGTGGTGCTTTGATGGTATTTTGGTCGCTGTGGACAAAGTCGAAGTCAACCATGTGTGCCCCTTTTGTCGGGTCGATGGTTGCGCGAGCCTCCCCCACAGCAACAACGTAGCCACAAATAGAGACGCCGTGTTGAGCCAGTATTTTGAGTGCGATGGCACCACCGGCAACTCGTCCGATGGTTTCCCTTGCGGAAGATCGTCCACCACCACGGTGGTCGCGGTGGTTGTATTTTAGGTGGTATGTGTAGTCGGCGTGTCCTGTTCGAAACGTATTTTTCAGGTGTTTGTAGTCGTTGCTATTGTGGTCGTTGTTTCGGACGATCATTGTTATTGGTGTGCCGAGTGTTTTGCCTTCGAATATGCCAGAGACAATTTCCACCGTATCTTTTTCATGTCGTGGAGTTTCGAACGGTTTTAATCCGGGTCGTCGTTTGTTGAGTTGTTTTTGGATGTATTGTGTGTCGATGTGGAGTCCTGCAGGGCATCCGTCAACGATGACGCCTAAGGCATGTCCATGGCTTTCGCCGAAAGTTGTGATGCGGAAATTGCGTCCGTAAGAGTTGCCTGCCATAGTTAGCCGCCAGTGTTAGTTTTGTTGGTTAGCCGGAGATATCTAGGCTAGCAGTACCCTTTGTGTTATTGGTTCTGAGTTCAGGTGTTTTGGTTGCCTTGATGTTCCCCTGTTTTTTAGGTCGTGCATAGGCACCGTAGCCACTAGGTGTGTTAGTTAGTTTGTGTGCTTCGCTACTTGGTATCGTGGGTGTTGCGTCATGGGTTTGATCGTTGGTATTTGTTATGGGTTTGTTGCCACTAATGTTTGCGGTGGCAGCAGTTGTGGGTGTTGGTTTGCCCACTTTTGCTTCCTCTTGCGCCACCACTTCACGCCATGTGGTACGTAAGGGTTGGATAATATCGAGAACGTCGCTTAGGTGAGCAGTATTTTTTTCGATATTTGCTTTTTCGAGTTTGCGAATGACGTAGTCGTAGAGGCTTGCGAGGTTGTCGGCCATTTCGCCCCCAGCTTCTCTGTCTAGTGAGGAGAGTAGTTCGTAGACAATATCTTGGGATCGGATAATGTAGTTGTGTGCTTCTTGGATATTTTTGTCATCCACATGTTTGATGGAGAGGTTGATGAATTTCACAAGTCCGTCGAATAGCATTACGAGTATTGTGCCGTTTGAGGCACCTTCCACTGCATTTCGGAGGTAGTTTTTTGCATAATTTGCTGTACTCATAGTTTATTCGCTCCATACTCATAGGGTTTAGATATGTCACCCTGTTGTGGTGTGTTCATGGTTATGCGACGGCTGTGCAACGGTTGTGTGTGTTGTGCGATTGTTGCGACCATGTATTATCCTTGTTTATTTACCTATCGTCTAAAAGTACAATAAGTTAACCTCCAGTGTTAAGTTGTTGTGCGAGGTAGTTGGCCTGTGATTGTAGTTGTGAGACGCGTAGTTCCATGTTGACGAACCTTTCGGAGAGGGAGCGTAGTGCTTGTTCGTTGCGTCGCGATATTGTTGCGATGCTTTCGTAGAGTTGTGCGAGGTGTTTGTCGATTGAGCCGTTGGTTTTTATTTTGGATTGTATGGGTCCTGTGAACGATGTTGTGTTTGTGATGTATGTGTTGTAGATTCGTGAGAGTCCGATGTCGCGGGAGTTTGTGCCGACGTTGTCTACTTCGGCGAAGAATTGGTGGAGTGAGTTGGGGGCAAACTTTGCGAGGCTCATGAAGGAGTCATTTTTTTCCAGTAGTTTTTTGATCTGGTCGATATCGGTGGTATCTTCCATGAGTAGTCCTTTTTGGAGCAGGTTGGCGTCGAAGCTGTCGCCTGTGCCGATGATTCTGATGTCGAAATCGGATAGGAAGCTGAGTCCACTTGAGCCTTTGACTTCGCTGCCGACGAGTGTACGCATTTTGTTACGAATGGATCTCATGGTAGCTTCGCTGAGTATGATGTCGGCGGTGTGGTATTTCTTCCAATTCTCTTTGTAGGATTCGATCTCTTTGTCGCTCATGGATGCTGCGTCTTGACTTGAGAGTGGGTTTTTGTATTGTTCGAGTCGTTTGCGTTCGCCGGTGTCGGCTGTGAGGTATGTCATGATGTCGTTGTAGTTGGCGACAAACGATGCCATTGCGTCTATGGTTGGTTCTGTGTCCACAGTGACGTCCACAACTGTAACGCCTTCGCTGTAAAGGGTAATGCTTGCACCTTCGATAATATCCTCTAGGTTGTTGGTTTCGGAGGTGTATCGGATGCCGTTGAGGTCGAATTCGGCACCATGTCCTGTGCTACCGAGGTAGATGGGTTTGGTGGCGTTGGTTGTGAGGTTTAGGGTTTCGAGGAAGTTGCCAGCTTTGGTATCGTGTTCGGAGCCGATTTTGATGAGATCGGTGCCGTCTGTGGATCTGATTTCGATGGACTGTGTGCCTGAGTTGAACGACATGATAACGTTGGCGTTGGATTTGTTGACCCTGTTCATTACGTCGTTTAGGGTGTCCGTTGAGGGATCGTAGTAGATGCTAACGTCGTTGATGGTGAAGATACCCTTGGAGAAGCCTGGCAGTACGTCGCTTAGGGTGTTACCTGCGTCAAGTTTTGGTGATGTGAAGCCTTGGATAAACTGGGCACCACGGTCGGAACGCATGTTGAGGAGGTCGTTGAAGGCACCGACGCTAGAGTCGCCAGTCATTCGCACAGGTTTGCCACTTGGTGAGTTGATGGTAAATTTTTCCGAAGATTCGTCGAAGTACATGTCGATATCGAGGGCTGGGTTGGAGTTGACTAGCCCCATCATTTCGGAGAGGGTCATGTTGTCGCGTATTTTAATTTGGACATCGTTGATTTCGAGGATGCCGTAGTTGTAGAGAACTCTTGTGCCGTCTAGTGTGCCGTCACCGTTGGTGTCTATGGGCTCTGTTTCCTCGAAGGAGAACAGTTTGTCGGTGGTGACGCTGCTGTTGAAGAAGCCGTTGTCCACGAGGTCGGCAATGGTTCGTCCGTTAAGAATGTTTTTGTAGCTTGAGCCAGCAAGGGTAGCAGGGTCAAAGATATTGTCGCCACTTGTGTAAACAGATTTTTTTGTACCGAGATCGCCAGGTCGAGAGGTGGTTTCGTAGATGAAGCCCCCCTCTTTCAGGGCGTTGGCGGGGTCGCTGGAATGGTCATCGGTGGCGAAGTTTGGTGTTGCAAATCCAACATTGCGAATTAGGGCGGCATTTTTGGCGTTGAATAGGTAGAACCCGTCTGCACCTGTGCTATGGGAGAAGCTGGGGTCTGCCTCTGTGCCCGATATGCCTGCACCAAGGCGTAATTCGAGGTTGCGTGATGATTCTTCGGCAATCATGTTGACCATGGTTTGTGTTCGGTTAGTGGAGATATTGATAAATCCTAGGGCGAGTGCGAGTGCATCGTTGCCAAGTGGGTCGTTAAGGGAGGCATCAATGGTGAGGTTTTTGCCTGAAACGTCGTAAGTGGCGACTGTCCATTCCCCTGTTGTGGCATCTCGCTCCGCTTTGAGGGCGACATACTGTAGGGAGCCGGTGTTGTGTAAGTTATTTATTTGGTCGTTGAGTTTGTCTTCAATATCCGAGAGTATTTCGGTTAGGGTGTGTCCTGTTTCGAGGTCGATGTGTATTGGTGGAAGTGTTACCCCGTCGATGATAAACTCGATGGGCTCCGATGCTGACGATGCACCGCCAGGGAAAGCAACACGCCCCCATGTATCGATATACCTTGTGTCCACGGAGAGTCCGTTGGTGTGCTTGGTGACAACTTTGCCGTCTTCAAATTCGAAGATATCCTTGGCGATCCAAACGTCGCCCGCACCAACACCACCGCTGCCACCACCGCCGCCACTGGATCCGGGGATGTACTCCACAAAGTGGTTAATAGGTAGAGCGTCGATGTATTCGGTACGATCGATGCCACCGAGTAGGTTTGTTGTTTCGTTGAGGTTGGTGATTTTGTGTTGCGAGCTTCCGCCGTACAGACCGAGCTTGAACTCTGTGCCTTCACGCTCAACAGCGGGCACAAAGTATTTGACACCACTGGTACCCATTTCGACGTTAATGGCGTCGTTCATGGCGTTGGTCATCCTGTCCATGACATCGTTTGCGGTTTCGTCTTTTTTGATATCGAAATTGATGCTGATATTGACGGTTTGTATTGTGGCAGGCACTGTTGGCGGGATAGCTTCCACGTCCATGCTGAATGAGTAGCTGAGGCTTTTGTCGGCGGATACAACACCGTCGTCAAGGTCGGGGTCAGCATCAACGTTGGCATCAAGCATGAAGGAGCTTGCATCCCCGAACATAAATCGTTGGAAAAGGTTTACTTCTTTTTGTTCGGTGGGTGGCGTGTAGGTATCTGAGCCGATGTCGTCAATACCGAAGTCTCCGCCATAGCTTAGGGCTCTCATGTTGAAGTCCATTTTGTCGTTACCGGGTGTTGTGTCGGTGATAACAAGTCGCCATCCGTTGGCATCATTGTCCCAGAAGGCATCAACTTCGATGGGGTTGCCTGTTGTTTGTCCATCGTTTTGAAGTGCTGTATTGATTTTGCGTGCAAGATCTTGGAGGTCATCCTGCAGAAGGGAGCCTAGGGATCCAAAGCCTATTGTTTTGTAGTTTGAGTATCCTCCTGAGCCGTCGGGAAGTCCGATTTGCATCTCTTTGTTGACATATTGCCCTGTTGCGTTGGGGTCGTATGTGCCGTCACTGGCGTAACCGGGCATGACCGATGAGCCAACGTAGACGTCGTAATCAGGGTTGGTGCCCCCGCCACCCGGATCGATGGGTACGTTGGCGATGTATTTGATGGCTTTGGCATCTGTTTGGGTAAACGGAGAAACTTTGTGGGTGGCATCGGTAGAGCCCCCAGAGCCCCCTGAGCCCCCCGTTCCGCTGAAATACCCAAGGTCTTGGATACTAATATTGTGGCGACCTTCAACTTGGTCGTACATTGTTGGTCGACCGGCGGCACTGTTAACATTTGCACCTCTGTAGGAGAGGTATCCTGTGGTAAATATGGATGAAGCTCGTGCAGGTTCGGCGAGTTGGAGTACGTCAAAGCGGTAGCTACCGATGGGGGTGGTGGCACTTGGTGTAAACGATAGTATGCCGGGATTGGAGTTGGTGGAGAGCTTACTATTGAATGTTGCGGCGAGGTTGAGGTCGACGAGGTTGTTTTTGAATCCCTGCATTTTTTTGTTGAGATCGCGGTAGATGTCTTGGCGGAGTTTGAGGAGGTCGACCTGTTTGTTGGCGGCATCAATGGGGATGTTTAGGGATGCGGCGTAAGCGTCGACAATGTCGTTTGTGGGTAGTCCAGAAGCTAGTCCACCGATGGCTAAGTCTCTCATAGTGTAAACCCTCGAGCACGACTTTACGTTATGGTTGTGTTGTTGTGTAACGTAAAGGGGTGGCTCAGTTTGTTGTATCTATCTTTGTTGTATTCAGGTATAAATAAAGCAACTATGAAAACAAGGGTAATTAGTCGCCAGCATGGCACTAGTAATAATCTTAATTATTATCTTAGCACATACAATGTTATATCGGCAACAAAAATCGTAAGCTTTAGGATTACGCTAGCTATTTTTATGCCAAAAGGTTGGGTTAAGATAATGTTTACAACGCGTAGGGTACAGAACAACGCTTACAACGTAATAGATAAAGGTTGCAAACATCATGAAGTTTATAAAGTCAAAACACGTGGTTGATATATTTTTTAATTGATTTTGAATTTTTTTTGTATTAATGTTACACTACTAATATGGCGTGAAAGGATTGCTCTACCAAAAGCTGTCACCACACATGACTCTTTTGCGTGTAACTCTTCTACGTGTACGTAAAAAACAATTTGCAGGTAAAACTATGAGCAAAGCAAAGATACTGACTGCTGTCCCTTTTATGGCACTACTCGCACTACTGCTAGTATCGTGCTCCTCCGACAAAGGACCCCGTGCCGACAAAAGACTGCACGTTGCAACCATGGAACTGGAAAAAAGCAATATATCGAGTAGCATCAAACTATCATCAAAAATACAGGCCGCTAGCGATATCACTACACCATTCCGACTGGCAGATTACGTACAAAAGGTAAACTTTGCCGAAGGGGACAGGGTGAAAAAAGGGGACATCGTTATCGAGCTACAAAGCAAAGCTCAACAATCAGCCCTAGAACAGGCAAAAATATCTCTCGGTAACGCAAAAAAAGACCACGACCGTGCCAAAAGGCTAAGACGAAGTGGAACATACTCCGACGCACAACTAGAACAGTCCAGTAGCAAACTGAAAGCCGCTGAAGCACAATACGAAACAGCAAAAGCCATGGAAAGCTACTCGCGACTACCATCCCCAATAACAGGCACAATCAACCGTATCCCCCTCAAAGAAGGGGACTTCGCTAGCGTAGGAGGTGTAGCCTTCCAAGTAGTGGATATGAGCTCCCTTGAAGCAGAAATATGGGTGCCAGAAAGAAACATCAACCTCCTGGAAATGAACAGCGAAGCATCAATCATGCGTAGCAACGATCCCGATGCCATACCCTACAAAGGGAAAATATCAAGCATCTCGCTCACACCCGATCCCGCAACCAACACATACAGGGTGCTTGTGAAGATACAACCCCAACCAACACTACTCATATACGACTCAAGCAACCCCAACAACAATGCTCCGCAAGCCGCCATGCTACGCCCCGGCAATATCGTAACTGTGAGCATCACAACACACACCTACAACAACATATACGCCATACCCCTCAACGCCATTGTTCTCAAAGGGGACAGCAAGTTTATCTACCTAACCAAAGATGGTGACCTGAAAAAAATAGTACCATCACTTCTGGGCACAATAGGGGAGCTAGCAGTTATCGATAACAATATCGACGACGGGTATCGCTTAATCATACAGGGACAAACGTTTATTTCTGAGAGCACCAAGGTGCTAGATGTTACCACGCAAGGGGACACTAATACCGACAACAAAGGCAAGGGATCCGAAAACTCTACCAACAAAGGCAAGAAGAAAGGTAACAGCAACACTACCGAAGGCGACGCAACCAAGGGCTCCTAAAGAATGGACTGAAGGACACCCTTTCGACACGACAGGAGTAGCCCCTATTCACGCCCCATCAACGTAACGTAACGCAACGCAACGTAACGCAACGTAACGCAACGCAACGTAACGCAACGTAACGCAACGCAACGCAACG
Organism: uncultured Deferribacteraceae bacterium; assembly: GCA_947313855.1. GTDB lineage: Bacteria > Chrysiogenota > Deferribacteres > CAMZNJ01 > CAMZNJ01 > CAMZNJ01. Next base: position 29,685 of record CAMZNS010000024.1, read on the forward strand.
CAAGCAACGCAAGCAACGCAAGCAACGCAACGCAAGCAACGCAAGCAACGCAAGCAACGTAACGCAAGCAACGTAACGCAAGCAACGCAAGCAACGGGCGAACCCGATACGAAAAAACCACTGCCATTGGCAATCTAGTGGGTGTGGCTAATTGAAAATTGACTATAGAGAGTGAAATATGATTTTAACTAGATTAGTTCTGAAATTCAACAAAGCCTCGTTCCTATTAATGATATTTGTGCTTATTGCTGGGTTCTCCACTTACAAAAATATGCCACGGGAGGCAACACCTGAAATTATCCTCCCCTACTACTTCATCTCCACCCCCTACCAAGGTGCCAACCCCGCTACAGTGGAAAGCCTCATTACTATCCCCATTGAAGACGCTGTGCGAGGAATATCTGGTATCGTCAAGATTGAATCGAAGAGCTCCCAAGGCTTCTCCAATATGCTTATTCAGTTTGAAGACACTGTTGACCAAACAGAGGTACTGGTAGATCTGCAGGCGGCAGTGGATCAAGCACAACGAGAGCTACCTAATGACCTTGAAGCAGACCCACTCATTACAGAAGTGAACATCAACGACTTCCCATTCCACAACTACCTCATATCCTCGTCAGTACTAAGTGAAGAGGAGTTGTACGAAGCAGCAAACGATTTTCGTGATTCCCTTGAAGGCGTTGAAGGCGTCCTGAATGTAAGCCTCGCCGGCTCATCTCTAAACACGGTGGAGATATTTGTTGATCCCATTCGTATGCAACAGTACAACATTAGTATTCAAGACGTACGAACAGCCATCACCAACGCTAATGCCGCTATCCCTGGTGGTACGGTGGAGATAGGTCCGAGTGGTTACCGTATCTCCGTCCCAAACCTCATCGATAACCCTGAAGACTTCAACCAGGTGCCAGTGGCATACCGCAACAACAAATTCATCTACCTCGCCGATATTGGATCAGCATCATTTGCTTACGAAGACCTGTCGAGCTACAGCAGGAATAACCTTGTGAATACCATTAGTATTTCCGTCAAGTCTCGTCAAGGTACAGACATTGTCGACGTAACCAGTAAGATGGATGAGGCGAGCAGAAAGTTTGAGAAATCGCTAAACAACGACGTAGAGGTTATCACCCTTTTCTCCACCTCCGAAACAATCAAGCTTTTCATTAGCGACTTGGAGAACTCCATTATCACCTCCCTTATTGTTCTTATGGCTGTTTTGGTGCTGTTTATCGGCCTGAGTAGTGCCGTGTTCGTGGGTTTTGCCATCCCCTTGTCCCTCCTTATGTCCATGATTGCTATTCGGTTACTTGGCTACAACCTCAGCCCCATACTACTTGGTGCTATGCTTATTTCATTAGGTATGCTTGTTGATAATGCCATTGTTGTTGTTGAGAATATTTATCGTCATCTTCGTTCGGGTAAGTCCCGCTATGATGCCGTAATAACCGCTGTGGACGAGGTTGGCTGGCCGATTATCGCCTCCACAGCAACCACTGTCGCCGCATTTTTCCCCCTCACATTTTGGCCAGGGATTATCGGTCAGTTCATGTCCGTCTTCCCCTCCACCATCATTGTTGTGCTGATTGCGTCCCTATTCATAGCACTAACATTTAACCCCCTGCTGTGTGCAACATTCATGAAGGTGCCGAAATCACAGCTGGGGAACACAAAAGAATGGGGCTTAGCAAGCTTCTACCGCAAAAGCATTACATCTTTGCTTGACAATAAAAAGCGTGTACTTCTCGTTTCAGGCATAATTTTTATGGCATCTTTCCCCATTTTTGCCATAGGTAACCGTGGGCTAATCTTCTTCCCCGAATCTGCCCCCGACAGCATCGTCGTCAATATTCGCACACCCGAAGGCTCCACCCTCAACTCCACAAATGCCATAGTCGCCCCCATCGAAGAGTATGCACAAAAATACCTCGGGGATTTATCAGACAACGTCTTGGCCGACATCGGAGTCAGAAGTGCAACCGTCACCATATTCCTTTACGGCTCCACAGACCTCGCTTACGACTACAACACTGCCATAGATGAACTACGAGGTAAGTTCGGCAAGATTCCCGGTGCAAGAGTAACAGTTGACATCACTAGCACTGATGGACCACCAACCTCGGGCGGACGACCATTCAACATGCGACTCTCAGGGAGCAATAACTCTGCTCTTGCTGATGCTGTGGTTCAAGTTGAAGCAATACTCGCAACCATCGATGGCGTACGCGATATCGATAGTAATGCTGAGGCGGGCATACCACAAGCAACCATTAAAGTGGATCGTGAACGTGCGGCTATGCTAGGGTTTACCCCCGCCATGGTTGCCAGTCAGATCAACCAGATCATCAACCCCACAGAACTGGACACCTTCCGCAAAGATGGCAATAGCTACGACATCAACCTTGTATTCCCCGAAGAATACTACAACGACTACACAAAACTCGACAACATCATCATCACAAACAACAAAGGGGTGGGTGTACCTATCTCTAGCGTTGCCACCATTAGCCTTGAAGCTGGCGAAGGGGCGTTGAGGCGTGAAGCGTATCGACGCGTCTACACTGTTAGCTCCAACCTTGATCGAGACATTAATACGGTTGGATCGATTATCTCCGAACTCACAGCTGAACTAGAACTTCAACCACTACCACAAGGTGTTACCTACGACTTCACTGGGGAACAACAGGATATTGCAGAGGCAACATCGTTCCTCGGAAAGGCGTTAGGGGTATCCCTCATGCTAATATTCATCGCTCTGCTAGCTGAGTTCAACTCCTTCAAACAAGGCTTGATAATTATCGCAACAATTATCCTTGCCATTGGTGGTGTGTTGCTCGGTCTGGGTATTATGCGAGGTCAGTTTGTTGCAACCATGACATTCCTCGCCATCATATCCCTGGCAGGGATTGTGGTAAACAACGGAATCATTTTCATCGACTACATGAATCAGCTACGAAAACGAGGGATGCCACTGCGTGAAGCAATTATCGAAGGTGGGGCAACACGTCTGCGTCCTGTTCTGCTCACAGCCATTACCGCATCCATAGCTCTGCTACCATTTGTATTCAAGTTTACCATCGACTTCGTAAACCTAACATACATCTACGACTCAGCAACAGCACAACTATGGCAAGCAATGTCGCAATCCATCCTTTACGGACTCATATTCTCCACACTCCTAACACTACTACTGCTACCCGTGCTTTACGGACTTTTCGAAGGGGACGGTTGGGGCAAACCACTAAGGCTAGGGGGGATGATACGCGACATCATGACAACACTAATACTGTGGTACATCAAGCTCATGAAGTTTGCGGCACCAAAACTCAACATCCGATCAGCCATGACCGGACTCATGATGCTACAACAGTTTACACGACTCAAAGGGATACCATGGGTAATGCGTATGCTAATGTTTATCCTGGGAATACCTGCTATGATACTCAACAGAATGATGGGTATGTACAGAAAAAGACGTGCACACACGCGTGCTGTAAAAATTACCAAAAAACGACGCAACAACCTACACGAAAGGGTGCACAGGGTGATGGAATCGGACTTCAACAAGGACAACAACATACATGGAAACGAATTCTACCACGATGATCCGCACAACGATCCCATGAAGTAGGGTGCTCAGGGTGCTCAGGTGCTCAGGTGCTCAGGTGCTCAGGGGCAACAACACGGCACAGCCTCAGGGCACGCAAACTAACGAAGTAACACCTGTCTGCAAAAAAATGACGAGGCATAACGATACAATGAAAGTTTACTACGATATCCCAAACCTGAACGAACCAACATCCATCGTTATCGGAAACTTTGACGGGGTACACGAAGCACACGATCAACTAATATCCATGGGGCAGATCGCCGCAAAAGAGGGGGAGCTCAAACTACTCATCCTCTCCCTCTACCCCCACCCATCCAAAGTAATACCCTACGAAAGCAAACTGCTATCCACACACCAACAACAAGTGGAACTACTCCGCAAATACAACCCTAGCTACATCGTGTTCATGCCGTTTAGTCGCGAACTGCAAAACATTGAACCACAAAACTTCTTCGACAACATCCTCATACGTAAGCTGAATGCCAAAAATATTAGTGTTGGCTACAACTACACTTTCGGCAAAAATCGCTTGGGCACCGTGGAAAAACTACGCGTAATGTGCCAAACAACACCGCAAACAGTCAACCTCTCAGTGCTGGAACGGGTGCAAATTAATCCCGAAACCTTTGTACTCAGTGGCGGGGCGGGGGGTGGTTACGGTGCTGACGGTGCTGACGGTGCTGACGGTGACGCGGAGTGTATATCCGTGTCGAGCACACACATACGACAAGCACTTATGGCAGGCAATTTATCCCTCGCAAACGCAATGCTGGGGCGGTACTACACCCTCGCAGGCAAAATCGTGCACGGCGACGGCATCGGGAGCAAGTCTTTGTATCCAACAATAAATCTGGACTGTGAGAACGAACTACTACCCAACGACGGCATTTACGCAGGGTATGCCACAGTGTTCCGCAGTATCGAGCCGACGATCATGGACGACGGTGCTGACGGTGCTGACGTTGCTGGCGGTGCTGACGTTGCTGGCGTTGCTGACGTTGCTGACGGTGCTGACGGTGCTGGCACTCGAACCGACAACCATGCGTCGACCTATCGATGTGCAATTTACATAGGCAAACGCCCATCCATACCCCGCACCTCACACCATGGTGCCCCCGCGACCCTAGATCAGCGTGTTGAAGCGTACCTGCTGAACTTCTCCGGGGATATTCACGGACGATACGTAATCCTACATCTGGCAAAGCACATTCGCAATGACATAAAATTCCCCTCCTTTGAGCAACTCAAAGTGCAGATTACGAAGGATATTTCAGCCGTGCAGGAGACTCTGTCTAGCCTCCCACACCCCTCACCCTAACCCCCCCCCCAAAAAAAAACACGCCTGCGTGCCCGAAACAGCCCCCCCCAAATTAAATATTTTTTCAACTGAGTATGTATCAACCCTTTACAAGGCGTATTGTATGTGGTACAATCTATTTTGGTTGCTACTTACTTTTAACAACTGCTGTGACCACAATAAACGTTTCTGGGGGTTATCATGTTTTTCAAAAATACACTACAACTGTATCTTGACCACCCTGAAGGTGCAAGCAAATTACACCACACACTCCTAACCATTGCCATATCCATTATCTTGCCCACAATTATGCTCGCAGTCTTTGTTGCTACGCCGTCGAGTGCATCAGCATTCCTGCTTTTCGGAGAACGACCAACCAAAGACGCCGCATACTACCTAAACAAAGGGGATATCCACCTCGAACGAGCAGGTGGCTTCATCTGGCGTCCGTTGGCAATCTCAGAATACCAAAAAGCACTAATACTATCCAATACCGTTGTTGACGCCAAAAGATCGCAACTAGGCATTGCCGACGGATACATACGCAACAGAGAGTACGCCAACGCAATCTCGGCGTATCAAGTCTACCTTGAATTCTACAGACTCGACTACGACTCACCCGAAGTTATCTACAACCTCGGCTACGCCTATCACAAACTCTACAAAGGGAAGGGCAGACGCGTGGACTACCAACAACAAGCCCTAGTAGCATTTAGCGAATTGAAAAAAACATACCCCGAATACTACATGAACTCCAACGCCTCAGAACTAGAAAAAATATCCACCAACAGGATACTTGACGCAGAAATACACGTCGGCGAACTCTACATACGACTCAAAGACTACGACTCCGTCGTGCATAGGCTCGAGGGAACTTACGACGCCTTCCCCCAAAGCAAATCCCTGCCCGAAGCACAATTTACGCTAGCCAAGGCATACTACAAATTAGGCAATCGAGAAGGGTACGACAAAGCTCTAAACAACCTGAGAGAACACTACCTAGGAGACAATGCTGACAACGAAAATACGCGTGCAGAAAAAAAATATATAAAAAAAACAGCAAAGCTCTGGAAAACTAAGTAAGAGCCTTGCAAACACTCAATCCTACATCTTAAACACACCGAGGTGACCCCATGATAGATATCTCCCTAATACGCGAAAAATACGACTACGTTGAAAAAAAACTCCAAGAACGAAAGAGCAGTATCGACCTGAAAACAGTGGCAAATCTAGACCAATCCCGACGGACAACTATCACCAACCTCGAATCCAAAAGAGCCGAAAAGGGTGGACTAAGTAAAAAAATCGGCGAAGCTAAAAAAACTGGCGACGAAAAACTCTTCCAAAACCTTAGCACACAAGTCGCAACCCTCTCCGACGAAATAAAACTACTCGAAAATAACCTCGACAACACCGAACAAAAACTCAACGAACTACTAGTAAACATACCAAACCTACTACACGACTCCGTTCCGCTAGGTGACGACGAAGACCAAAACCAATTTGTACGCGAATGGGGAACAAAACCCAACCTCAACTTCGAACCACTCAACCACTGGGATATTCTCGAACCAACTGGAGGAGTAGACTTCCAACGGGGGGCAAAAATCGCCAAAAGCCGATTCGCTGTCACCAAAAGCAACATAGCCCGAATGGAACGAGCTCTCATCAACTTCATGATCGACACACACACTGCCAACGGATATGTGGAACTATCCGTGCCCTACCTCGTTAACCAAGACAGCATGTTTGCCAGCGGGCAGTACCCCAAATTCAAAGACGAACTGTTTTTATGCGAACGGGACGACCTCTACCTCATCCCCACAACCGAAGTGCCCCTTGTTAATATTCATCGTGACGAAGTTATCGCCGAAGACGAACTGCCCATCAGCTACACAGGCTACTCCGCATGCTTCCGACGCGAAGCAGGATCGTACGGCAGGGACGTGCGTGGACTAATACGCCAACACCAGTTCCAAAAAGTTGAGTTGGTCAAATTCTCCACGCCAGAAACCTCCTACAACGAACTAGACAACCTTGTTACCAGTGCCACAAGCATTCTCGAAGCACTCAACCTACACCACCGCGTAATCGTACTCTGTAGCGGGGACACAGGGTTTGGGTCAACCAAAACATACGACGTTGAAGTGTGGCTACCCGGTCAACAGGCGTACCGTGAAATATCATCATGCAGCAACTGCGAAGACTTCCAAGCACGACGGGGGAATATTCGTTACCGCCCCGCAGGCGAAACCAAAAATCGCTACTTACACACCCTGAACGGTTCAGGGTTAGCCGTTGGTCGCACCTTGGTTGCCATAGTGGAAAACTACCAGCAAGAGGACGGCAGCATACTTGTTCCCGAAGTGTTACAACCCTACATGGGCGGGCTAACAGTCATCAACCAATCGTAAGAGAACGTGGATAAATCGCCCGATATTATTACTATTATTAAGGGTAATATAACATTAATGGAGCAATGTTTTATGACTCAAAATAAGTGTACTGTTTTCGTAATGGCTCTGCCATTAGGTGGCGACTTCTCCAACATACCCATCCAGCACAGACGTATCGCCGAAGGGTGCTGTGCTGTTATTGGTGAGGAACGCTCTGTGGCCATGAAGGTTTTGGCTGAGTTGGGGATGACGAGTAACGTGCGAACGATTCATCACGATACCGACTACACTAGCTCGGAAAGCGACACAAGTAATGGTATCCTGAACCTCTACCTACTAAACGAGCACAGCGATAAAAAGTATAAATCTTGGTTGGGCAAGCATATTGCTAAAAGCCACAAAAAGGTTGTGTTTTTCTCCGACAACGGTACACCCGCCATTGCTGATCCCGATTATGAATTCATCGACAAGTGTTACCGATCCAAGGTGGATGTTATCCCCCTCGCTGGGGCATGTAGTATCTCTGCGGGTCTGTCCATTAGCGGTTTTTGTGCAACGTCTTTCACCTACCTTGGGTTCCCCCCCAAGCAACCTCACGAACGCAAAACATTCTTCAAAGATATTGTGGTCAACAGTCGCACAGTAGTTTTTATGGAGCGACCGTATTCGTTGGACAGGGTGGTTAATACCGACCTGCAGAGCATTGAGAAGAAGCTCCACCTGCGTAGGGTCTGCATAATCATCGATATTGATGGTGCGAACTACCAGGTGCTACGGGGAACGGTGTCGCAAGTGAAAAAGATGTATGTTAAGGTGAAGGCACCGTTTATTGTTGTTGTTGAGGGGTAGCGTCTGCGTCTGAGTCGACTTGCCCGTCGGGTGTTGGGCGTTGGGCGCGGTGTGGTGACGTGTTGGGGTGGTGAGCGGGTCACGCGGTTGATCCGGGTTGTGGGTGCGTCGGGGTCGGGTGGCGCGTGGGGTGTTGGGGTTTGGTCGTGGGGTGGCTCGGGGTTTTGGTGGTTTAGGGGGGTCGCGTCGGCGTCTGAGTCGGCTTGCCCGTCGGGTGTTGGGCGTTGGTCGTGGTGTGGTTAGCGGTTCACGTGGTTAACGGCTCACGCGTCTGCGTCTGAGTCGACTTGCCCGTCGGGTGTTGGGCGTTGGTCGTGGTGTGGTTAGCGGTTCACGTGGTTAACGGCTCACGCGTCTGCGTCTGCGTCTGAGTCGACTTGCCCGTCGGGTGTTGGTCGTTGGTCGTGGTGTGGTTAGCGGTTCACGTGGTTAACGGCTCACGCGTCTGCGTCGGCGTCGGCTTGCCCGTCGGGTGTTGGGCGTTGGTCGTCAGTCGTCGGTCGTCGGTCGTCAGTCGTCGGTCGTCGGTCGTCAGTCGTCAGTCGTCGGTTGGTACACCAACACCAACCGCAACCTCATCGCAACACCAACATCAACCGCGGTTGGCGAAACACCCCTAACAACTAATCATGATCGCTACGCATGTGGGGGAACAGTATCACCTCGCGTATGGATTGGGAGTTGGTGAGTAGCATGACGAGCCTATCGATACCCACGCCGATGCCGGTGGTCGGTGGTAGCCCCACTGCTAGTGCGTTGATGTAGTCTTCGTCCATGTCGGTTGTTTCCTTGTCGCCGGCGTCGCGATCTTCTAGCTGTTTTTTGAATCTTTCGTACTGATCTATGGGGTCGTTGAGTTCGTTGAATCCGTTTGCGACCTCCATGTTTGCGATGTAGAGTTCGAATCTTTCGGTGGTATTTGGATCGTTGTCTTTGGCTTTGGCGAGTGGTGAGACCTCTGTGGGGAAGTCGATGATGAATGTTGGTTGGAAGAGGTGTTTTTCGGCAACCTCTTCGAATACTTCTGCGAGCATGCGTCCTGCACCCCAGCTGTCCTCTTTTTTGATGCCTAGTGTTTGCAATGTTTTCGTGAGATTTTCCATGCCTGTAATATCTTCTGGTTGTAGCGAGGAGTGTTTGAGTATGGCGTCAAACATTGTGAGTTTTTCCCAGGGTTGGGACAGGTTGAGCGCTTTGTCGCCGTAAGGGACTGTTCCTGTGCCGAGTATGTTGACTGCTGCTGTTGTGATGATGTCTTGTACCATGTCCATTATTTGTTCGTAGTTGGAGTACGCCATGTACCATTCGATCATTGTGAATTCGGGGTTGTGTCGTGTTGAGACCCCTTCGTTTCGGAAGTTTCTGTTGAGTTCGAATACGCGTTCGAGTCCACCGACGACAAGTCGTTTGAGGTGTAGTTCCGAGGCGATACGCAGGTAGAGATCCATGTTGAGGGCGTTGTGGTGTGTTGTGAATGGTTCTGCCGCTGCACCTGTGACGAGGGCGTGCATCATGGGTGTTTCGACTTCGTAGAAGCCGAGGTTTTCGAGGTAGTTTCTGATATGGCTTACGGTTTTTGATCGTATGATAAATTTTTGTTTGACATCGTTGTTTATGACGAGGTCATTGTATCGTTGTCGGTATCGTTTTTCCACATCTTTGAGTCCGTGCCATTTTTCGGGTAGTCCTGCCAGTGATTTTGTGAGCATTTCGATTTTGTGTGTTTTGAGTGTGAGTTCGTTGGTATTTGTTTTGAAGAGTACCCCGTGGCATGCGAGGAAGTCGCCCACGTCCATATTTTCTGCTACAATTTTGCTATTGTCGTCGAGGTTTCCTATTTTGATGTAGATTTGGATACTTCCGGTGCGATCGGTAATGGTGAAGAAGCTTGCTTTCCCCATTTTTCTCATAGCCATGACCCTTCCGGCGAGGATTAGTTCTACGTTTTCGGATTCGAGAGTTGGTTTGTCCATTGTGTTGTATGGTAGAGCTGTTTGAATGTCTTTATTTTTGGTGTAGGAGTTGATGTATGGTGGTATGTTTGCGTTTTCGAGGTTAGTTTTTTTTTCGAGTCGAAAGCTTTGGTAGGCGATGGTTTCGGTGTTGTTGCGGTTATTTTCTGTGGTGTTGTTCATTGTGGTTTATCTCCTTTTAGAAGTACCGATTATTTGATACCACAAGTATATTACATTAAAGTTACATATTATTCAATATTTTACTTGTTAAAAGGTGTTGCGTGTTGTAGAATAGAACAGATTTGTTATATTTGTGTTTACAAGGAGCCACAGCTACTTATGTTTAGTTTTAATATAGTTCCATCCAACGGTATCGCCATCGATTTAGGTACGGCCAATACCCTTATTTACATGAAAAATAAAGGGATAGTTTGCAACGAACCCTCTGTTGTCGCCATCAATACTGCTAACCAAAAACCGATCGCTTTCGGGCACGATGCCAAGAAGATGCTGGAGCGTACCCCCGCAAATATTACAGCCATACGACCCATGCGAGACGGCGTTATCGCCAATTACGAAGTGACGGAGCAGATGCTCAAACATTTCATGAACGCTGTGCGTGGCGAATCGCCGTTTAAAAGCAGATTCAAACCGCGGGTGATTGTCTGTGTTCCGTCGGGGGTTACCCAAGTTGAGAAACGTGCCGTGAAGGATAGTGCCTATCAAGCTGGTGCACGGGAAGTATTCCTACTAGACGAAGCTATGGCGGCCGCAGTTGGTGCTGGTCTCCCCATTCAAGAACCTAGTGGCAACATGATTGTGGATATTGGCGGTGGCACCACCGAAGTTGCCATAATATCCCTGTCGGGCATTGTGTACTCAAGCTCTGTACGCGTTGGCGGCGACGAACTCAGCGACTCCATTGTCAACTACATCAAGAAAAAATACTCCCTGCTTGTGGGCACACTAAGTGCGGAAGCGGTGAAAATCGCCATCGGCTCTGCCGACCCACATGGTGACGGCGATAACGGCAAAACATTCAAAGAGGTCAAAGGACGCGACCTTCTCACAGGTATCCCCAAAACCATCAACATTACCATGGAGGAGATTAGCGAGGCGATGGCACCCGCAATTAACGAAATTATCGAAGTTGTACGTATCGCACTGGAAAAAACACCACCCGAACTATCATCCGATATCATGGACAGAGGGATTGTTCTCACCGGCGGCGGTGCTCTATTGCAAAATCTGGACAAGGTTCTCGAAGATGCAACAGGGTTACCCATTATTATCCACGACGAACCGCTGTATGCCGTTGTAAACGGTGCTGGGAAGGCGTTGGAAAATATGGATCTGCTCAAAAAGATAGCAATTACGTAGGGCAACGTTACTGTTGGCTCGTGTGGCTGTGTGGCTGGTGTGGCTGGTGTGGCTGGTGGCTGGTCTCGGTTGGCTCGTGTGGCTGGCGGCTGTGTGCCTGGTGGCTGGTGTGGCTGGCGGCTGGTCTCGGTTGGCTCATGTGGCTGGCGGCTGTGTGGCCCCTAAGATCGCGTCAGTATGCTGAAGTTAAAAAACAATTACTTGGTTTGATATGTGGAAAAAAGTACTAATAGCTGTAGGTGTTGTCTGTGTTCTACTCATCTTTCAGAGCCGAAACCCCAACATTGAACGACACGTACGCGGTGCTGTTGGCAATATTATCAACCCGATTATCTACAATATCGATCGTGTGAAAGGCGTTGTCTCCAATCTGGTGAGCAATTATATCTACCTTGTTGACGTTCAAGGGGAGAATCGTCAGTTGCGTGAAGAGATGCGACTGATGATGCTCACTAATGTTAGGCTTCGTCAGCAAATTATTGCTAACGATCAAATTAGTCTTCTTGGATTTTTCAGGGATAGCTCTTTGGAGTACACACCGGCGAAGATTATCTCCCGTAATCTGTATGGGTTTTCTAGCTACTACCTTCTCAATAAAGGATCGTCTGATGGTATTGCAGTTAACGATATTGTTGTTGATGTTAGCGGTCTTGTGGGGAAGGTGGTTGAGACGTACCATTCGTCTTCGCGGATATCGTCCATACTGGAGTCTGATACCTATGTGAGTGTACGCAATGAGCGATCTGGTGTTTTGGGTATGATTCATGGCGACAGCAAAGGTTCTTTGCTAGTCGAGTATTACGACATTATGGCTAACCCTGAGGTTGGTGATCTACTGGTAACGTCTGGTCTTGGTGGCATATATTTTTCGGGTATTCCTGTTGCAGAGATAACGTCGGTTCATTCTGCGAAGTCGGGTTTGTTCCGTTATTTTAATATGCGTTATATTGCTGATTTAAACAGGGTGGATTATGTCCTTATTATCAAGGGAAACTAGGGTTGCTTCTGCTAAGTTGTTTGCTCTTTTGTTGTTCATATACATTGCGATGCATGGTGCTCCCATAGTATTTTCGTTTGTGTCTTTTTTGGGTTTTGTGATTATCCCCTTTGTGGTTTTGATCCACCGCATAACTCCTCAGTCTGTTATCCCTGTTGCGATTGTGTACGGTTTTTTTTATGACATCGATAGCGGTTTATATTTTGGCGTAGGTTTCTTGTTGATACTGTCGCTCTACTTTTTGTACGACTACACTGGCAATCTTTATAGTCAGAGTTCCTATGTTTTCACATTGCTAAACTACCTTAGTATTGTTGCGTTGTACAATATCGTAACAGCGTACTTAATGTTCCCTTTTAATGGTAGTTACATTTGGGGTATTATGCTTCATATTCTTGCGGACTACGTTGTGATTATTGTACTACGCATTCTGCTTTTTAGGAAGGTTTAGAAGATGCAGTTACCCGTATTGAAGGATGAGGATAGCGATAGACTGCGTGGTTACAGCTACTATGTAATTTACATTGCAGTATTTTTGACTCTAATCCTCATTGCACGCCTATTTTTCTTGCAAATCTACAGCCACAAATACTACAGCGACTTGGCGGAAAACAACCATATCCGTATTCTACCCATTTACGCTGAGCGTGGTTATATTTACGACACCAACGGTGAGTTACTGGTTTCCAATCAGCCAACATTCTCCCTTCACCTCCCCTTAATACGTGAGGAGGATGTCTCCGATATACTCAGACGCATCAGCGAACATGTGCCCATTAACATGACTTCAGCCATAGAAAGTGTTAAAAGTGCAACATATTTTTACCCTGCCGTTATTGCTAAAGGGTTAAATTTTACTCAGGTATCCTATTTTTACGAGCATAAGAACGAGTTCGCCTCGCTGATAATCAACAACGAAGGGGTGCGTAAATATTTCTACCCTCAATCCATGACTCATATTCTCGGCTATGTGGGGGAGGTGAGCAAGGCGACACTTAGCCTCTCCGATGAGTTTCGTCCCGGCGATAGTATTGGTGTGAACGGTATGGAGTCGTATTACGATCGAATACTGCGAGGTATGGATGGAGCCATGCAGGTGCGTGTTGATTCCCGTGGGCGTAGGTTGGGTATCCTAAGTCAAAAAGATCCACAGCAGGGTTCCGATATTCATATCACCATCGATGCTGAACTACAGAAATATGCCTACGATGTTATGAAAAGGCGTAACGAAACAGGTGCAGTAGTTGTTATGAATATCTCCGACGGCTCACTGCTCACACTCTTTTCAGCACCAACATACGACTTGGAGCAGTTTACCCCCATGGTAGACACGGATTACCTGCGAACAATCCGTGCACAAGAGAATAAGCCGTTTATCAATCGAGCAATATCCAGTGCGTACCCCCCTGGATCGATATTCAAGCTGTGGATGCTTGCCGGGGGGCTTAACGACAACGTTGTCACCACCGAAACACAGTTTAACTGCCGTGGTGTGTTCACCTACTCGCGAACCCAGTCGTACTTCTGTTGGCGACGAAGTGGTCACGGCGATGTTAGTGCTGTCAGAGCCTTGGAGGAATCCTGCGATGTATACTTCTACAACCTCGGACTCCTCATGGGGATCGATACTATCAACAAATACGCCACAAACTACGGGTTCGGCAACAGAACAGGGGTTGATCTCCCTTCAGAGCGAAAAGGGTTTTTCCCAAGCAAAACATGGAAAGAAGACAGGGGTGGTGTTTGGTTCCCCGGCGAAAGCATAATCACCTCCATCGGACAAGGGTACATCACAACCACACCCCTGCAAATAGCCGTATCCACGGCCGCACTATTCAACGGCGGAACTGTTTACACACCACACATCTTGAAAAAAGTTGTGGAACCTGAAATGAATGAACGGTATGGACCCAAAAACATAACCCTAAACCTCTCCTATCCGCGTGCCGCAAGGGTAGTGGAGGGGATGAACAATAGCAGTATTGAGGCTGTTCGCGAAGGGATGTTCCGTGTAAGCAATGGGAAACGGGGCACAGCGAGGGGGTACAAACCCAAAGGTGTGGTAATTGGGGGCAAAACAGGTACGTCACAGGTTGTCAGCCTGGAAGCTGTAGCCAAATACAAAAAAGACGAAATACCATTCAACTTACGCGACCACGGTTGGTTTGTGGCAATTGCCCCTGTGGACAACCCCAAATACGTGATTACTGTGTTTGCCGAGCATGGTGGATCGGGATCGGGAGCAGCCGCACCTGTTGCCCGTAGCATGATCAACAAAATGGTTGCAATGGGGTATTTCGAGGCGGACTCAGAAGAGTAGACTGCTGGTGTGTGGATTTGTTACATGAGGTTTGAGGTTGCGATATGTTTGATGCTATGATGGAAAAGATATTGGTGATGAACTACAAGCTCATTTTCGTGTACTTTTTGTTGTCGATTTTAGGCATACTGATTATCTACAGTGCGGACTACAACACAGCACTTGGGCATGTTAACAAAGGTTACTACCTTCGCCAAATTGTTTTTGTACTCACTGGTATTACCCTGTTTTTCATCTTTTCGTTCATTAACTACCGCCTGTGGATACATTTCGCCTTGTATATTTTCATATTCGGCATCGGTCTACTACTTTTCGTTCTATATTTTTCCCCTCCGATAAATGGTGCTCGTAGTTGGATTAACGTTGGTTTCTTCTCCTTACAGCCGTCTGAGTTCATGAAAGTGGCGGCGATTATCCTTACTTCAACCATGTTTCTTAACTATGACGGTCGTCTTCTAGGTTTTCTTGGTGTTGCGCGATACTCCATTCCGGTGCTAGTTTCCGTCGCTCTGATTATCCTCCAGCCCGATCAGGGTACAGCACTTGTTTACGTGTTAATGTTTGGTTTGTTGATTCTTGCCGTTGGTTTGCGTCTGTATGTTTTGCTTAGTTTTGGTGTTCTGACACTACTCTCCTTGCCCCTTGTTTGGAGTCTTCTCAAGCCGTATCAGCGTGAGCGTGTCATGGTGATTCTTGATCCGGGTCGCGATCCGTTCAATGCAGGTTATCAGGTGATACAGTCTAAGATTGCCATCGGTGCTGGAGGTATTCCGGGGAAAGGTTATTTGGAAGGGACGCAGTCGAACCTCAACTTTATACCATACCCACACAATGATTTTATTTTCACCATTGCAGCTGAGGAGTTTGGGTTTATTGGCAGTGTCATTATCATCCTTCTGGTTCTTTTTCTAATCTATACTGTGTTTATTAGTGCGTACAACGTGAAGGAGATGCCAGCCAAGGTAATCATTATCTGTACGGCGACACTACTGCTGACTCAGTTTATTGTCAATACCTACATGGTTTTGGGGTTAATCCCCGTCATCGGTATCCCTTTCCCGTTCCTCTCCTATGGTGGTTCGTCCTATCTAACGTTTGCAATCCTTCTGGGAATTGTTCACTCCATACATATTAGTCGACGCTTGCAGGTTTAGTTCGACCAAGGGGGCTGATATGGCTGATGCAACACTTAATCACAAAAATATCGCCTCAGTGGTGGCATTCTTGGAGGATGTGTATGAATACTATCACCGAAGCGAATTCATAGGCTCCGATCCCATTACCTACCCACGCAACGCCATTGCGAAAGGGTTGCCCATCCACGAAGTGGAATACATAGCGTTTCTGTCTGCCATGTTTGCTTATGGTAACGTTAAGGCTATTCAGAGGTTTCTCGAAAACCTGTTCAACGAATACGGTACCAATCCCATGGCTATTCGTTCAGGTGCGATTAAAGCCAACAAGCACCTTTACTATCGGTTTCAGAGTTCTCAGGACGTTGCAAATATTATTTCCTCAGTAGCAGGTGTGTATCAAGATTACGGATCGTTGCAAGGTCTCATGGACTCACAAAAACTAGGCACTAGCAATCAGATGTCAAGTAGCGAGTTTGGAGTTATGAAGGGGGGATTCAACAACCACTTTAGGCGCAATACCCCCCTAACTTCTGGTGTAAAGATGATGTTTGCTCAGGTGGACAAATCGGCGGCGAAGCGTTTGTCCATGTTTTTGCGATGGATGATACGCGACGACAATATCGACATGGGTTTGTGGAGCGACTACACGCCCAGCGTTTTGGCTGTTCCCCTCGATGTACACATTACTCAATTTGGGAGAAGGATAGGTCTTCTACAAACGAGTAATGCGAGTAAAAAGAACATGAATACTGTGACCGATTTTTTCATCAGTATTTCGCCTGAGGATCCTGTTAAGTATGATTTTGCACTTACACGTCCGGGAATAGTTCGTGGTTGTAAATTTATGTTTACACGATTGGAAAAAGTTTGTTATACTTGCCCTCAACGCACTAGTTGTGAATTAATCTATGATGTTTGTAGCTAATTTGTTCAGATTAGTTTATACTGTTTGTGTTGAGATAATTGTTGATTCTGTTGGTCACGATAGAAATAGAAATAGAAATAGAAATAGAAATAGAAATAGAAATAGAAATAGAAATAAAAATAGAAATAAAAATAGAAATAAAAATAAAAATATTTGACACAGTGTTGACCCTATAGATACTATTAAATACTTAAGGATATGCTTGGGAGAAAATCTCTTGGGTATGTTTATTTTAGGAGGCTATTATGGCTTTACATGTTACGGACGCTGATTTTCAGACACAAGTACTTGATTCATCTGTTCCTGTGTTGGTAGATTTTTGGGCAGAGTGGTGCCAACCATGTTTGATGCTTGCCCCTGTGATAGAGCAGGTAGGTCAGGATTTTGATGGTCGAGCAACAGTTGCCAAGCTTGATGTTGATGCGAACCCTATTTCGGCAGCGGAGTATGGTATTAGGAGTATACCGACGGTGCTTTTGTTTAAGGGTGGTGCTGTAGTTGAGCAGATTATTGGTGTTCAGCCTATAACTGCTTACAAGAAAGCTATTGAGAAGCATCTGTAGTTTGTAGTTTTGCTTTTGTCCTTAGTGGGCTGGGTATTGTACTGTGGACTATTGATTATTGATTATTGATTATTATTATTGTTATTGGACGCGTACCCCTGCAGTCGGTTAGAGTCTGTGGGGGTTTTTTTGTGCGTTGTGTGGGGTGGCTTACAGCTGTACCATCGGTGTTGAACTACCAACAAACATGTGATATAATCAAAAGATTATTCTTGACTTTAAAACAAGGTGGAACAATATGAAGAAAAATACAAACAACACCGAAAATACAAACACGAACACAAACGCAAACACGAACATCAAAAACAACATCTCTAAACAACTCGAACTCGCAAAAGACCTAAAACAACTCGAACAAGTAAGACTCAACTTCCTAGGCAAAAAAGGAACAATAACTCTACTAAACAAAGAAATAAAAAATATACCAACACACGAAAGAAAAAACTACGGCGAAAAAGTAAACAAACTCAGACAACACTTCGAAAATATCTACAATGCAAAAAAAAATAACCTAGAAGAAACACACCTAAATAAGGCTCTAAACGAACAAACTCTAGACACAACCCTGCCCGGTGCAACATTCGGAATGGGACTCGGAGCACACCACATACTCACAAGAGTCTACTACGAACTACTAGACATACTAATATCAATGGGATTCGAAGTAGTGGACGACAGGGAAGTGGAAGGAGTCTTCTACAACTTCACAGCACTCAATATGGACGAAAATCACCCCGCAAGGGACGAACACGATACGTTCTTCTTCGACGACAACACAGTGCTAAGAACACACACTTCGTCCGTACAGATTCGACACATGCTCAAAAACAAACCACCCATCGCTATCGTATCCTCAGGCAAAGTTTATCGCAGCGACTACGATGCCACACACACACCAATGTTTCACCAAATCGAAGGACTGGTCGTGGACAAAGGAACAAGTATGGCCGAAATGAAGGGGGTGCTCTGGGAGCTAATCAGCACATTCTTCGGACGAAAAACAAAACTACGATTCAGAAGCAGTTACTTCCCCTTCACTGAACCATCGGCTGAAGTGGATATGGCTTGCTTCTCATGTAACGGCTCCGGATGCCGACTGTGTGGCGGTTCCGGATGGATCGAGGTTTTAGGATGCGGAATGGTGGACAACGAAGTCTTCAAACACGTGGACTACGATCACACCGAATACTCAGGGTTTGCATTCGGAATGGGGGTGGAGCGTATGGCGATGCTCAAGTACTCCATCGACGACCTCAGACTATTCTACGACAACAATTACAAATTTCTCAACCAATGGAGGGGCTAGGGCATGCTTGTACCTATTAAATGGCTAAATTCTTTTGTGGATACGAGGGACATCCCCTTTAACGAACTTGTGGACAGGGTGTCGGAGTGTGGTAACGAGGTTGACTCTGTTGCCGAATACCCCTGCCAAGGGGTGGTTACCGCCCTGGTCGAAAGCAAGGTGAAGCACCCCGATGCGGACACCCTTGCCGTATGCGTAGTGTTTGACGGAGCACAACGACATAACGTTGTATGCGGGGCACCGAATGTTGATGCTGGACAGATAGTTGCCTTTGCCCCTATCGGTGCGAAGCTGCCTGAGATGGTTTTGCGTAAGGTGAAGATTCGCGGTATCGAGTCCCAAGGGATGATATGTTCCAAGGGTGAGTTGGGGCTCCCTGTTACCGATGAGAGCGAGGATGGTATCTGGGTGCTGGGCACACACACACACGACACACACACACACGACACACACACACTCGGCACAAGTAGCAACAATAATGGCGACGCTGAAACAGTCCCCCTTGGACTAGATGTGGCTGAGATGTTCGCCATCGGCGGTGCGGTGCTGGATATCGGTCTAACGCCAAACCGTGGTGATTGCTTGAGTATTCGAGGCATGGCACGTGAGGTGCATGCCATATTCGACACACCCATGAAGCATGCCTACGAGGATGTTATTGCGAGTATGCCCGAGGCGTCGCAAAGTATTGCTGGTGGTGTGCCCACATACACGGTTGAGGGGGGTGCTGCGGATAGGTATCTTCTTGCCAAGGTTGCGGGTGTATCTGTTGGCGAGTCGCCGACGTTGATACAGGCACGTTTGCATGGTTGTGGCATTCGTCCCATAAATAATATTGTGGACACGACCAATTACGTCATGTTGGAGTTGGGGCAACCCATGCACGCTTTCGATGCCGACCATATCGAGGGGGATATTGCCATACGCCTCTCAGGTGAGGGGGAGCGGGTTGTAACGCTGGATGGGGCGGAGCGGAGCGTACCTGCTGGCGTGCCCGTAATTACCGATGCTAAGGGTATTATTGCTATCGCGGGTGTTATGGGTGGGTTACGCGGATCGGTGTCCTCGTCCACAACGAATATACTGTTGGAGAGTGCCGTCTTCCCGCCAAGCCTTGTGCGTCGTAGTGCTAAGGTTTTGGGGTTGTCCACCGATTCGTCCCATAGGTTTGAGCGTGGTATTGATATCTCTACAACAGACGTTGCGTTGCGTTATGCTATCGCCCTGTTGAACACGGATGGGGCTGAGTATGCGTACTGCAACAATGCCGGTAGCGAATTTGTGTTGCCACCCAAACCTGTTATTCAGTTTGACGAGGAGTTTATCCCATCCCTGCTAGGGGCAGACGATATTACTCACGAGCAAATTACCGCCAACCTAGAAAAACTTGGGTATGGTGTGGCACGGGAAAATGGTCGATACGCCGTAACAGTACCCTATCACCGTATGGAAACAGCACGATACAGTGCCGACATCGCTGAAGAGGTTGTGCGTTTGTATGGCATCAACAACCTGCCCAACAAACTCCCCAAACTATTTGCCAAGGCGACGACGTTGCCTCAAGGATTCCAAGATCGCCGAAATATATCCAGTGCACTGATACACCAAGGGTTCTTCGAAATTATCACCTACCCGTTCATCAAAAGTGAAACGGTAACCCTATTTGCCGAGAAGAGGGGTACTGAACTGGAGCCGATGACCTTGCGTAATCCCATATCCGAAGACATGAAGGTGATGCGTACAACCATGGTCGCAAACCTCGTAACAACATTTGTCGCCAACTTCAACCAAGGGGTGAGGTGGGGTAAGTTGTTCGAGTTCGGAAGCGTGTACAGGCATGAAAATAATACCACAACGCAAAACAATAACAGCAGTGGCGAGGGGATGAAGGTCGACGAAGAACCGCGGTTGGGACTACTCGCATACGGCGACGAACACTTTGCCACATACCCCTTTACCAACAAAGATACCAAAACTGAAGTACAGTTCTTTGTCCTCAAAGGGGTTGTAACAAGGGTGCTTGCTGCCCTCGGAGCTGATGCTGAATTCAACACAACAGACACACCCGATTTCCTACACCCCGGTCGGGCATGCAATGTTATCCTGAAAGGGAAGTTCCCCGGTGGGAAAGAGGGAGTCGTGATCGGTATCATTGGCGAACTGCACCCTAATGTTGCCAAAAAATGCGATGCACCCGACGGAGTTGTTGTTGCAGAAATCTACACACACCTTGCAACATCACTAATAAAAAAACGGGTGCCAAAATTCAAAACATTCCTGCGAACACCAGATATTCGCAAAGACATAACCGTTGTTGTGGATGAAACAACACCCTTCGGCGACCTCGTACAAACCATATCCAAGGTGAAGCTGGGGAACGGACTCAAAGTGGTGGACGTGTATTTGATCGACGAATATCGCAACGAAAAAGTATTGCAAGGGAAACGTTCCATTACAATAAGGGTGATGCTGAACGCGAGGGAATCCACGCCAACGGATACACACCTTAGCGAAGGGATGGACAGGGTTGTGCAGGCTCTGGCAGACAGCAATAACGCTGTGCTACGGTAGTGCGTGGTAGTGCGTGGTAGTGCGTGGCTGTGCCCCTACCTATCCGCAGGCACTAGGAACAAAAACACCCACACCCTCAAACTATGGGCAAATATTGCCCCCGAGGGGTGGGTGCTAGGTACTGTTCTGACATGAAAAAAGCTAGGACTTCATTATCTCGATCGTAAGATTGCTGAGATTGGAGGTATCACCGATGGTCTTGATTAGCGACTCGGTATCGCTTGAACGAACCTTATCAACAAGGTCTTGGAACTTCGAGTGATTAAGGGACTGACCCTGACTCTCCCTATTTAGATTGTCGATGTAGCCCACAAGCTCTGATCGCTTCAGGGATGTTGTGTCGTAGGAGTCTGACCTGCCTTGCGAATCATTACGCCCAATATCTCGCTGATTATTTTCAGCTGCACTGTTGGTATCACTACTTCTGCTAGCATTATTTTTGCCGACAGCCTTCTCTACACCAGTGTTGTTGATACTATTAACATACCCTACCATCATTAGCCTCCGTGTTGGCAATTACTTACTAAAATAAGACGTCCTTGTCTCTTAGAAGTTCATACGCAAAAAATGTGCCATGTTTTTTGTCTATTCCCAAAAAGAACTATATTTGATACAATTAAATATTAAGAAGTCTGACCAACTAGGAGGCATTATGAGCAGAATGTTAGTATTTATCGAGGACGGATTTGAGGAGATTGAAGCCATAACTGTTGTGGATATTCTGCGTCGTGCTGAGATGGAAGTCGCAATCGTTAGCTCCAAAGAGGCACCAACAGGGGCACATGGCGTAACCATTCTAAGGGATGCAGACGTCAATACTGTGAACTACTCAGGCTACGACGCAATATTCTTGCCAGGGGGGATACCGGGGGCAGACAACCTGTTCGCACTACCCAAGGTGGGGGAGGTGTTGGACGATTTCCACGCTAGGGGGAAGCTAGTAGTAGCAATATGTGCAGCACCCTACGTTTTGGGGCTCCGAGGCATGCTGAAGGGCAGGAAGGCAACATGCTACCCACATGAAACATTCATCGATAGGCTCCAAGGGGCAATATATGTGGAGGAACCCGTTGTGTTGGATGGCAATATTATGACTAGCCAAGGGCCAGGGACTGCGGGCAAGTTAGGGTACGCCATAGTAGACTACTTACACGGGGATGGTGCGAGTAGGAGTCTGCGTAAGGAGATGTTGGCGGGGTAGTTTGCACGCACGGCAACGCACGCACGGCACGGCAACACAACGCACGCACGGTAATGCACGCACGGCACGGCAATGCAACGCACGCACGGTAATGCACGCACGGCACGGCAACGCAACGCACGCACGGCAATGCACGGCACGGCAAC
>CAMZNS010000025.1 GCA_947313855.1 uncultured Deferribacteraceae bacterium
GTACGTTCGGCTTACTAGTCTGTTATTCAACGGGTCGCACCTGCACCAACAGGTTGTACTAAAAGCCTCGAACAAGTTCGGCTTACTAGTCTGTTATTCAACGGGTCGCACTTGCAGAAGGTTCAATTAGGTTCCTTACGGATCTCGTTCGGCTTACTAGTCTGTTATTCAACGGGTCGCACGCTTCTTTCGATAATTGTTCTTTACCTGATATGACGTTCGGCTTACTAGTCTGTTATTCAACGGGTCGCACGTATTGGCGCTATGAACCTCCATGGATCTCTAACCTCCGTTCCGCCTACTAGTCCGTTATTCATCGGGTCGCACTGCCTCTGTGCCCCTAGCCCCTCCATCTGTGCCCCATGTTCGGCTTACTAGTCTGTTATTCAACGGGTCGCACTCGTCCTCTATATATATATACAATAACACGCTTTCCGTTCGGCTTACTAGTCTGTTATTCAACGGGTCGCACTACTTTGCTTTGTGGGGGGTGACAAGGTACCTTAACACCGTTCGGCTTACTAGTCTGTTATTCAACGGGTCGCACCGATTTAATCTCGTAAGTATGTAACTCTTTCAACTTGTTCGGCTTACTAGTCTGTTATTCAACGGGTCGCACCAAGCAGTCTGAATAATAACTAACGTTAGCTTCCAGTTCGGCTTACTAGTCTGTTATTCAACGGGTCGCACGATATAATTCAGATGGTTACGACCTACCGTTAATATCGTTCGGCTTACTAGTCTGTTATTCAACGGGTCGCACGTGGTGGTTATGGTATTTACGAAACAAGTGTTACAGGTTCGGCTTACTAGTCTGTTATTCAACGGGTCGCACTCTTGCAATACGGTTATATACTCTTCAACCAACAAACGTTCGGCTTACTAGTCTGTTATTCAACGGGTCGCACCTTCATGGTCTAACTGTTTCCCATCTGTAATGCTGTTCGGCTTACTAGTCTGTTATTCAACGGGTCGCACATTAATGGATTTGAAACGTTTACATAGCACAGACGGTTCGGCTTACTAGTCTGTTATTCAACGGGTCGCACGACCTCCTTAAAGTAGTATAGTTGCAAGCTGTTGTATGTTCGGCTTACTAGTCTGTTATTCAACGGGTCGCACCGTGCTTGCACTATTATAGTTTAATAATACAATTTGTTCGGCTTACTAGTCTGTTATTCAACGGGTCGCACACTGAAATATTACCCTTTTCCAAGGAAACAAATAGTGTTGTTCGGCTTACTAGTCTGTTATTCAACGGGTCGCACTTATTATTTTTCTTGGTTAAAGAGTCGTTTATTTGTGTTCGGCTTACTAGTCTGTTATTCAACGGGTCGCACTATATAATCAAGGGGGGAACGTTTGAGGTCACGTTTGTTCGGCTTACTAGTCTGTTATTCAACGGGTCGCACCCAACTGTTTAACCAACTTAGTTTAAGTAGTTTCCACGATGTTCGGCTTACTAGTCTGTTATTCAACGGGTCGCACTCCATCTGCAGGTACAGTAGCTAACTTGAACTCAGGTTCGGCTTACTAGTCTGTTATTCAACGGGTCGCACTTACTGATGATGATTATATTAGACTTGGAAATATGTTCGGCTTACTAGTCTGTTATTCAACGGGTCGCACTACGAGTCACAATACATGCAAGATAGCTACTATTCGTTCGGCTTACTAGTCTGTTATTCAACGGGTCGCACAAATCCATAACAGAATGTATGCATCATTCCCATTTAGTTCGGCTTACTAGTCTGTTATTCAACGGGTCGCACAACTCATATATCACACGAGAACGCTTACTGCACCAACAGTTCGGCTTACTAGTCTGTTATTCAACGGGTCGCACCTCGGCGGCACGGCGGTAACTATCTATACTCGTCGCCTTCGGCTTACTAGTCTGTTATTCAACGGGTCGCACTTATAGGTGATACGGCAGACGCTGTTGCAATCAAAGTTCGGCTTACTAGTCTGTTATTCAACGGGTCGCACCATCACTAGAGAAAAGCTATTACAAACAACATTAGTTGTTCGGCTTACTAGTCTGTTATTCAACGGGTCGCACTTGCTGGCTTGATTGGGTTCAACTCGGTGCTAGTGGTTCGGCTTACTAGTCTGTTATTCAACGGGTCGCACTCTTTTTTACGGCATCAAACGCCTGCTGGGTGTCACAATGTTCGGCTTACTAGTCTGTTATTCAACGGGTCGCACCTCAAGTAACGTACCGAGACACATATGCTGCACTAGCAAAGCGTTAGCCCCAGCAGGAACCAACAATTCATTGACAAAGAAACACAAATACCGTATGTTATCCATGTATCTAAGCCTCTGAGGAGGCTTTGGAGCCTTCTAGTGCGTTGTCTTACCGACTACTAGTCGTAAGTTTCAGAAGAGGGCATCTTTTCAAGTAACTAGCATGGCTAACGCAGTTCTTACGGATTTCAAGCCTGTTACTTAAAGAGGTTCGCGCTGTAGTTCAATTTAAGTCTCCCCTAATAGAGCTTTGTTTCCGAAGAAGAGGGGGGACAGAGCTGCTATTCATGCACGCCAAACACATTCAAACACGTCCAAGACTTGTGGCACCTTTTGCACCACATTTGCACCAAATACGAGGTGTGGATTTTGAAACGCCTTTGCAATAAGGCTCCGAGCAGATAGTTTAAGTAAATAAACCGATATTGAATAGTTTTGAACATGCCCACAGATTGCTCCTTTTGCCATATTGACGAATGGAAGGGGTCATATTAATAGCTTGTCTCTGTCTGCATTATTGAAAAGTTTACATAATATATCTTATCGGAAGTTATTTTGTGGGGATTCAATTGGATAAATACTGCCCTGCTAAATCGTTATCGCTCTAAATCGTTATCGTTCTAAATCGTTATCGTTCTAATATTGGTTTGTTCGTCGCATTCGTCGTTGTTGCAAAACAGGTTCATCGTTGCAACACAGATTCATCGCAGGAACACAGATTCATCGCAGGAACACAGGTTCATCGTTGCAACATCACTACTACACTACTACCATACCGCACCTCAGGTCTAGATCAGTGCACACCCGTGGACAACAGCACACCCGTGGACAACAACCACAGCCCCCCCTTTTTGATGCTTGTCTAGTTTAGTCAATATCCCTCACTCACTTAATAGTCAGTTAGTAATTGTTATTTCGACAACATTAGGGTATAATTGTGTTACACAGTGCTACCCCATCGTGTTGCGAACATCGTGTGTTGCTATGGAGCAGTATGCCTCAGGAGGTCGTTTTATGTCTCAGCCATCGTCACCGCATTCGTCTTTCAAGCGAAGGGTTTTGGTACTTTGCACAGGTAATTCGTGTCGATCTATCATGGCTGAGGCGATTATCAACAGTCTTTCTGATTACGAGGCATTTAGTGCTGGCAGCACCCCCACCGGTTCGGTACATCCTCAGGCCGTTGCTACTTCGGAGCGTTACGGTCTTCGTATGCGTAACGATATGGGTGCGATGCTGTACTCTAGCAAGTCTTGGGACACCTTTGCCAACGCCACTTTTGACATTATCCTGACCGTTTGCGACAACGCTGCCAACGAGGTTTGTCCTGTGATGCCTGGCGTTCAGAACAGGTTGCATTGGAGCATTCCTGATCCTGCGAAGGTTGAGGGTTCGGTTTCGGATGTTGAGTCTGCTTTTGTCGATGTTTTTGTGATGTTAAGGTCGAAGATAACTCAGGAGTTTGTTTAGTATTATGATGAATAAGAAATCCCCTACTTTAAGGCGCAAGCGTCTGAGTTTTTTGGACAGGTATCTCACCTTGTGGATATTTATATCCATGGGTCTAGGTATTGGCTTAGGTTCGACATTTCCTCAGCTTCCCAGTTTGATCGACAGTGCCTCCGTTGGTTCGACTAATATTCCCATCGCCTTGGGTTTAATCTTGATGATGTTTCCTCCCTTGGCACGTGTTCGGTATGAGGAACTTCCCCTCGTTTTTAGGGATTGGAAAGTTTTGTTACTCTCCCTTGTTCAGAACTGGTTAATCGGTCCAGTATTAATGTTTGTCCTTGCCATTGTATTTTTGCGTGACTACCCTGAGTACATGATAGGGTTGATACTTATCGGTCTTGCTCGTTGTATCGCCATGGTTATCGTGTGGAATCAGTTGGCTGATGGCGACAATCAGTATGTTGCTGCCCTTGTAGCATTCAACAGTATTTTTCAGCTAATATTTTTCTCCAGTTATGCATGGTTATTTTTGACAGTTCTGCCCCCTCTTTTTGGTGTGGACAGTCATATGGTTAGCATCAGCTTTACAACGATTTCGATGAGTGTATTTATTTATTTGGGCATCCCTTTTTTGTTGGGTTACCTTGTTCGCAGGTCACTCCTTTCGTTGAAGGGTTCCGCTTGGTATGAGGGTGTATTTTTGCCTAAGATATCGCCTCTGACTCTTTTTGCACTTTTGTTTACCATTGCTGCCCTATTTTCGTTAAAGGGTGGTATGATTTTGTCGTTGCCCATGGATGCCATACGTATCGCTATCCCTTTGAGTCTGTACTTTGTTCTTATATTTGTGTTCAGTTTTATGTTGGGCAAGTGGTTTGGTACCGATTATGGTAAGACGACGGCAACATCTTTTACGGCTGCTAGTAATAATTTTGAGTTGGCTATTGCTGTTGCGATTTCGACGTTTGGGTTAAGTTCTTCTGTAGCTTTTGCTACTGTTATCGGTCCTTTGGTTGAGGTTCCTGTCTTGATCATGCTTGTTAGTGTGGCGTTGTGGTTTAGGCGTCGCTACTGGTCTGCTACTTAGTCGTGTGTCAGTAGTACCGCGATGCCTACCACCTACCATGCCCCTTGCTCCTCACTGTGTTGCGACTTCATGTGTTCTAGTATACAGCAGAGAGGAGTAGAGGGTGTAACCCCCCTACTATTCTCGCTGCCATTCTCGCGACTATTCCCACTATTTTTGCTGTGTCTAGCACAGTTGTGCTTTTTTGAACGTCTATAAAACACTAGAACATTCCGCCTAGACTTTGCAACAGCTCTATGAACCAGCCTATTACTTCCTGGGAATTGATAACTCCAACAAATCTAGCATCCCTAACAACCCTAACAATCCTAATGATAATTTTTATTGCTACTACGATACCGTTCAGATTTTTTCCATCTTTGTTCTTAATGTAGACCTCCTTCCAAATTACACTTGACTTCTTATTTTTACGACTCATATAAGTTCCTCCTAAAATTACATACTATTGATTATGTAGTATAAGTAACCCGAAATGCCCAGTAAATAGGGTGCTCCTCACCGAAGACAGACTACTCCCTCCAATCTTTTCAAAACATACATCATAAACCACACCTCCCCTACTATTTCCTGACTCTGCTGCACATGGAAACACAGCTTCCCTTATTACGAGCATCCGCCACAATCCAATCTCTCAACTAACCATTACTCACCTCCCTTAAAACTATCTCCATCGAATACAATTATGTAGTTAAAGTCTCCTCCAAGACACTATACCACTCCTCCCGATTCTTTGGCTATATCCTAGCACATAAATTCCAAAAAGTCAATAGTCAATAGTAAATGTTAAATAATACCCATATTCTTCCAAATAAGTGAAAAATAACCCCCATACCATAAAGTTTAAGGTTTGCCTAGTACTATTCTCTATTGCATAAACACTTGCCCTGTTGAGATCGGCACAACTACCCCACACCTAAACAACATTTAAGGCATGACAAATCCCCCAAAAACATGTAACATAATCGTACAGAACCCATACCCAAAGAAACCCGAATAAACAACCTACAAAACACTCCAACAACTAACAAACCCTAGCGAGGACAACTACTATGAAAGCTTTCTACGCAGACGCAATATACCACAACAACAAAGAACACCACAACTCTTGGCTACTCACAGACGAAAACGGTAACATCATCGGAATACAAAAACACAAGCCCGACCCCAAATACAAAACAACCTCTTTCAAAAATAGTGCCATCTTCCCCGCTTTCACAAACACACACACACACCTATCAATGTCTTACATGCGTGGAATGGCCGACGACTACCCGCTTATGGACTGGCTCAACAACTACATCTTCCCAACAGAAAAACACTTCATCAACCCCGAATTTATTCGCGATGCCTCAAAATTTGCCGCTCTAGAACTTATCAAAAGCGGTACCCTAACCATTAACGACATGTACTTCGAACCACGTGAAACACTCGAAGTCATGAGCAACGCCGGACTAAAAGGACTTATCGGAGTCAATATTGCCGACGTGGACAACGGAATTCTATCCATATTCGACGATTTCCCCAACTTCAAACCAGCTCTCATCCCACACGCAATATACACAGTGTCCGAAGACGACTACAAAAGACACATACAAGCCGCTGACAAACACGGCATCACACTACACACACACCTAAGCGAATCTCGTGACGAAGTGCGGTTCGCAAAAGAAAAATACAACACCACACCAACACAACTCATGAACTCATGGGGAGCATTCGACGTACACAACGTAATGGCACACTGTGTACACCTCACCGACAAGGATATTGAAATCCTCGGCAACAAAAAAGTCAATGTTGCACACTGCCCGGAAAGCAACCTCAAACTCGCAAGTGGAATCGCTCCAATCAAGGAACTTATGCAGGCTGGTGCAAATGTTACGGTCGCAACAGATGGCGTCGCAAGCAACAACAATCTCAACATCATCGAAGAAACTTCCGTAGCCGCAAAACTACACAAAGCCATCAACAACGACTCCACCTTCTTCAACGTGGACACGGCAATACAAGCCATTACCGCCAACGCCTCAAAAGCACTCGGCATCGATGGCGGAACCCTCGCTGTTGGCGAAAAGGCGGACTTTGTTGTGGTATCATACGACAACATCCACATGATGCCGGTGTACAGCTATGCCTCCAACCTTATCTACTCCTCAAACCCGTCTGACATTTCCCACCTCTACGCTAGTGCACAGCCACTCATGGCTGATGGTAAGGTTAAAGTGCTAGATGAAGACGAGATTAAAGACAAAGCGAAATATTGGCACAACAAAATATCTACAATGGTTTTGGGTCTTTAGTCGCCAAAAGTTAAAGCGAAACAAGCACACTCCAAAGAGGACTAAATATAATGGCAACAAATCATGATCACAATACGTACAGCTCCCCCTTATCTTCGCGATATTGTAGCAAAGAGATGCTTCAACTTTTCTCCGATAACAAGAAATACTCCACCTTTCGACTGCTATGGCTCACACTAGCCAAAGCACAAAAAGAACTCGGACTGCAAATCAGCGACGAACAGATAATCGACCTTGAAAACAACATCCACAACATCGACTACGACTACGTTGCACAAAAAGAACGGGAACTCAAACATGACGTCATGGCACACATTCATGCCTACGGACACGTTGCACCCAAAGGGGCTCCGATTATCCACCTAGGTGCAACAAGTGCCTACGTACTCGACAACACCGACATTATTATCCAACGGGAGGGGCTCAACATCATCAAAGGGCACCTCGCAACTCTAATGGACAGAATGGCGAAATTTGCTCAAGAACACGCCGCAACACCAACACTAGGCTACACACACTTCCAAAGTGCACAAATCACAACCATCGGAAAACGTGCCTCACTATGGCTACAAGACCTAATGCTAGATTTCCACGACCTAGAATACACCCTCGATAAGATACAGTTTCGGGGGGCAAAGGGTACAATCGGCACACAAGCGTCTTTCATGGAACTGTTTCAAAATGACTCGAGCAAAGTTAAAAAACTCGACACAATGGTGGCAAACAAGCTCGGGTTTGACGCAAGCATACCACTCTCAGGACAAACATACACCAGAAAACAGGACACCAATACCATCAACCTGCTAGCATCCATAGCCTCCAGCTTGCACAAAATGGCAACAGATATTCGACTCCTAGCACACACCAAAGAGCTCGAGGAACCGTTCGGATCGAACCAAGTGGGATCATCGGCAATGGCATACAAACGAAACCCCATCCGATGCGAACGCGTTTGCTCATTATCGCGACTAGTGCTCACTCAGGTGATGAATGCACACATGAACCACTCACTGCAGTGGCTCGAACGCTCACTAGACGACTCAGCCAACAGACGCATCTACATCGCCGAAACATTCCTGCTCGTGGATGCTGTCCTCACCCTGTCCATAAACATTGTTGAGGGGTTGAAGGTGTACCCCAAGGTTATCGAAAGCCGTATCAATACTGAGCTACCGTTCCTTATAACTGAGAGCGTAATTATGGCGTGTGTAAAAAAGGGTGGCGACAGGCAGATTATCCACGAACGGATACGTCAAGCCTCCATGGAGACCGTGCAGGGGATAAAGCTCCATGGGGAGAGCGATACAGGGAAGCTTATTAACTTGCTGTTGTCTGATCCCATCATCAACCTCAGCAAGGAGGAGATGGACAGCCTCTTGAACCCCCTACTTCTAACAGGTCGTTCTGAGGAGCAGGTGCATGATTTTCTTTCCCAGCATATTAGTCCAATACTGGAGGGGAACAGGGGTATTATTGGGGATGGCAGCACAAATATAGTGATTTAGTTGTCATCGGTGTGCTGAGTTGCGTTGCACCTGTG
This sequence comes from uncultured Deferribacteraceae bacterium, assembly GCA_947313855.1. Classification (GTDB taxonomy): domain Bacteria; phylum Chrysiogenota; class Deferribacteres; order CAMZNJ01; family CAMZNJ01; genus CAMZNJ01. The sequence continues at coordinate 8,630 of CAMZNS010000025.1, forward strand.
CACCCCGCACAAGATTACGGCACCCCGCACGAGATTACGCCCGCCTGCACGAGATTACGCCCGCCCGCACGAGATTACGCACGCCTGCACGCGATTACGGCACCCCGCACGAGATTACGGCACCCCCGCACAGCTACTACCAAGCCTACTGTGAGCTATAAATATTGCTCAGGAACTCGCCTACCGCAGGGTTTCCGCTTGTGATTACGCTATACACCGATCGCTCTACTAGGCTACAGCTTCGCGTTCTTGGTAGTGATTGGACGAATGCTTCAACACTTTTCTTGCTAAAGCCTCGTTCAGCCATCTCCCCGTCGCTGGTGTCCATCCCAGCGAAGCAGCTTGCTGGCATTGAGTATATGCTCACTGGGTTGGCAATATTTATGTCCACTGTTTCGTAGTAGCCGATATCGGACAGTATGTATTTGGTGCCTAGGGGTTCTCGTAGCAGTGAGTTTATCTCTTCTGGGTATGGTTGTGCCTGATAGTTGTATCGAATGGCGATATCTTTATCGGTGACGTTCTCCCCTGAGTAGAGCAACCCTGCTGTTTTGGTTTTGCTTGCGAGTAGTTGGTCTATCTGCTCCCTGTCGAAGGAGTGCAAAACAGTGACGCTTTTTTTGTCTACAATTTGGATGCTCATGAGTTTGTATGCGGGTAAATATGAGTCGAGTGTTCCCACCTGCTCCCTTTTTCGTCCGGGAGTTGGGTATCCGGGTAGCAGTCCTAAACTTTCTGCAGTATCATTGTGGGTCGCCTTTATGTTTTCCACTCGTTCCAAGATTTTTTTGTTTGCGATATGTGGGTAGACATAGTCGAACTCGGTGATATTTTCTAGGTCGTAGTAGTACTGTTTATCCGTTCCGAATGTGCTGTAGTATCGTTTGAATATGTCGCCGTACGCATCCGCAACTTTAGTGGTAAGTTTGTCTTTGACTAATGCTTTGAGTTTTGGGTAATCGGGGGCACCAAGAATAATCGCCTTGTTGATACTGTTGTATGGTGTTGAGAGGTCGTATGGTGTGATGGAGAAGCGTATTTGCCAGTTGGATAAAATTGTGTACTTTCGCCCACTAGACGGTTCACGTAGCCCAGTGAGTTTGAATGTTGGCGGGATAATGCTTCGGGGGACAATGTCTTGGTAATCGAGGAATACGAGCATTTTGTTTTGGTTGGTTACGACAAACGATTTGGGGTGTAGGAGTCTGTATTGGTAGCGTTCCCCTTTGGAGATATCGTTGTCGGCGTAAATATTTAGGTTGGATAGGGATCGAATATCGGCGTTTTTTTTGTGATAGTAAGCACTGTTTACGAGTAGGTGGTAGAAGTCGTAACTCCCCTGCACGTCAAATGGTACGAAGTAGCTGATGTAGTCGTCGTTTGCGGGTTTGGTGCAGTAGTCGTATCGGTTTGCGTATCGTCCTGCCATGATTTTGGTGAAGTCGCATGTAACTTCCACATTTTTTGTTTGTCCGGCGTTTTTGAGTCGTTCGAATGAGTTAACACTAGCATTGACACGCCCGATGAGTTCTCCTGGCTTGGCGTAGCTTGTGTTTGTCGTTCCTGCCATCATCACAGCAGTCAGTGTGAGAAGTGCGAGTAGTGTAATTAGTAGAGTTGTTGTTCCTGCCTGTGGGTAGTATTTCTTTGTGGTATTCGGATTTGTGTTAAGCATATTGCCATTCCTCTCGGTAGGATAATTAATTAATAACTCGTACCCTTTTTATTATACCCTTCTGTCACCCTATTTTCAATAATACTTTTGTAAAATATTTTATAAAACAAAACCCCCGCCGTGGTATTTTATATTTACCAAGGCAGGGGTCTGTTGAGTGTTTAAGTTGTTCACCGTTTCGGTTGTTTGTTAGCGTCTGTTCATCATTCCACGGAACTCGTCATCTTTGTACATCTCTTTGCGAAAGTCTTCGTCGTTTAGCATCGAGTTGCGGAAAGTTTCATTGTTCCTCATCATGTCCCTGAAGTCGTTGTCCCCCATCATGGTTCGACGGAACTTTCTGTTGCCTATCATGTGTCCACGGAAGTCATTGTCGTTCATCATTTGGTTGCGAAAGTTGTCATCCCTTAACATTTGCATGCGGAAAGTTTCATTGTTTAGCATCTCTTTGCGGAAGTCGGAGTCGCCCATCATTCCGTCGTAGAATGCTAGGTTTCCTTGCATTGAGTGTCTGAATGTTCTATTTTTCCTCATTTCGGCACGAAAGTCTGCGTCTTCTATCATACGCATGCGGAAAGTTTCGTTGTTCATCATCTGGTTTCGGAATTCGGTTCTGTTCATTTCGGAGCTTTGGTAATCACCAAACCCCATTTCTTGTGCGTGAACGGTTGTCATCATAAGGAACGGTATACTTAGTAGTGCGATTAGTAGTGCTACAACAGCAATGCTAGCTGTGGTTATTAGATGTTTATTCATGAGATGGATCCTCCTTTCTCATATTAATGTGATTTATTTAATAGGCACCATACCTATTTCTTCATATTTGTGTGCTCCATCTATTTTTAGGAGCCCATTTTTTAGCAATATCTGCTTGGTAGTCTCTGTCGATCATCGATTATCGATTTTATTGGTAGGAGATAACAGTACCCATTCCCGCAGCCATGTGGAAGAGTAAGTGGCAGTGAATCAGCCAGTCTTTCTCCTCGTCGGCGGCAAATTCTATTACAACAGTTTCCATAGGTTTTACGTTTACTGTGTGTTTGAGTGGTGCATTTTTGTTGTTACGCCCATTTATCACACGGAAGAAGTGTCCATGGAGGTGAATAGGGTGCGACATCATGCTCCTGTTTCGAATAACAATGCGTACGTTTGTGCCTTGTTTGATTTTGATCCAGTTGGCGTCGTTATTGATATCGAGTTTTTTGCCGTTAAAGCCCCAGTCGTAGCCCATCATCCCGCCAGTTAGGTCGATATTCACTGTTTGTGTTTTTCTCTTTGGCAGTGTTGTGTCCACTTTCGAGTTGATGAATTTGTAGTCGTTCATGTAAGGTATAACGCCGTCAGCCCGCACTCTAGGCGTTCTCATCAGTGACTGACCGTAAACACCCTGCCCCTTCACGGCAACAATTTTTTTTGCCAGACCCAAGAAGCACCGAGGAGTATCCGCTAGCGTCATCTGCCATTGCACGAAGTTCGTAACGTTTGCTGTCGGGGATAGTAACGAGAACATCGTAGGTTTCGCCGTTGGTAATGAGAAGTTGTTCCACTTCAATGGGTTGAATGTCCATGCCATCGGCAGCAATAACCTTCATTGTCATGTTGGCGAACTGCACGTTGAAGTAGGTTCCGGCACCTCCGTTTATGAGTCTGAGCCTTGCTGTTGATCCGGGTTTCATGGAGTAGAACTGCTGTGTTTCGCCATTGGCAAGGAATGCATCATATTCTATGTCGGACACATCGCTGCCCATGCCACCACGTCCTCCCATCATCATGCCACCACCGTGTCCGCCCCTACTCTCTTGGAGTTCTCTGAGAATATCCAACGGGTGCCTGTCTGACCAGTCAGAGAGTACGATGGTTTTGTCGTAGTCAACTTTTATGGGTTCAACTTTTGGCGAGAATACGATGGCACCGTAAACGCCTTGTTGTTCTTGGAGATCGGTGTGTGAGTGGTACCAGTATGTTCCCGTTTGTTTCACTTTAAATTCGAAGGTGAACGATTTTTTTGAACAATATCTCACCTAGTAATAAGAATACCCCATCTTTCCCAGAAGTTCAACATTTTTTATTTATTTTTTTAATAAATCTATTTGCATAGTAAGTTTTGTGTGTTACAATTCGGGTGAGGTAATACCTGTACATATTAAATATAATTACACGTGTAACCTGTTACACAATTCATACGGAGGAATACCATGACAAAACTCTACACATTCTGCTCAGCAGGCACTTCAAGCTCCCTACTCGTGGCAAAAATGCAAAAAGCTGCCGACGCCCGAGACCTCAACATGGAGATCTTGTATTTTGGCGAAAGCGACATTGCCACAAAGGCACAACATGCCGACATCATACTACTATCCCCACAGATAAAATACCGTGAGGCCAAAGTTCGCAAGGACTTCACCGACAAAATAGTCTACACCATCGGCATGCAGAACTATGGTTTAATGAAGGTTGACGCTATCCTAGACGACTGCGTAAAGCTGCTCGAGCAGTCCGCATAATAAAACTTGCAGGTAGCAACTATTTGCCTTGACAACTCTTTTCATTTGGTACATAGTCCAGTTATTGGGCGACGAGGAAACTGGCGACTAGGAACGGCTGACTAGCAACGGCTGACTAGCAGTGGACTGTGTACTAATTTCACCTGCGTGCCAGCGTGCCCAAATATTTCAAGATACTAAAGGAGGTGACGGACGAATCAACATAAATGTACCCAAGCACAGTGTCTGACCCCATAATTACTAATGTGTTTGGTTTCACAAGAAATTAAGAGGTACCAATATGGATATTCAAAAAAATAAAAACCTTTATTTATACTGCTCGGGTGGTGTTTCTAGCTTGATACTATCCCGTAAAATGACAAAGCTAATCAATAGTCGCGGGCTAAACATCTCTGTGTGCTCTTTTACCATATCAGAGCTCAAAGACAGCGGTCGGTATGCTGACATCATACTACTAACCCCCCCCATCAGATACCGTGCCAGCAGGATCATCAGCATGTTCCCCAGCAAACTTGTCTACATCGTAGGACGCATGGACTACAGTAAACTAGACGCACAAAGTATTTTGCAGGGTGCATTGCAGCATTGGTCTTGCCGATACCCCCAACCTGCTACCCCATAATTATTCGGGCACAAGCCTTTATAAGTATTTATTATTTTCAGTCTAACGTTTTTATTCAACGCCATGGTCAGCTTTTCGGTTGTCCATGGCGTTGTTTTGTGTCATCTCTTTGAGGGGTATCGCCGCGATCGTCGGCTTTCGGTCAACAATTTGTACATAGTAGTAAAAAAAATTTTACCTACATTTTGATTTAAATAAAGTAGTGTTACCCAACGACACGCCTGTTATTGTATCTTAGGTGCACCATGGCGAATAGTTAAGTAGCTATCCTATGGCGTATTCCGTGCCTGATGAATAAAAACCCTTGACCACTACCTCTCCTTATGTTAAGGTAAGAAAAGTTTTAATTTAGGTCGAATGCGATCAAATTAAGAACTGAGTTATTTTTTTATAAGGAGGAGAGTTCATTATGAATACTTTTATAGACATCATGGACAAATACTTTACGCCTGTTGCCTCACGTATTGGTGGGCAACGCCATATGGTAGTTATCCGTGATAGTTTCGCAACCGCAATGCCTTTGATCCTTGCCGGATCCGTTGCAGTGTTGCTCAACAATTTTTGGGGTGCGTTAGATGCCCTGTTTAATGTTGAGTTAAGTGCTGCCGTACGTGGTGCAATCCCTTGGTTTTTCGAGCTTAACGGTATTGTTTGGTGGGGTTCATTTGCGATTCTGTCCATATTCATCGTAATTGCTGTAGCTTACCGTCTTGCCCTTAGCTATGGGGAGGATGGCATTTCCGCCGCTGTGATCGCTTTGGCAGCGTACTTCGTACATTTGCCACAAATGTCGACCATCAATGGTGAAGGTGCATGGGGTTGGATTGCCGTTGGCAACTTTGGTCCTACTAACCTTTTCGCCGCTATGATAGTTGGTATTGTTTCCACCGAGATTTATGTTCGTCTTGTTAAGAAAAATATTGTTATTCGCATGCCTGACAGCGTTCCTCCAGCGGTTTCACGTGGTTTCGTAGCCTTTGTTCCTGCATTGGTGGTAATCTACACCATGGGTATCGTTTCGTTGGTTCTTTCTAAAGCAGCGTTCACCGTCGGCAGTACCGATGTAAACAACCTCTTGACATTGATTAACGGTTTTGTTCAGGCTCCATTTATGCAGCTTGGTCAGAGTGTATTCACTGTTCTGATAATATCATTCTTCATCCCCCTATTCTGGTTCTTCGGTCTTCATGGTGCCAACATTGTTGCTCCCATCATCAACTCCGTTTACCTTCCTGCAGTATTGGAGAATGCTGAAGCGTTGACAAATGGTATTGCAATGCCAAACGTATGGACATCGGTATCTTGGGATGCTTATGTTCACTTGGGCGGCTCCGGTGCAACCCTAACCTTGATTCTCGCAATCATCATCTTTTCCAAGCGTGAGGACTACCGTGCAGTTGGTAAGGTTGGTCTTGCTCCCGGTATCTTCATGATTAACGAGCCAGTAATCTTCGGTTTGCCAATTGTTTTGAACCCGATCCTATTCTTGCCGTTCATCATCAACCCCGTAGTGCTTACAGCCGTTGCTTACTCAGTAACAGCCATCGGTCTTGTTCCACCAACAAGTATTATTATTCCGTGGACAACACCTCCTGTAATTGGTGCGTTCCTTGCTACTAATGGTAGTTTTGCCGCAGCTCTTCTTGCAATGTTCAACTTCACGTTGGCGTTCTTGATGTACATACCGTTCATCCAGTACTCCAACCGCGTTGCCATTGAAAAGAGTAAGGTTTCAGCCTAGCTTGTTTGAGGTCATTCGTATCAATTAGTGCTAAACGTTTGCTTGCTTTTTTGTAGATGTTTGGCTACTATTGTTGCAAGACATAAGACAGTGGAGCCCCTTCTGTAACGTATGTTTGGGAGGGGCTTTGCTATAAGTATTTATTTTAATTACACTTTATTGGTGGAGGTAGAGCAATATGAGTACAAGCAAGCATAGCTTAAAAATGGTTACGATTGGTGGTGGTTCATCCTACACCCCAGAGTTGATCGAAGGTCTTATTAAGCGTTACGACAGGTTTCCCCTTACTGAGCTTCACCTTGTTGATATTGATGAGGGGTTGGAGAAGCTTTCTATTATTGAGGGTCTGACTAATCGCATGTTTACGGCTGCTGGTTTGGATGTAAAGGTTTTTGCGACCACCGATCGTCGTTCGGCGATTAAAGACGCCGACTTTATTACCACACAATTCCGTGTTGGTCAGATGGAGGCACGTCGTCTCGACGAGCATATCCCCAACAAATACGGCATGCTCGGTCAGGAGACCAACGGTGCGGGCTCGTTGTTTAAGGCTTTACGCACTATTCCTATCATTATGGATATTGTTAGGGATGTTCAGGAGCTTGCTCCCAACGCTTGGATTATCAACTTTACCAACCCTTCCGGCATTGTATCCGAGGCTGTTCACCGCTACACCGATTTCCACCGTTTTATTGGTGTGTGCAATGTTCCCATCGCCACTAAATTTTGGATTTCCAAGGCACTCGATGTTCCATCCAGCGAAATAGAGATAGAATTTTTAGGATTAAATCACCTTGTTTACGGTCTTCGCACCCTTCATAATGGGAAAGATATCTCCGCCCAAGCCCTCGAAGCATTCCTCGACAGTGCCACAGCTATTCCTAATATAAAAGGTATGAAGTTCGACAAGGAATTCATTACGACCCTTGGTCTCATCCCCTGCTTTTACCACTCCTACTACTTCAAAAATAAGGAGCAGATGGAGCATCAGATGGAGGATTTTGCAAAAGGTATTAGTCGTGCAACACAGGTTATGGAGTACGAAAAAGAGCTTTTCAAAAAGTACCAAAACCCCGATCTCAAGGAGAAGCCTGAGGAGTTGTCCAAGCGTGGCGGTGCTTACTATTCCGATGTTGCTTGCGATGTTTTGACCTCCATCTATGGTGATGAAGGTCTTATTCATGCAGTGAATATCAAAAACAACGGGCATGTTAAAAACCTTGATCCAGACGACACAATCGAGATCTCCGCTCGTCTGACCAAAGATGGTGCCGTGCCACTTGATAGTATCACCGAACTGCCTCGCAGTGTTCGCGGTCTCCATGAGTTCCTCAAGTCATACGAATTGTTAGCCGTGGAAGCTGTCATGGAAAAAAGTTACGAAAAAGCGATTCTCGCACTCAACATGAACCCCTTCTCACGTAGCGATACTGTCAACAGAGCCATGTTTGAAGAGCTTTTTGAGGCACATCGCAAATACGTTGATTATTTGAAATAAAACTAAGTTTCTGTTGTTGCGGGGTGTAATCGTGTCGTAATAGGCACCCACACTCCGTTACAGCAGTGCTCACCACAATCGCATAACAACTAAGGAGAGCTATTATGTTTTTAAAAGGACTAGGTATATCCGTATACGTTGGACGCAATCCCATCGAAAAAGATATGGAATACATTACCCTCGCAGCCAAGTACGGCTTTACACGTATTTTCACCTGTTTTCTTAGTGTATCCGAAGAGAATAAGCAGAAGTTTTTATCCGATTTCAAGGGGATTGTTGCCCATGCCAAAAGCCACAACATGGCTGTTGTAACCGACGTTAATCCCACCATAATGAAGTTTTTGGGTGTGACCCACGACGATCTATCCCTATTTCACGAACTCGGTGTCTACGGTATCCGTTTAGACGAAGGTTTTTCTGGTGCGGAAGAGGCACTCATGTCTTACAATCCTTACAACATTAAGATCGAGTTCAACTCCAGCACAGGCACCCTGTATCTCAACAATATTATGTCATACCGTCCGAATCTGTCCAATATTATTGCGTGCCACAACTTCTATCCTCGTCGCTACACCGGTCTATCGGTGGACTACTTCATGGAGACTTCCAAGCAGATGTACGACCTCAACATCCACAACGCAGCGTTTGTGTCGTCCAACGCTGAGGGCACATTTTCGACGCAAGAGGTTGTCGAGGGTCTCCCCACAATCGAGGAGCATCGCAGTTTAGATATTGTTGCTCAGGCGAAGGAGCTTTTCGCATCACGCTACATCAACGACGTAATCATCGGCAACGCTTACGCCAGCGAAGAGGAGCTTGCCGCCTTGGGTGGGATGAACAAGGATATTATTGTCATCGACGTTGAGGTTGGTAGCAACACCACTGCAACAGAGCGTAGTATTTTGGAGGACAACTTGCATATGTTCCGTGGCGACAATTCTGGTCTGATGATACGTTCTACAATGATGCGTATCTACTACAAGGATTCGCCCATTGCTCCCCACGACACGAATCCTATTGAGTTTGGGGACGTAACCATCGACAACGACAATTACGGTCGTTACAAGGGTGAGATGCATATCGCCACTGCTCCCATGGACAATAACGGCGGTGTCAACATCGTTGGCAGGGTTACAGCGAGCAATCAGCGTCTTTTGAAGTATGTACTACCCTGGTCAAAATTTCGTGTAAATATTGTAAACTAGGAGCGACATAATCTAACAAGGGAGGGAGATTTATGAGTAACGCAGAAGACTTAGCATTGGAGATGGAAGAGGCAATATTCACCATTATTGCATCATCTGGTACCGCAAAATCCATGTACATCGAGGCGATACAGCTTGCTAAAAACGGCGATTTTGCTGGTGCTGAGAAGCTTGTTTCTGAGGCGAAAGAGGCGTTTGTTGATGCCCACAAGCAGCACACTAGCCTTGTGCAGAAAGAGGCTGCTGGCGAGGGTGTGACCATGTCTATTTTACTGGCTCACGCTGAGGATCAAATGATGTCTGTGGAAGTATTTCAGACGATGTGTGGTGAGTTTATCGACCTGTACAAAAAGCTCTCCTAGGGCGACCGTGCTTGCGACCGTGCTTGCGACCGTGCTTGCGGGCGTGCTTGCGGGCGTGCTTGCGACCGTGCTTGCGTCTGCCATTGCGGGCGTGTTTGCGGGCGTGTTTGCGTGGGTGTTCATTAGTTTTGCACACCTACGCAGGTCGCTCAAGTCGGCTCATTTTTCCATGCACAGCCCCCCTGTTCAAAACTCGCCACGCAACCATAAAGGTATTGACTATTGCACATCTATGGCGTAAGATCGTATCTAGCAGGTATTTCGCTACATTTTTGTTGCCTCAGGAGGTTTTGTGTCTATTCAAAACTCAACAATTTCAGAGCTTGAACGCAAAGCCGAAGCCTCCCCTTACGGCATGGTTCGACTGGTCAAGGCGAAGCATACCCTCAACACTGGCGTCACGGATCAAACGTTTGCTTACGTCATCATAGCCATACATTCGGAGCGATCAGACTACTATGAGACCTATGTTGTCCGCATCACTCCTTTGATTAACGCCAAAGCCCTCAGTAAAATCAATAGTGAGGAGGATGTTGATGTTACACGTTTAAGTTCAACCATTACCGACAAGAACTACACCATATCTTTGACTATCAACCATAAAAATCGCACCATATCATTCAATCCCAATATGAGTCTTTATTTGCCCCAGCGTCTTCGTCATAAGGGTCTCGGCAGTTATGCCCTGTCCCAGCTTATCAATGTTGTCCATAGCCGTGTTAAGGGTTATCACTACTCCAAGGTGGATTTGTCGCTACCATTGAAGGAGTCCAACACGGAGACGAGCAATGCTTATGCTAAGTTTCTTGAGCATTTCGGGTTTATGGTGGATTACGAGAAATCTACCGATACAACAATTTCTATTCGCGAGATGGATATGTTGGAGGTACGCCCCAATTACAATACGCGGAAGATAGAGGAGTTGGATTTTGTGGAGTACTTGGTAAACACCATCACCAATTTTAAGCGACTTGAGCAGGAGATGCGTGTCTTCAAGGACAACATGGGTCAGGACATCCTTGCCCCCGACAGCATCCTTTCGAGTCGCGAGCTTATCAAGTGGTTGTCATTGGGTGTTATCGCCCTCACGTTCGTTGTGCTTTACCTCTTTTTGTAGCCCCGAAAAAACCTCTAACTTTCTATCGTAAAGTATGTTATACTTACTTGAGATGAAGTTGAATATTCGCAGGTTTTATTATGACTAGAAACACCCCCCCCATTATTAGCGTTATCGTGCCCGTTTACAACGTTGAGGCGTACGTTGGCGAGTGCCTCCAAAGCATCCTCGACCAAACGTTTAGCAATTTTGAAATAATCGTTATCGACGATAAATCCACCGACGCCTCCCTTGCCATAGTGCAGAAGTATGCTGCCAAAGATAACCGCATCAAGATTTTGGAGCATGATGTCAACCAAGGACAAGGGCTTACTCGAAACACGGGCGTTAGTATCGCTTCGGGCAAATACATTACGTTCATCGACTCTGACGACTACTTCTACACACTTGATGCCTTACAAATTATGGTGGATACCATGGATCAAACCGATGCTTGCGTCATCCAATACCCAATCCTCAGGCTTCTGCCCAATGGTGATTTTCACGACGCAGATTACAATCCTAAGAAGAAAGTCTACCACGCCCGCGAGGCTTATCACGGACTTCACCACCCGGATAAGTATATTCAGGGTTACGCTTGTTCCAAGGTGTATAAAACGTCCCTATTTGAGCACGACAGCGTCATTTTCCCTTCTGGCACCATGGAGGACTCCGTATTTGTTGCTCGCGTTCTCTCTATTGTACGTAAAGTTGTTGTTATAGACCAGCATCTGTACTTGTATCGTATCCGCAAAGGGTCAACCACACAAAAAAATTACTCTCGCAAAGAGGTACTTGCTTTTTTTAAGAACACCTTTACTTTAATGGATTTTGTGGTGCATCAGGGTCGTAAACATCATGCCAACAACTACTACTACGCTTTCAGGTTCTACATCAACACATATATTTTTCAGCTCCACAATACCTTGAGTAGCTTAAAGCCTACCCCGCAGGAGACCATTAACTTGCTCGAGTCTATCAAAGGGGCGTCATCCTCGGAGAGCAACAGGCTTCTGGACAAGCTAATCAACCACGACGACGACGGTAGCAATTGGCACTACAGTAGCATCAACCTTATTTCCAAGGCGTATCGAAACGGCTTACCAATCAACAAAGATCTCGCCGACTATATTTACAATATGCACCCAGTTCCTAGCAAGAAGTTGCGTTTTTCATATCAAATATACTCCAGGCTTCTGTTAAATTGGGCTACAAGCCCCCTTGCCGTTATTTATCGCGAGGCTTTCATTACACCCAAACGACTCAAGGTATCGAAGGAAACGCATAAGGCTCTAGTGACCGCAAACCCCCTTAGTAATAATATGAAACTTCAGGAGACCGCACAATCATGAACCACAAAAAGCACCCCGTTACCCTCAGCATAATCGTACCCGTTTACAACGTTGAGGCGTACGTTGATGAGTGCCTCCAAAGCATCCTCGACCAAACGTTTAGGGATTTTGAACTAATTGTTATCGACGATAAATCCACTGACG
>CAMZNS010000026.1 GCA_947313855.1 uncultured Deferribacteraceae bacterium
CGCACACCGCACACCGCACATAAGGAATAGTTACCATGTACAATAGAAAAGATGCCTACTACAAGCAAGCCAAGCAGGAGGGTTACCAGTCTCGAGCTGTTTACAAGCTGTTCGACATCAATGCCAAGCACAGGGTTATTCGCAAGGGTCAAACTGTTTTGGAGATAGGATCCGCACCGGGTGGTATGACCGAGGGTCTTTTGGAGCTTGTTGGCAGAAAGGGGCACCTTGTTTGCAACGATCTTTTGCCCATGCCGGTGTCGTTTGAGTCTGTTTCCAACTACGATTTTGTTCAGGGCGACATTACGTCCCCTTCGGTTAGGGCTAGGATAGGTGGGTTGGGTTATAAGTTTCAGGTGCTTGTGTCTGATGCGGCACCTTCGACCACAGGGATTAAGTCTGCTGATCACGAGCAATCTGTGCACCTTGTTCGTCTCATATCTAGTGTTGCGGTGGATATGTTGGAGGTTGGTGGTAGTATGCTTGTGAAGGTGTTTGAGGGTGGTAGTCGTGGCGAGCTTGTTTCGGAGTTGAAGGCTAGTTTTCGTCAGGTGAAGGTTGTGAAGCCGCCGTCGTCGCGTCCTAATTCTGTTGAGATATACCTGCTCTGCACCGGTTTGAAGGGTTAAGCATGGGTTAAACATGGGTTAATTGTCACTAATGGCAACAATATTGCTGGCAGTGGGGTTATATGTACGGGGTTTGCGTGCTACTTGTGGCACAGTGTGCACAGTGTGGCTACTGTGGCTACTGCCGTTACTGCGTGCTACTGTGGGGGATGAATGAGCCAAACACATAAAGTTTTACTGGTAGTTATTTTTGCGGCACTGTTTGCCGTATCGTGCACAAATAAAGATATGCCGGCAATTGGCGTCCAAGATGTACGCATCGTTCCTAGTGATGTGTCCATGCAACCTGCCATACGGTTTGTCAACATGGGTTCCAACAAGGTTTTGCGTACCCCGAGTTTTACCCTTGTGTCGGATGGTGTCAATACTGTTGGTAATCCCATGTCCATGGATCTGTTGGCACAAATAGTTCCACCGAGCGACGCCAACGATGCCATGCCTATTCAGTGGACATCGTCTGACGAATCTGTTGTATCCCTGTCAGTTGATCCTGCTGATGGTCACTTGGTTTATTTGACGGCACTTGCTTTAGGTAGTTCGGTTATCACTGCTGTTTCGGAGAGTGGTTTAACACAATCCGTCAACATTACGGTGGGTCGTTACCCTGTGACCAGCATTTCGTGGGAAGAGGATCGTTTTTTGGTTTATTCCAGCGTATTTTTGGATGAATTGCGTGGTTATCGTTCATACGATCTTAGTCGCAACGTCACCTTGACGAGTGATACTTCGGGTGTTCTCCCCACAGACATGCGTGTGTCTTACTCTATGAGGTATGCATACGGCAACACTAGTGTAAACAATGACCGCATCTATCTCAATGGTGAAACGGGTGAGCTTCGCATCTATGGTGATGCTGGTGTTACGCCGGCGGACATTGCTGTTACGGCGACAACGTTTGATGGTGCTTATTCTGCGACCACGGTTTTGAGTTTCAAGTACCGTCACACGTTTAACTCACCTGAGTCGCTTACTTATGGTGATATGGGTCAGTGCACGGGTAGTCGCGGATTCTCTTTGGCATCTTTTGACACCCTTGGTTACCATCAGATATTCGAAAATTCTGCTATTTTGGTTGATAGGTTGGGTAATCGTCGGGAGCTCCCCACATCTTTGAGTATTTCTCGCAATATTGGTGAGTCCATAGGTTTTTGTGCCAACGATGATGTGATGGAGGAGTTAATCTTCATGGTTGGGTTAGACACCCACGTTCGTGCTGGTCTTAAGTGGTCGGACATAACGCCACGCCTTTGGGATGGTCTTGATCCTACAGGTGGCGGTGGTAGTTCTGATGATTTTTGGGTTAAGTATATTCGGGAGAGCACCAATCAGCCACGGGGGTCTTACAATACAACTTACGACCTTTCGCCGCACCTCACAATAACACCAACGCTTACGCCAACATACAGCATCGCTTTGATTTCGGGTGGTGATCCGCAGAGGGTGACCATCGATCCCAGCACGGGTGTTTTGACTTCATCGTGTGGCGACATGCCGTATTGTGTAGGTGAAAGGGTTCGAGTTACGGTTAGTGCCATGCCTGATTTTGGCGACAACTCATCGGGCACCCTGATTGCTTCCCCCCGCGTTGATTCGTTCGAGATGTCTGTTGGTTACTCCATGGTCGAGGGTGAGAATACCCTGTTCGCCAACTTAACATCCACAACCATCCCCACGCGTGCCCCCTACAACCACAATGCTTGCAACACAGGTGCCGACTCCATAGCACGGTACCCGTTCTTCATCATCGGTGATATGGATATCGACGATGCAACTTTCGGCGTAAAGCGAACATACACCATGGGAGCGAAAGTACATGTAACTGAGCAAAATATGGCCATGGGTAGCGGTAGCGTAACAGTATTCTGCTACGACCTAGAAAACGGTGGTGCTCCTGAGGGCTCATCCCTTATCCTTGACCTAGGTGCAAACGGGAAACGGGTGGTGGATATCCCCACAGAGAAGCCACGACAAATTAGATGGACGCAAGAGGCGTTCCTCTCCTTTGGGCTGTCAAGGCGAGTGGACGCCGATGGCGACGGATACTACGACTACGCAACATACCCCATGGGGATTCTAACAACAACCCCCGACAATGCACGATTCAACATTGTTGCAGGTGCGGTAGATAGTAGCGATCCGTTTAGCGTCGAAATAGTGGGGAACGAAGTGCGGGTCTACTTGGACAAAACCACCAGAATCGTGGATGTGCTAAACAGCGATGGTAGCGTTAAGGTGGACGCCAACGGCAATCCCATTACCGAAGAGGTAGTTAAGTATCTACCCAAAGGGGCGGGACGGGAGGTAAGGCTCAGCTTCATGGACAGCAGTGGGGCGATGGACAATGCTACAGTATTCCTTGGGGCTCTAGAAACGGAAAAGGAGGTTTCTGAGGGGAAGATAGACTCAGTAACCTACGACAGTGCCTGTTCGCCAAACACAACCATACACTTTGCCGCACTAGAGGTTGATCCTGCTTACACACACTATGTTCGCGTGTTGAATACGCCGCAAGGGGCGTTTGAGTTCCACGAGAGCACCGCCAGCATTGGCAGGATTACAGGGTGCAGTGAGGGGGAGAAGACAGAAGTCAACGTACTACTTGGACTAGACATGACCACATGGATTATTACCAACACCAAGGTGCGGTGGGCAGGGGAACACTACATAGGGGGCACGGTAAGACGTGGTAGTGTGGAGAGGCGTTACTTCCTGAAAAGCCAAGTTGTAAACTACGACGTTGCTGGGAACAACAAAGGACCCATCGACGTTTCCGGCGGATCACTATCCTACAGACTGGAACGCGTAATGGGCTACTACACCTTCTCGGAAGTAAGCACAGGCACATCGGGGGTAAGGGTTGAATCATACTGCAGAGAGGATGGTGCCCTTGGAGACTGTGACGTGACTATCGGTGCGGACGAAAATTATCGTCAAGGGGTTGTGGTTATTCCGGAGCAAACAGTATTGTTCAAGCCGATGGTGGCAGAGATATCCGCCCAAGTCAACCTGAACGGACATCTCAGCCAACCAACAACATACGTGCTCTACAACTACAAGCTAGAGGTATCAACCAGTAGCGACCCAAATGTTGGCGACGGAACCATTGTGGCTGGCTTGTACACCGACCTGTGTGCTAATTTGGGGGAGGGCACAATGGCTGTATTCACGGGGGTGCCAAAGGAGTTTGCATCGGCGATTACTGACAACGCAAACAACCTCGTCGGGGTAACACGAAGGGAGAGTTATACGGGGCGAACCGATGGCGACATTGTGGCGTTCTGCTATGTGGCAGGTAGTGCGGTGCGTGGGAGTGTGTTGGAGGTTAAGGGGAACATGGATGTTAAGTCCGGCACGGGTGCACCAACTCAGGTAACGTTGGCGAAGGTGCAGGTGCCTTAGGCGAGGTGCGTGCGTGTTCCGCGGGGTGCGTGCGTGTGCGTGTGCGTGTGCGTTCCGCGAGGTGCGTGCGTGCGTGTGCGTGCGTGTGCGTGTGCGTGTGCGTTCCGCGAGGTGCGTGCGTGTGCGTGTGTGTTCCGCGAGGTGCGTGCGTGTGCGTGTGCGTGTGCGTTCCGCGAGGTGCGAGATCCGTACCCCCCTCAGACAAGGTTGTCTAGGCTGATGCGATCCCCCCGTTTCAGGGGTTTATTCGTTTGTCGTCCGAGTATGCTGTGGTAGTATTTGGGGTGCAGAGACAGTCCCGGTCTTACGATTGCTGTGTTGTGTGTTGAGATTGTTCCCCCCTTGGGTATGTCCTGCGAGATGTACACCGATCGCCCCCCCGTTTGTGCTGCTTCTTTGCCGTTCCATGGGTAGTCGTCATTTTCTTTGTAGTTTTGAGTTTTTGGTTCCGCCATGGTTTTGCGAACATTTCTGATTGCGTCAATGGTAGTTTTGAGTTCGTTTGGGTCCAGTGAGAACTGTGAATCGGCTGTTTGCATCGATCTGTCGAGTATTACATGTTTTTCGATAACCACTGCTCCGAGTGCTGTTGCGACCATGGGTGCGACCACGAGTTGTTGTTTGTCGGTGCTGTAGGAGTGGTCAGAGAGTCCTACTGGTGTGTGGAACTGTTGTTGTAGTTGTGAGATGTGGTTGAGTTGTAGTGTTTCGGGTGTTGCGGGGTAAGCCGATGTGCATTTCATCAGTATGATTTGGTAGTTGCCGGCTTTGTGGCAGATATTGATGGCACGTTGTATATCTTCGCTGTTGGCGATGCCTGTTGAGATGAGGATAGGTTTGCCTGTTTCGGCAACTTGTTTGATGAGTGTTAGGTGTCTGATTTCGTACGATGCGATTTTGTATGCGATAGCGTTGAGAGATTGTAGTAGTTCGACCCCTTGTTTGTCGAAAGGAGTTGAGAATATGTGTAGTTTTAGGTCTTTTGCGGCGTTGAATAGAGTTTGGTGCCATTCCCAAGGCATTGCGTTTTCTTTGAATAGTTGGTAGTAGGTTTTGCCGTCCCAGACGGAGTTTTGAGCAATGTGGAAGTCGTTGTTGTCCACATCGAGGGTGAGTGATTCGGCTTTGTATGTTTGTAGTTTGATTGCTTGTGCCCCGGCGTTTTTGATTTCACGCATGGTTTTTAGGGCTATGTCGAGGGATTGTTTGTGGTTGACGGATAGTTCGCCGATGAAGTAGACGTCGTGGTTTGAGCCTATGGGGGTGTTGCCGATTTTGAGGTTGTTGTGTAGTTGTTGTTGTGCCTCAGGGTACTGTTGTGTCATGGCATTACCCCCATGGTTCGGTTGTGTTTATTTTTTATTTTTGTTATCGAACCCTAGTAGGTTTTCGACAATATCGTTTGTGGTTTGTGTGGGCAGGGGAATGTATCCTAGTTTTAGGAGGTAGTCGTCGCCATTTTCGAAGCTCCATTTGAAGAAAGAGGCGATATTTTTGGCATCGGGTGAGTTTGCGTTAATGACAGCGTAGGTTGGTGTAACGATGGGCCATGTGTTGTCGCCGGGTAGGTTAACGAGCGATGCTTGGTAACCGTTAGCTTTGTCCCAGTTAGCGTTGGCTGCAGTTGCGGTGATGGTTTTTTTATTTGCTTTGACCTTGTGTCCATTTAGGTTAATGATTTGCGGTATGTCCATTTTGGATAGTTCGGCGAAGGATAGTTCGACGTATCCGATGCTGTTGCGGATTTTTTTAACTTGAGCGTTTACGCCTTCGTTCCCTTTGGCACCGACGCCTACAGGCCAAGGTATGACTTTGTCTTTGCCGTATTTATTTTTCCATAGTGATGATGTTGATGAGAGGTAGTCTGTGAAGGCGTACGTTGTACCGGAGCCGTCGGAGCGGTGTATGACAACGATTGTTGCGTCAGGTAGTTTTAGGTTTGGGTTTAGGCTTGTGATGCTTTTGTCTTTCCAGTTGGTGATTTGTCCTGCATAGATGCGTGAGATGATGTCGCCGTTGAGGACGAGTTTGTTGCCGTCCACGCCTACAATATTGGCTACAATGACGATTGCTCCTGTGAGTGTGGGGAACTGTACGAATTTGTATTTTTGTAGTTCGTCGTTATTGAGGGGAGCGTCTGTTCCTGCGAAGGAGACTTCTCCAGAGATGATGGCGTTGATTCCGGCACTAGATCCGATGGATTGGTAGTTGATTGTGTTTTTGGTTTCTTTTTTGTAGTAGTAGGCCCAGGTGGAGTATGCGGGGTATGCGAAGCTTGCACCGGCACCGTTGATGGTGTGTTTTTTCCCTGCGGCAGTTGCAGTTGCAGTTGTGAGTGTTAGGGTGAGTAGTGTTACGCTAAAGAGTAGCACGGGTATGATTAGTAGTCGTGTATTTATGGTGGTTAATATTTTCGTTGTGGTCATGTTTAGTCCTCCGACGTAAAATAGTTATAAATACTAGTTTTGCCTGTGTAAAGTCTCCCTTTGTTAGTTATTAATTTCACGCTTAAGTTAGGTGATAACGGTTGTTTTGTCAAGCATTAAAATTTGTATGTTTCTGTTTAGTGTTCGTGTTGGCGTTGGGTGTTAGTGTGACGTTGTGTGGTTCGAGTATGTCTGCAAGGGTTGTGATTAGTTTGGGTGAGATGTTGATTTTTTGTGTTAGGGTTTGAGTTGCGATTAGGGCTTTGGGTTGTTTGTTGTGTTTTTCTTTTGCCACCCTTAGGACTACTTTGGTGCGGCCGGTGTTGTTTGCGAGTAGTTTGTTTAGTTTGTTGAGAGTATTTTTCAGTTGTTGTTCGTTTGTTTGGCTGATGTTGATTGTGAGAGTGAGTTGTCGAGTATTTTGTATGATCCCCTCTTGTAGTGGGTAGATTGCGTTCGGTTTGAGAGTTGGTCGATCGTCGTTGGTTGCGACTTCGCCGTTGATGAAGATTAGTGTGTCCATGGTCATGAGTTGTTCGACAGCTTGGAAGAGTCCGGGGAATATGGGCATTGTGAGTTCAGTTGCCACGTCTTCGATTTTGATAATTGCCATTGGTTTTTTGTCTTTGCGGGTGAAGGTATTTTTGACTTCGGTGATAATCCCTGCGATGCCTACGTGTGTTCCGACATTGATGTTGCCTAGTTGTTTTATGGGTGTTGCGACTTTGTTGAGTATGGTTAGGTATTCGCCTAGGGGGTGTCCTGTGAGGTAGATTCCGAGCGCTTCTTTCTCTTTGAGGAGTAGTTCGATGCGTGAGAATTCCACGTCGTCGCCGTAGTCGAAGTGGTCGATGAGCCCTCGTGTTTGTTGGTTATTGTTGTTGTTGTCGTTGTCGTTGTCGTTGTTGTCGTCGTTGTTGTCGTTGTTGTCGTCCATGGCGAACAGCATATCGAGACTGCTCCCTAGGTTTTTGATGTTGTTGTTTCGTCCTTGAGCCTCTTTCATGGCGTCGGGCAGAGCTTCCAGTAGTTGTTTACGTTTTTTCCCTGTCCAGTCAAAGCTCCCTGCTTTGATGAGTGATTCCACCCCTTTTTTGTTAACTTTTTTGTTATCGATTCGGTTTAGGAAGTCCATGAAGGATAAGAAGTCGCCGTTTTGGTTCCGTTCGTTTTCGATATTTGTTACGGAGTCCATTCCGATCCCTTTGATTCCTGCGAGTCCGAAAACGATGTTGCCATGGAGTGCAGAGAATTGTGCTTGTGATCTGTTAACGTTTGGTGGTAGAACGTTGATGTTCATGGGTTTGCATGCGGCGATGAAGTAGGCGATTCGGTCGCTGTTGTTGATTGCGACGCTGAGTAGAGCGGTCATGTATTCGACGCTGTAGTTTGCTTTGAGGTATGCGGTTTGGTATGCGATGATTCCGTACGCAGCTGAGTGTGATTTGTTGAATCCGTATTCGGCGAATTTTTCCATGAGGTCGAATATTTCGTTTGAGAGTTTCGGGTCGAACCCGAGTTTGATTGCACCGTCGATGTTGAGTTCGCTGTTACCGTGGATAAACATTTCGCGTTGTTTTGCCATCTCTTCGGCTTTTTTCTTTCCCATGGCACGTCTCAAGAGGTCGGCGGCACCGAGAGAGTATCCTGCGAGTCGTTGTGCAACTTGCATGACCTGTTCTTGGTAGACGATGATGCCGTAAGTTTCTTCGAGGAATTCTTTGAGTTCGGGTAGGTAGTATGTTGCTTCTTCTTGTCCGTGTTTTCGTCGGACGTAACTGTCGAGCATCCCTGAACCGATGGGTCCGGGTCGGTAGAGTGCGACAACGGCGACGATGTCGTTGATGTGAGTGGGTTTGAGTTTGCGGAGTAGTTGACGCATCCCTTCGCTTTCGAGTTGGAACACGCCACTTGTGTCCCCTTTGGTCATGAGTTCGTAGGTTTTGGCATCGTCGTAAGGTATGTTTGCGATGTTGAAGTTTGGTGTGTGTTTTTGAATGAGTTTGGCTGCAACGTCGATATTTGTGAGGTTTGCTAGTCCTAGGAAGTCGAATTTGATGAGTCCGATGGATTCGGCAGTATCTTTTTCGTATTGTGAGGCGGCCATGTCAGCGAGAATGTTTGAGCTGGAGGCAGAGGATCGTATTTTGGTGAGGGGGCAGTATTCGACTAGTGGTTTGTCGGCGATGAGTACTCCAGCGGCGTGTGTGCCTGCTTGTCGGAAGAGTCCTTCGAGTTTGAGGGAGTGTTTGAGAAGTTCGTCGCCATGTTCTTCGTTTAGGAAGTCGTCTTCGAGGTTGGGTACCTCTTCGAGTGCACGAACGAGGGTCATTCCGGGTGCGACGGGGATTTTTTTGCTTAGTTTGTTGACCACGGTGAGGGGTACATCGAGTACGCGGCCCACATCGCGAATTATCCCTTTGGCGAGTAGTTTGGAGAATGTGACGATTTGTGTAACATTTTCGTTGCCGTACTTGTTGTAGACGTATTGAATGACGCGGTCACGCCCTTCGATGCAGAAGTCGATATCGAAGTCGGGCATAGAAGTTCGTTCGGGGTTAAGGAATCGTTCGAAGAGTAGTCCAAACTTGATGGGGTCGACCTCTGTAATGCCCATGGAGTAGGCGATGAGTGATCCTGCCCCCGATCCTCTTCCGGGTCCAACAACAACGTCGTTCTCTTTCGACCATTTGACGAAATCCCATACGATGAGGAAGTAGCCGACGAATCCTTTGTCGCGGATAATATCTGCTTCGAACTTGAGTCGGTCACGGTATTCTTGGTGTGTTTCGGGTGGGATATTGTCTTTGGTGAAGATATTTTCCAGTCCTTGTGTTGCTACTTGTAGGAAGAAGTCTTCTTGTGTGGATCCATCGGGAGTGGGGAAAGCTGGCAGGTGTAGGTTTCCGAATGTGAAGTCGACGGTGCATCGTTGTGCAATGGCGATGGTATTTTCCAGAGCTTGTGGGTGTGTTTTGCCGAAGCTTTGGTACATCTCTTGTGGTGATTTGACGTAGAGGGCGGTGCTGTGAGCCTCCATTTTGTTTGGGTCGTTGATTTTCGAGCCGGTTTGTATGCAAACGAGTACGTTGTGCGAGTCGTGGTCGTCTTTGTCGAGGAAGTGGGCGTCGTTTGTTGCGACGAGCGGAATACCTGTTTCTTGTGAGATACGCACTATTTGTTCGTTGACTTCGTACTGTTCGGTTATACCGTTGTCTTGCATTTCGAGGAAGTAGTTTCCGTCGCCTAGGATTTCGTTGAAGTCTTTGGCACATTGTAGGGCAGCGTGGTAGTTGTTGTTGAGTAGGTGTTGCGGTATTTCGCCGCCCAAGCATCCTGAGAGTCCGATGAGTCCTTTGGCGTGTTGTTTGAGTACTTCGCGATCGATTCGTGGTTTGTAGTAGAATCCTTCGAGTTGGGCGATGGTTGCGAGTTTTTGTAGGTTGATGAGTCCTTCGCCATTTTCGGCGAGTAGTCCCATGTGGTAGGAGTGTTTTTCGCCTCTGAGGTAGTTTGTTTTTGTTCTGCTGTCGGGTGCGATGTAGACTTCGCATCCGATAATGGGTTTGATGCCGGCGTTTTTCATGGTTTTGTAGAAATCGATTACGCCGTACATTGTGCCATGGTCGGTGATGGCACATGCTTCCATCCCCATTTCGTTGAGTCGTTTGGCGAGTTTTTTGATATTGATGGCACCGTCGAGGAAGGAGTATTGCGTGTGTAGGTGTAGGTGCACAAATTTGGTTTGGATGTTGTTGTCCAGAGTGTTGGTATCTGGTTCTGTGTTGTCTAGGTTGTTGTCCATGGTTTGTTGTTCCGTGTTGAGTTTGTTGTTAGTGCTGTTCTAGTGTTTTGGTTTGTTGCTAGCGTTGTTGGTTGTGTCTTTTGGTATTGGGTAGTCGTCTTCTTTGGCACGTTTTTTGATGGATTTGATAATTTTTTCACGACGAGAGTGTTCGAGTCGTTGTAGGAATAGAATTCCGTCGAGGTGGTCGTGTTCGTGTTGTAGTATTCGTGCTAGGAATCCGCCTGCGTAGATGGTGAAGGTTTTGCCTTCGAGGTTTTGTGCGGTGATGGACACGTATTCGGGTCGCATAACGTGTCCCCATTCGCCGGGTATGGAGAGGCATCCCTCTTCGAGTAGTATGTTTTCGGGTTGTTTGAGGTGGTTGTGTTTTTGTTGTTCGCAAGGGTAGCAGTGTTCGTCGTTGGTTGCGAGTTTGGGGTTATGTTGGAAGAATTCGTCGCATGAGGACACTGTGATTACGGGGTTGATGTAGTGTTTGATGTCTTTGCGTTCACCACTTTCGCATGTGATGAATAGTCGCACGGGTGATCCGACTTGAATGGCGGCTAGTCCGGCACCGTTGTGGTGTTGGACAGTGTCTTCCATGTTTCGTGCTAGTGTGATGATATTGTTGTTGATGTGTGTGATGGTTTCAGATTTTTGTCTGAGTAGCGGGTCGGGGTAGTAGATAATCGGCAGAACCATGTTGTTTTCCTCGTTATTTCCCTTGTTATTTTTGAATGGTTGTGGTGTTTAGAGTTCTAGTTCGTAGAGTGTTAGGTATGATTTCATTGCGTTGTGGAATTTATCTCGCACTTTGGCGGAGTGTATCTGTTTGGCGAGGTTGTTTGCGAATCGCAGTTCCATGTCGAGTGGTTGACGTCGGGTGATATTTTCGGATTCGGTGTATGTTGGTTGTTGTGTAGTTTCGGGCAGTGCTGGTAGGTAGACGAGTTTGAGTTGTTTGATATCGGGGTAGAATTTTTTTGCACGTTGAATTAGGTCTTTTTCGAGGTACGGTAGTTCGGAGATGAGGTATTGGTGTCTCACGCCTATGAATAGTGTGGCGTTGTCGTATCGGTATGCGAAGGTGTCTTTGGTGAGTGTTGCCCCGGCGACACGATTCCACATACTCCATAGGGAGAGTGTTTGTTTGCACCATGAGTCTTCGCTAAGGATGTCGGATACGCGTGTCATGTTTGCCATTGAGTTGTTGTTCTCCTGAGGTGTGTGTTGCGGTTTAGTAGCCGCTAATGGTTCCTTTTGAGTTGTTGGCGTTGTTGTTGGCGTTGTTGTTGGCGTTATCGTTATCGTTATCGTTATCGTTTTGGTTGTGTTCGTGGTTATCCACAGCGGTTTGCATTTCTAGGAGTAGTTCGTCGACTCCTTGTCGTGTCATGGATGAGATGCAGAACACTTTTTTGCCGAGTTTTGCCATGTGGGTTTTGAAGCGTTCCAGTTCAGCGGTGTGAGCGGCTTCCACTTTGGTGGCAACGATAATCTCTTGTTTGTGTAGTACGTTAAAGGTTTCGGAGTCTTTGGTGTCGGCAAAGTTTTGCATGAATTCTGATGCTTGTGTTGGTGTTTCGGCGTTGTCGGTTGCGTCAGGGTTGTCGGCGTTGTCGGTTATGGTTGCCGTGGGTTTGGATTTTGCTTCTTGGTAGAGTTCCAGTTCTTTGCGGATAAGGTTGTATCGGTCGATCATGGAGAGGGATGTCATGAGTGCGAGTTCGGGGGTTTGGTTGCCGTCTTCGCCGTCGTACTCACCGTCTTCGTCAACGTGAACAGAGGCGTCGATGAAGTGTGTGAGAACTTTGGTACGTTCGATATGTTTGAGGAATCGTTGTCCGAGTCCAACGCCTTTGTGAGCCCCTTCGATGAGTCCGGGCATATCGGCGATGACGTAAGGTTGTCCGTAAACGGATTTGATAACGCCGAGGTTGGGTGTGAGTGTTGTGAAGGGGTAGTCGGCGACTTTTGGGTTGGCTGCGGATATGGTTTTGATGAAAGTGGATTTGCCGGCATTGGGCATACCGATAACGCCTACGTCGGCGATGATTTTGAGGTTTAGTTCGATTTCGAGTGTGGTTCCGGGGGTTCCGTTTTCGGCTTGTTTGGGGGCACGGTTAGACGATGATGTGAAGGATTTGTTGCCACGTCCCCCCTCGCCCCCTTTGAGGATAACGTACTTGCGTCCCTCTTCGGTAATATCCGCAATAATTTTGCCACTTTTGGCATCGACTAAGGAGGTGCCTAGGGGTAAGTCGATGAGTAGGTCGTTGCCGTTGCCACCGGCTTTGTCTTTGCTTTGTCCGTTGTATCCGTTGGCGGCTTTGTATCGTCGGTTGATGCGAAAGTCCATGAGGGTGTGTTTGTTGGTTACGCCTCGAACGACGATGTTCCCGCCGTTTCCGCCGTTTCCGCCACTTGGTCCTCCAAACGGTACAAACTTCTCTTTTCTAAAGGCAACGCAACCGTTCCCGCCGTCACCTGAAATAAGTGTTACCTTGGCAACATCGATAAACTTCATATAAATAGTCCTATTGTTTGTCATTAGTTTTGCTACGATCATTGTAACACTAATACTGCTTTTTTGGCATTAGTTTTACTACGACCATTGTAACACTAATATTGCATTTAGGCAAAAGGCAAAAATCGCAATGGGGTAGATGATGCGTGATGCGTGGTGCGTGGTGCGTGGTGCGTGGGTTTCGTGATTCGGCTATCTACAGAAGCTGCTCAATGGCTGTGTGTGGGGCTTTGTACGCGTTCATCTCTTGAACAACGCTGAATGCTCCGAAACAGATGAGGATGAAAACAACAGCGTAAATAAAGAGGAAAGTGAAGTTTCGTTCCCGTTGAAACATTTTGCGGAAAAAACCGACCATGAGGGCAAAGCTAATGAGCAGACCGATTAGTATGGGGTTGCTGAAGGGGTCGTTAATGCTTCGAACAGTGTAGAGGAGGTGTGGTTCGCCGTTGTCTTCGAAGTATATTCGGTATGTGCCCGTGGTTTTTGCTGTAAAGCGGAGTCTGTCGGTGGTGACGGTGTTGTCGTTGGTGTTAGGGTTGTTGGGTGGTGTGGGGCTGGAGATGCGGAACAGAATACCGTTTGAGCCTGCCCTGTTCCCATCGATATCGCCGTTGTTGACACTATTTGAGGTGCCAACAGGGGGGTAGACCACGTAATGACGGGTTGTTGGTGGGTTTGTGGTGTCAGAGTTGTTGTGTTGGAGCGAGACAAGAACGGTAACTTGGTTCTTTTTGCCAACAAAATAGGTGGGCGTTGTTTCCACCTTGTAAATACTGCTGGTGCTACTTTCTAGGGGGATGTTCACGTTAGTTTTCGTGTACAGAAATAGGTTCCATGAGCCGACAACAGCAACAGCCATCAGTGGCAGGAGGATGCTAGGGCGTAGAAACCATGGTGTGGGGATGAGGTCGTCGGCGTTGTTGCTAGTGTTGTTGCTAGTGTTGTGGTGTCTGTTTCGACGTGCAAAAAGTTTGCTTCCCATGGGAACACCTCGCTTATTTGGCGTTGTTGTCTTCAGGCGTGTGGTTCTGTTTGCTGTTGCGGTTCTGTTTTTGATCAAGTCGGTCTTGTCTAATTTGCTGTAGTTGTTGTTGTGGTATTTCGGGTGTTTCATCGGGATCATCGTCGAGCATGCGGTATTTTGGTCCTTCAACATCTTCGAACCAGCCGCCTCGAATGGCTTTGATGAAGAGGAGCAGTGCTATTGTGCCTAATACTAGGGATGCGGGCATGAGCATGAGTAGTGAAGGGAGCATAGGTTACCTCAGGAGTGTTAGTTTGGGTTGTCGAGTTTTTGTTTTTTGAGTCGTAGTATTCGTAGTGAATTGCCGGCGACAAAAGAGGATGAGAGTGTCATGGCTATTACGGATACAATGGGGTGCAGTACCCCCATCATTGCTAGTGGTATTGCGAGTATGTTGTAGATGAACGCCCAAAATATGTTTTGTTTGATAATTCTATCAGTTTTTTTTGAAAGTTTTAAGTAGAATATGAGGTTTTCCCAGTGATTTCTGCCGAGGATAACTTGTGCTGCTACTTTTGAGATATCTGCCCCCCCTTGTGGTGCGAAAGAGATGTCTGCTTCGGCGATTGCGGGTGCGTCGTTGATACCGTCGCCAATCATAGCGATTGTGTTGTTGTTTCGATGTTGTTGTATGAGTTGAGCCTTCCCTTGCGGAGAGACGTCGCCATGTACGTCGTTGATGCCCACGGCTTTGGCGATGGCATTTGCTGTTGTTGAGTTATCGCCTGTTGCCATAATTGTGTTGATGCCTGTTTTGGAGCCGATGTTCATTGTGTTGAGCATGTGGATGGCATTTTTGGCATGTGGGTGTATCTGGTCGTTGAGCACGAATATGGCGACGATTGTGCCTTGTGGTACGGTGCCGTGATTGTTGTGTGTGTTGTTGGTTTGGAGCATGTAGAACACGGTGTTGCCTTGGAGTCGTTCTTCGGCGATTTCGTTTTGTAGATTGATCCAGTGGCGTTGAGTTAGGTTGTTTGGGACATTGTTTTGTGGGTTGGTGAAGTTTTCGTTACCGATGCGAAATAGTGTGCCGTTGTATTCCCCTTCGACCCCTGTGCCGGTGTGTATTTTGCAGTTGGTTACGGGAACAATGGAGAAGTTGTGGTTGTTGCCCCCATTGCTATCGTCATCGCCATTGCCACTATGTTCAAACGCTTTTGCGAAGGGGTGTTTGCTCCTTGCTTGGATGGAGGCACAGATGCTGATTACCCGTTCGGTTTCGTTGTTGAAGGTTTCGTTGTTGTGGTTGTTGGTTTGGGTTGTGAGAGTGATTACGCGTTTTAGGACAGGGTATCCCCTTGTGATGGTTCCTGTTTTGTCGATGAGGATCGTGTTAATTTTGTGTGCGAGGGGTAGTTTGTCCATCTCTTTGATGATTATCCCTTGGCTGATTCCGCGACTAGAAGCACACGACATGGCGATGGGTATTGCGATTCCCATGGCACAGGGGCATGCGATGAGTAGTGTTGCCATGAATGCTTCTACGCCAAACATGTAGCCATGGTTGAGTAGTATTCCGTGTAGGGGTATGTTTGCGAAAGCGAGGATTAGTGTTGTTGGCACGAAATATTGCAGTGCTTTGTCTAGGGTGGTTTGCAGTTGTGTACGATTCTCTTGTGCGGCTTCGACAACGGCGATGATGTTTGCTAGGGCGGTGTTTGCGAATAGTTCTGTTGCTTCGACGATGATGTTTCCGAATCCGTTGATGCTCCCCACACGCACTTCACTCCCTTCGTATTTTGCGATGAGGTGTGGTTCACCAGTGAGGAAGCTTTCGTTGACTTCGGTTTCGCCCCAAACAATCACACCGTCCACGGGTATTTTTTCACCGCTACGCACAAAGATGTTGTTTCCGATGGCGATGTTGTCAAGGGGTACAACGCGGTGTGGGTGTTCGGTGTTGTGTTCGGTGTTGTGTTCGGTGTTATTGCTATTGGCACGGTAATCGTAGTTGCTACTCATGAGTCGAGCATGTTGAGGCATTAGTTCGCTGACCTGTTCCAGCTGTTCCAGAGCCTTGTTTTTGGAGTACAGCTCCACAATTCGTCCTAGTAGCACAAAGGTAACAATCATGGCAGTTGTTTCGAGGTACTGTTCTTTGTTGTTGATGAGGGCGTAAATGCTGTGGATGTAGGCACTTCCGGCACCGAACGCAATGAGGACGTCCATGTTGAACTGCAATCGACGCAATCCACGCCAACCGCGGGAGAAAAATGGTGCTGCACTGTAAAATATAATGGGGGTGGTGAGCAGAATACCCATGGTTTTCATAATAAGTTTGGTGGTGGCATCCATGCTCCCTGTGAAGGAGTCGGAGTAGAGGGCGATGGTGACAATCATCACCTGCATACTAAGGAACGCACTAATACCGAAGCGGATGAGGAGTTGCTTCATTTCAGACTGTCGACTTGTGCGTGCTTGGGAGTTGTCAAACGGTCGTGGGAGGTAGCCGAGGCTCAGGAAGGCGTTGAGTGCTTGTTGCAGAACAGCATTCTTGCTACGGGGATGGTTAGCGTCTGTGTTAGCGTTAGCGTTTACGTCTGTGTTAGCGTTTACGTTTACGTTTACGTTTACGCTGTCGTCGTGCCACTTGAGGCGACACTTGTGGTTGGAGTAATTAATATGCACACTGTCAACACCATGGGTGCGACCAACATAATGCTCCAAAAGCCACACACACGACGGACAACGAACACCCTCAATGTACAGGGTAATCTCGTGGGAGTTATCTTTGCTGACAACAATCTCTTCGAAAGCCTCAATATCCACCTGACTCGGTAGGGTGAGCAAGCCGTGGTCATGGTCACCTTTGCCAAAGTCCCTGTCTTGGTAGTACTTCATCAGGTTGGTGTTGTTGATGATGTTGTAGATGTTGAGGCATCCGGAGCAACAGAATATTGCTGATTCAATTTCGCAGGCGTCGTTTACGTTGCCCACGTCCCCCGCGTTGCCCACGTCCCCCGCGTTGCCCACGTTGCCCACGTCCCCCGCGTTGCCCACGTTGCCCACGTCCCCCGCGTTGCCCACGTTGCCCACGTCCCCCGCGTTGCCCACGTCCCCCACGTTGCCCACGTCCCCCACGTTGCCCACGTCCCCCACGTTGTGGCGTGATGGTGCACCCGTTGCAGCGGTCTCAGGGTAGACGGCACGTTTGGGATTAACATACCCTTGGCAGTGTGTACAGCGTCGATGGGTGTTCCCCTTGGAGGTACTTCTCTTCCTCAAAAAAGCACTCCCCGCAGAAAATACACACCTGTGGCAAGTAGCAGTAGTGGTGCGATAAAATGTAGTCGGCTAAAGAGGGTGGTGTTGAGTAGTCCCCCTGCTGAGCCTGCCAGCACTAGGCTAGCAGTTGTTCCTAAGGCGAATGCACCTGCAAACCCTGCTCCCATTAAATATGCGGTGCCGATATTTGTGGCGTACAATCCGGCGTAAGTTGCTGCTGTGAGGTATGCTGTGTAGCTCATTCCGCACGGTATGAGTCCGTAGAGCAAGCCCACACTTACCATAACAGTACGGGGGTGTACCCCTTGCAGCTTGGACATTGCGTTCCCGAGTGCACGCTCAAGTGCGTTGATGCGAAAAAGTTGTGGCAGGAGGAGTTGCAGTAGAGCCATGGTGATGAGTAGGGTGGCGAGGAGTGGTTTGGTGTATTCGCGTAAGGGTACCGACTGAAGTATGCTGAACGACAAAAAAGACAGGGTGGCAAGTAGTGCACCCATGAGGGCGTAAGAGAGGATGCGAAAGAGGTGTAGGGTGAGCATGTTCCCCATACCGCTGCGGGTGGCGAAACTGCCACCAAGGCGACCGAGGTAGGCACTGAGTGTACCGCACATGAGTATGCAGTGGGAGAAGCTAGACACAACGCCAAGGGTCAGGGCGATGGTTAGTACCAGCCAAGGTTGGTCGATGTATCCGGCAATGTTGTCCATAGGTGGTGGTGTATGTTTCATGTTAGGCGTCCCCAGTTTAGTGTTTTTGCGTGTACTTTTTGCTGATAGGTGTATCTTTGGGTTAGGCGACAGAGACCTCTGAAACATAAACACTCAGGACGATGCCACCCATGGTAATGGCAAATATGATCAGGAAGACGGTGGTGAATAGGGCGATAACTGCCCAAGGTTTGCGTTCGAGGTAGTTAAATTTAAGGGAGGAAAATATTTTTAGTTTGTTCATGGGTGTACTCCTTGGTTTTGATGGCGTAGGTGGTGAAAGTTATTTCGGAGTAGTGTCGGTAGATGGATGGTGGTATGCGGAGCTCGAATGGGAACACGGAGACACCGCCGGATGGCACAATGTAGACAGGGGACTGAATATTGATGTCGTCTAGGGGTGTGCGTACGATAAGGTAGAAGGATTCGTCAGACTCTCGCTTATTTTCTATGGAGATGCGGTAATTGTTGACAAGGATGTCGCCATCGTAGTAGGAGAAGTTGGCATTTCGAATGGAGGGTAGGTAGTCGACTTTGAAAGGTGTCCAGGTGAGTGATAGGGTGATGATAACGCCTGTGAGCACTGTTATGACGACGAGTAGGGCGATTGAGGGTAGCTGTGTGAAGGATTTGCGACTAATGCTGAAGTGGAACAGGGTGGGTTTTTTGAGGCGTTGCAAAATATTTTCGCAGGCGACGATGCAGTTGCCACAGTTGATGCAGTCGGGTGAGTCCCCCTCTTTGAGGTCGATATCCATGGGGCAGGCGTAGACGCACTTACTGCACCGAATGCAGTCCACATCGCGATTAAATTGGTAGGTGGCGGTCATGGTGTGTGGTGATTGCATGATGAGCATGAATTTTGCGTAGGGGCATGCAACTTTGCAAAATCGTCTGTCAGCGAGTGCGATGGCGGAGATGATGGCGTAGGCGACGATGATCCCTTTGATGTTGTTTGCTTGCAGGTCGAGGTTGATGATATTTTGCAAGATATCGCTTGGTGGTGAGAAGTATGAGACAAGTCCGAAGGCACCTATGGCGGTTCCGATTAGCATTACGAGGGTGCCGGCAACGGGGTTATTTTTGGTGTATTTTTTGACCCATTTTCGGAGATTGAGGGTGATGGTTTGTGGGCATGAGAAGGCACAGAACACTCTCCCGAGGGTAACGGACACCCATAGGAATATTAAGATGATGATGATTAGTCCGAGGGCGATAAATATTCCGTCGGTGAACCAGATGGATATTCCGAGGAAGTGTAGTTTGAGGTTGGGGAAGTCGAGGAACAGTATGGGGTAGTTGTTTATCTTGATATAGGGTGCTATGAAGAAGATTAAGACGGTGAGGGATGTAATAATATTGCGAAAGTGGATGAATCTCATTTTAAAATACCTATTTCGATGTTTTGGAGCTACCATTTTGCTCTTTAAGGGAATCGATCATATCGTCGTCTTCGTCAAAAATTGTGTATTTGGCTTGTTCCACGTGTTCTTTATTTTTTGGTCTGAAGTAGTGAAACATTAGCAAAACCATGACAACGCCAAGGGTTACAACAAGGGTGATGTAGAGCAGTCCGTCAAATCCTAGGGTAGTGTTATCCATTTTATAGCTCCTTTGTGTGCGGTTTGTGCACTTTAGCATAGCCACCGATTGCTGACGTTTACTAAAACAATTGTTTACTAATAATACCTTGAATGGTGTCAATAGTCAACTACAAAGATACTGCCACAACCTAGACTGCTGCTTCGGTTGCTGTTTAAGTTGTGGCGGGGTGTGTTAAAAAGTTGCCAAAAAGTGTTTATTTGGTGTAAAATATACGGGATTGATAAAATATGAGATATTAATAAATATTACGGGATGGGGGCAGAGATGACCAAACCAACACTACACGTAACAACGCCGATGTACTACGTAAACGATATTGCTCATATCGGACATGCGTACACCACAATTGCTGGGGATGTGCTTTGTCGCTACCGTCGCATGACGGGGTACGATGTATTTTACACCACGGGGACGGATGAGCACGGTCAGAAAATCGCCGAAGCCGCTGAAGGGCGGGGGATGACGCCGAAACAGCTTGCCGACACTGTTGTCACAAAGTTTGTTGACCTGTGGGACACCCTAAACATCGACTACCAGAGCTTCTCACGCACCACCGATGTTGGGCACAAAGCTAGTGTTCAGAAGGAGTTCCAGTCCATGTTTGACAATGGCGACATCTACTTGGGCAAGTATTCGGGGTACTACTGTGTGCCGTGCGAATCGTTTTGGACGGACACGCAACTTGGTGAAGGGGCGGTGTGTCCATCGTGCAACAGGGGTGTGAAGATTGTGGAGGAGGACAGCTACTTCTTCCGATTGAGCCGATATCAGGACAAGCTGTTGCAACATATCAAAGACAACCCAAGCTTCATACAGCCTGAGGCACGACGCAATGAGGTGGTATCGTTCATCGAAAGCGGGCTCAACGATCTGTCGGTTTCGCGTACATCGTTTGATTGGGGGATACATGTGCCGTTTGACAACAAACACGTGGTTTACGTGTGGCTCGATGCCCTATCCAGCTACATAACTGCCCTCGGTTATGGCACCTCTGATGCCAACTTCCAGCGGTATTGGGGGAACACCATCCACCTTGTGGGGAAGGATATTCTTCGCTTCCACACCATCTATTGGCCAGCATTCCTTATGAGCATGGGTGTGGAGTTGCCGAAGCAGGTGTTCGCCCATGGTTGGTGGACTGTTGAGGGGCAAAAAATGAGCAAATCCTTGGGGAACGCCATCAACCCTGTGGAGCTCGTAAACGATTTCGGTGCCGACGCTGTGAGGTACTTCCTCTTGCAAACCATGCCCTTCGGAAACGACGGCAACTTCAGCTATGAAGTATTCATCTCCAAAATCAATCACGACCTCTCCAATGACTACGGCAACCTAGTCAACAGAGTCGCACAAATGGTGCACAAGTACTTCAACTCCGTGATGCCACACCTAAGTACCAAACATAGTGACGCAAGGGAGAACCCTGAAACATACAAAAAACTATTCCCACTGGAACACCACTTGGACGAACTGCTAGATCAAACTGTCCGTACGGTGGATGCCTCCATGGACACACTGTCGTTTAACGAAGCACTCAAGGCGATTAGAGCCTACATCTCCGCAACAAATAAATACGTGGATGCGGCAAAACCGTGGACGGTGGCAACCGAAGGAGATATGGATCGTCTTGGTGATATCCTCAATCGTGCGATGAATGCGTCGTTGCTTGCGACCCGACTTCTGTCGCCGTTTATGCCCGAAACAGCCGACAAAGTATTTGTGTTGTTGGGCGTGGAGAATCCCTTGTTGGCAAGTAGCGAGAAGTTGAAGTTGGATATGGTGTCGGGTGGTCAGAAGATTACCTTCAATACGCAGCTTTTCCCTAAGGTGGACGCGAAGGTGTTCCTTGCGAAGCGGGGTGCGACCACTTCTACCACGGGGAACGCGACCACGGGGAACGCTGATGTTGTGTCTACCGTTGGTATCGATGAGTTTTTCAAAACTCAGATACTTGCTGGGAAGATTATGGCGGCAACGGCTGTTCCGAAGTCGTCGAAGCTTCTTCAGCTTAGTGTGGATTTTGGTGGTGCGATGGGCACTGCTGAGAACGCGACCATTGTTGCAGGTGTGAAAAAAACGTACGCACCTGAGGATTTGGTGGGCAAGACGGTTGCGTTTGCTGCCAACATCAAGCCTACTAAGATAATGGGCGTGCTTAGTCAGGGTATGATACTTGCTGTTGATAATGGTACGCGTCATTTTGTGATGGAGTTGGATGATTCCGTTGTTCCGGGCACCCGCATTAAGTAGGGGGCGGTTACGCTACCGCTACCGCTACGACCACGGCGACCACGGTTGCGTTGGCACGGTTACGCTACCACCGCTACGACCATGCTATGTTACAACTAGTTTGGCAAACTTCCTCTTGCCGACCTTCAGCACGTGCTCCCCATTGGTGAGTACGTGTGCGGGGTCGTTGATTCGTTCGCCGTCGATACTTACCCCCCCTTGCGATATATTTCGTCGCCCTTCGCTTTTCGAGGTGACCATTGCACATTCCACCATGGCGTCTAGTACTGTTGTGGTGTTTATGTTGAAGTGTGGCATGCTGTCGGGGTTTTCTTTTTTGGAGAAGACCTGTTCGAAGTTTGCTCTTGCGTCTGTGGCGTCTTGTTTTGCGTGGTATATTTCTGTGATGTGCCCTGCCAGAATTTTTTTTGCTTCCATTGGGTGTAGGGTTCCGTTGTCCGTATCTTTCTGCATGGACAGTATTTCGCTAGTGGTGAACCTTGTCAGCAGGGTGTAGTACTCCCACATGATGCTGTCGGGTATGGACATGAGTTTGCCGAACATGGTGTTGGGGTTGTCGGTGATGCCCACGTAGTTGCCTAGGGATTTGCTCATTTTGTCGCCCCCTGACAGTCCAACGAGTAGTGGCATCATTAGTGGTATTTGTGTTTCTTGGTTGTAGCACCGTTGTAGGTCTCGTCCGACGAGTAGGTTGAATTTTTGATCCATTCCGCCGAGTTCCATGTCAGCTTTCATTGCGACGGAGTCGTACCCTTGCACTAGTGGGTAGAGTAGTTCGTGCATGGCGATGGGTTGGTTGTTTTTGAATCTATTGGTGAAGTCATCCCTTTCGAGCAGTCTTGCGATGGTGTAGTTTGATGTTAGTTTGATGAAATCGGCTGGCATCATAGCGTTAAACCATTGGCTGTTGTATGCGATGGTAGTTTTTTCGGGGTCGAGTAGTTTGAAGACTTGTTGTTTGTATGTTTCGGCGTTTGCGTCTATCTGTTCGCGTGTTAGTGGTGGTCGTGTTTCATTTTTGCCAGTGGGATCACCGATCATGGCTGTGAAGTCGCCGATGAGGAATTGGATATCGTAGCCAAGTTCTTGCAGTTGACGCATCTTGTTGAGCAATACGGTGTGTCCGAGGTGTAGGTCGGGTGCTGTGGGGTCGAATCCTGCTTTGATGATCATGGACGACTTTTCGCCACTCAAAAAACGCTCCACCTTATTGGCAAGCTCATGGTGTGCCACTATTTCCGCACTACCACGGCAGATTATGTCCAAATGTTCTTGCAGATCCTGTTTCATAACAACTAAACTCCAAGTTTGATATTCGTTAGGTGTAGGCTAATGTAAAAAAGATACGATGTATGGGGGTGGAGAAGAGGGCGTAAACCACGGCAGAAACACCAAGCATGGGGGCGAAGGGGATGGGAATTCGCAGGGAACCGCGACGCAAGGCTATGACGATGCCAACAAGGATGCCGAAAATAGACGCAAACAACATAACAAACACAGCACCGAAAGGGGTCAAATAAAGGCACAACATCCCCATAAGTTTGTAGTCACCAAACCCCATCATCTCCATGTTGCGTAGGCGTCCGTAAATGGTGGTGGGCAAAAAAAGGATGCCAAAACCAACAACACCACTAAACACAGCACTACTAACACCAGCAATACCAGCCGTCGCAAAACTAAGAACCAAACCGGAAATAATGCCAAACACGATAATGGAGTCGGGGATGATGCCCGTTTCAAAGTTGGGGTCAAGGGCTGTGTCTAAATCGGCAGTGGCGGCTGCTAGTGCGAAAAATGATAGCAAAAACAATGATAACGAAAAAGGGGCAAAACCGAAACGGTAAGCGATGAAAAAATATACGAAACCAAGCAAACCCTCCACAAAAGGGTAGTGAACAGGGATGGAACCACCGCAACAGGAGCCACGACCACGCAACAAAAGGTATGAAACAAGGGGGATGTTGCGGTAAAACGGGATAGCAGTTTCGCAATCGCGACAACAGGATCGTGTGAGCAGTGAGATACCGCGAGGGAGACGAAATGCTAAGGCGTTGATAAAGCTACCAAGGGCGAGACCGACGATCATGCTCCAAATGGGGAATAATCCGAAAGTGTTAACAACAGCGATGGTGGTATCATTGTGAGCGGTGAGCATGGTTCGTTCTCCGTGTGTTGTGTTGCCGTGTTGCCGTGTTGCCGTGTTGCCGTGTGCCGTGTTGCCGTGTTGCCGTGTGCCGTGCTATTGATTTTTCACAATTTCGTCTATTTTGAGTGCGATACCGAGTGTATCGAGGTCACGTTCGGGAGCTATTGTGTTTGTGGATTTCCCTTCGACGAGGTCGAGGAAGTGTATGATTTCGCTTTTTAGAGGGTTTGCTTTGTAGACGAACAGTCGTTCTTGTGTGTATTCGCTACGGTAAGTCATCTCTTCGCGTCCGTACATGTGCGAGCTTGCTGCTCCTTTGTAGATGTTGATATCTTGTGTGGTGTAGTCGAGCAGGATGTAGGAGTCTTTTTGGCTAATGAGCATTGTGCGGTCTTTTTTTTCGGTGAGTCGGCTAACGACCATGTTTGCTACGGCACCGGATTCGAATTGGAGTGTTGCGGCAACAGCATCGGCGGCGTTTCGTCCGGGTATAACTGTGCCGTGTGCGGAGATGCCTACAACGGGGGAGCTTATCATGTTGGCAACGAGATCGATATCGTGAATCATGAGGTCGAGCACAATGGAGTCGCCCCCCACGGAGTTGACGAAAGGACCGACACGACGTGTTTCGATGAGGTAAGGGTTGTCGATTAGTCGTGATATTTCCATGATGGCACCGTTGTATCGTTCCACATGTCCTGTGAGTAGGGTGAGGTTGGAGTTGGATGCGAGTTGGAAGAGTTCTTTGGCTTCTTGGATGGATAGGCAGAGTGGTTTTTCGGCTAAGACATGTTTGCCTGCGAGTAGGGCGTTGCGAATAATTTCGTAATGGGAGGGTGATGGTGTGGCAACAGAGATGACGTCCACATGTTTGAGCATCTCTTTGTAGTCTTGGTAGTAGGGTACGCCGTCGTTTGAGGCAAACTCTGCTACCTCTTTGCGTGGATCGGAGACTCCCGCGAGTGTGCATCGGGTGAGTCGACTGAGTATGCTGTAGTGGTGTCGTCCCATTCGTCCGGCACCGATTAAACCGTATCGTAGCATATATTTACCTCCCGTAACTGCGTTTGCTATCTTGGTTGATGAAGTTTAGGAATTCTTGTATTTCTGGTATTTGATCGAGGTCAGCTATCTGTTGTCGTACTTCGGCGAGGGTAAGGTTTTTGTCTGTGTAGATGCGTAGGGCGACTTTGAGTGCGGCGATGGTTTTGCGGTCCATCCCGTTGCGTCGCAGTCCGACAGTATTGAGTGCTGTGGAGTACCCTTTGTGTGGTGTGGCGGTGGTGTATGGGGCAACGTCTTTGGTGATGCGGGTGTAGGAGACCATGGCGAGTTTGCCGACGCGTAAGAATTGGTGGATGCCAACATGACCGCCAAGGGTAGCACCGTCGTCGATATGGGCATGACCGCTAACACCGCTGTAACCGCCAAGGGTAACGTTGTTGCCGATGATAACGTCGTGACCGATGTGTGAGCAGTGTAGGAAGTAGTTGTTGTTGCCAACAGTGGTCGTGCCGCCGCCAGCAATGGAACCACGACTAATGTTTGTGTGTGGGTAGAAGACGTTACCGTTGCCGACATGCAAAAACACATCTTCGCCGTCGTAGCCGTAAATCTGGGGATCGCCACCAACAAGGGCGTAGGATTTGACAATATTGTTGGTGCCGAGGGTGGTGTTCCGTCCTACCATGCCATGGGGTTCCACAACGGTGCCCGAGGCGAGGGTGGTGTTGGCACCGATGAATGCGAACGCACCAACATGGGCATTGGGGTGGATTGTAGCCGTGGGGTCAACAATTGCCGTTGGGTGAAGTGCGGGCTCCGTTTGCATAATTTGATTACATCCTTGTATATTTTTGGCGATGGTAGTGGTGTGTTATTCGGCGTTAACGTTGTTATTCTCGTTATTTTTGGGTGTGATTTCGCAGTAAGTACGGATGGCTGCGGAAGCAACTTTTTTGCCGTTAACGGTGGCATAGCAGTCGAAATCGTAGAACCGTCCACGTTTTTTCACTATCTCTGTGTGCAAGACGAGGACGTCGCCAGGGACGATTTGTGTTTTGATTTTGAACCTGTCCACGGAGATGAGGAAAACTTTTAGGTCGGAAACATCAACGTCGATTTCGTCGATGATGATAAAGTACAGACCACAAAACTGTGCCATGCTCTCGATAACAAGAACGCCGGGGTAGATGGGATTATCGGGGAAATGTCCTATGAATGCGGGCTCGCTCATGCTAATATTTTTGATGCCGTATAAAACGTCGTCTTCGTCGCGAACTACTCTGTCTACCAGTGCGAAAGGGGCACGGTGTGGCAGCGACTTTAGGATATCATGGTGATTTAAAACTACTTCGTTATGATTCATAATCTTCTCTCTCTTTTTTTATAATGGTTTTTAAGACTTTTGTGTTTTTGGTAAGGAATGAAAGCAAGACGCGTTCGCGACTCCAATGCTCCCATAGCTTGGCGGGGGTGCCAACATAGATGCCACCAGCTTGGGTGAGATTTTTGGAGACAGAAGTGGTGGCATAGAGGCGAATACCGCTAGCAACAGTGATGTGATCCGAAATGCTGGCGGCACCACCCATCATAACGTAGTCGCCAAGGGTGGAGCTACCGGCAACGGCACTTTTACCCGCCATGATACAACCACGACCAAGAATAACATTGTGGGCGATGTGGCATTGGTTGTCGATCTTGCAACCGCTACCAATAACTGTGTCACGAATGGCACCGCGATCGATGGTGGTGCCTGAGCCGACCTCGACGTTGTTGCCGATGATAACGGAGCCAACTTGTGGTACTTTGATGAATTCACCCGCAATGAAGCGGAAGCCGAACCCGTCGCCACCGATGGTTACGCTGTTGTGCAGGGAGACGTTGTTGCCGATGGTGGCTTCAGCGGAGATGGTTGTACCTGAGCCTATTTCGCAAAAATCGCCGATGGTTACGCCAGATTCGATGTGTGCCGAAGGGCTGATGGTGCACCCTTTGCCGATGGTTACGCCAGCACTAATGTGGGCGAAGCTGCCGATGCGACAACCCTCGCCAAGGGTCGCAGTTGGGTGTACGAATGCCCGTGGGGATATCTCCAAGTAACCGCCGAGCATCCAGCGTAATTCCCATGAAAGGAGGGTGGTTAGGAGTTGTAGGCTTGCAACACTTCTTGAGTCGAGGTGGTTTTGAGCCAGCCATGGGGGTGTTGCGTTGTCGTTGCCGTTGTCGTTGCCGTTGTCGTTGTCGCCAGCGGTGCTCGAACCAGCGTTGTTAGGGAAGATACTGCCCATAATGACGGCGGTGTCTTCAGTGGTAATGGTAATGGTGCTGTAAGTGGGGGTGGGTGAGTACTCGCCAATATTTTTCAGGAAGGAGTGTAGGGCGGGTCTCAGGGTGTTGGAGAGCCACACCCATGGTTCTGTTTCGGAGTTGTTGTCATGGTTGTGTGTATTTGATGTGGCGGTCATGGCGGTCATGGCGGTTGCTAGGGGGTAGAAAGTGTTCATTAGGCTTAGCATGGCGGTGTCGGCAGTTTCGTCACCATCGTGGGATGGGATAACGATACCACAATGGTCGGGGGTGAATGCGACACCTTCGAGGACGATAAACAGCTCACAAGCATGCGGCGTACCCTCTGCTTCCATGCGATTGAGTTTGTCTGCAATATTTTGGGTGGTGACCAGAACGGCAAGCCCTGATTGTTGATCGTTGTAGTCGCTTAGCCCCTGAATGATATTTACGCTGTGCCCTTGATGGTTGTGGTAGCTGAGGTTGCGTAGGGGTGTGTTGTTGCTGTTGTTTAGGGGTGTGTTCGTGATGGCACTGTGGAGTTGTGTTGCGAGTTGTGCAAGAGGGTCGTTGGGCGTGATTGTGCCGTTGCGGAAACGGTTGCCTGAAGTGATGAGTGTTGGTGGTAGGGGAGCAATGTTCTCTTCATGTGCGGGAGTATTTGCGGGGTTTGGCATGCGGAATCCTACACGATGGTAGAGGTCTTCCATGTGTTCGAACAGGAAGCGGTACATGGTGGTAGCGTCGTGTATGTGTTCGTTGCCGTCAGCCCATTTATGTTGATGCTGCTGTTGTTCATCAGAAGTTGTATTTTTCAGTGTTGCAAGAGTTGTGTAGAAGGCACCTTGCAGTTTTGTTTCCAGCTCCTTGGCTGTGAAAGTTCTATTTCTTCTTTTTGCCATAAGATGCGTCGTAGATTTTTAATATTTCGTTGGTAACGTCGTCTTTGGGGTCGTAGTAGATGATTGTTGGTGGGGCAGTGTTCATGAGAATGGAGTAGTTATTTTTTTTTGCGTACGTGTTTGATATTTCGGCGACGTCTTTGTAGATGGAGTTGAGGGCTTGAGCTCGTAGAGAGTTGAGTTCTTGTTGTGTTACGGCGAGTAGTTGTTGGTATTCGGCTTGTGATTGGTAGAGTGCTTTTAGAGCCTCTTCTTGTTTGGCTTGTGACCAGATTTTGCTATTATCTTGAATCTCTTTTTGAGCTTTGAGGAGGTTTTTTTCGGCACTAGCGATAATCTCTTTTTTGTCGGTGTCGAATTTTTTCAGGTCGTCGAGGGATGATTTGCCGGCTTTGCTGTTCATGGCAATGAGGTCGAGGTTGATGAAGCCGATGCGTTGGGATACGTTTTCGTTACCGAGTGCTAGTGTAGAGATTAGCACAAAGGTTGCGAGGAGCACCCAGATTTGAGTAAGTTTCATAAAATTGTCTCCGTTTTCGTCGAATACGTTGTTTTCCCAATGTTACCATATTTGAGTGGAACATACAAGGTAATTCGTGTATTGCTAAAGTTTCTTCGGTGTAGTTGCGTATTAGAAGGCGACGTTTCCTATGCCGAAGTGCACCAATCCTGTTGCTGAGTCGTATTTGTAGGGTGTGAGTTTGTGTCCGAATTCGAGTCGGAACAGGCCAGCAGGTGTGCGGAATCGTAGTCCGATACCTATTGATTGTAGTAGCCCTTCGTTGTACTGTTTGCCTACGACGTTAAACATGTATCCGCCATCGTAAAAGACAACAGCTTGTATGTACCCTTCGTTGTTGATGGATGCGATGAGTTCTTGTGAGAACACGAAGAAGTTGTCGCCACCGATGATACCGTCGTCGGCGTGTATGGCGATGGAGTTGGGTGAGAATCCGCGTATGGAGCCGATACCACCGCGGAAGTAGCGTGCTTCGCCGGGTATTGGGTTGTTGTTGAGGGGGAGTAGTGTTGATTGGTTTGTGGTAGTGTTGAGTGTGAAGTACTCTTTGAAGGTGTAGTAGTTTGCGGCGTAGGCGAATATCTCTTGGTAGTTTTCGTCGCCACCGAGAACGCCCCCTGTGTAGGTGTACCGCATGCCGGCACTTTTTCCGGACGCTGGGTAGAGGTTGTTGTTGAGTGAGTTGTAGTAGACGGATAGGTCGGTGGACCATGTGGTGGAGACACCTTCACTATCGATGATGCTTTGTGGTGTGAATTGTGCTGATGCGTTGTAGATCTCTTTGCGACGCCAGTTGAGTCCTACGGCACCGTAGAGGTTTGGCACAAAGATGTTGCGGAAAACGGTGGTTGAGAGTCCGATTTCGCGGGAGCTGTAAGACAGGGATGAGACGTCTTGGTGGTTGCTGTAGTAGACGGTTGATCGGAGCCCTGTTTTGGAGTCGAACACTCTGGGGTTGGTGAAAGACAGATCGATGGTTGAGTCGTCAAACCCTAGTTGCACGGTGGTATCGACTAGGTAGCCACGCCCCCAGAAGTTGTCTTTGTAGAGTTTGCCGATGATGAGGAAGTCGCCGTTGGTGGTGAAGCTGAGTCCGAGGTTGAATTCACCGGTGGCGGATTCTTCGAGTGAGACTTCGAGGTCCACGTATTTTTTGCCTGTGGATTCGTTAACGGTGAAGTTTTTGTAGTTGTAGGTAACGTTGGAGAAGTAGCCTGTGCGGATGACGTTGATGTATCCTGACTGCACATTTGAGGCGTTGATGAGGTTGCCTTCGGGCATGGAGTCGAATTGTCGGCGTATTATTCGGTCTTGGGTGACGGTGTTCCCCACAACATTGAGGTGGTTGAGGTAGTATTTGTCCCCTTTGTTGATCATGAATTCTATGTTGAGCACGGCAATATCTTGTGTGCCTCGAAATTGAAATTGCACGTCGGCGAGGATGTAACCGAGGTTGCTGAATTTGCTACGAATACTTTGCGATGCGTCTTCGAGTTTGCTTGCGTCGATGGGTTTGCCTGCATCGAGGTCGACTAGGTCGAGTAGTTCTTCGGCGGAGAATAGGTTGTCGTTGCCGGTGATGCTGAGGTTGCCGAGGTAGAATATGTCGCCTTCGTCGATATCGAATGATACGCGGAGTATGCCTTTGGCGTCGTCGTCTACGCTAACGCGTGCTTCGGATACGCGTACGTTGAGGTATCCTAGTCGTGCGTATTCGGCGATGATAATCTGTTTGTCTCGTCCGAGTTTGGCGTAGTCTAAAATCCCTGTGCTGCTTAGTTTTGACCAGAAGGATTTCTCTTTGGAGAGTAGTTTTGATCGTAGTTTGGCTTCATCGAGGACGGTGTTGCCGGGGAAGTCGATGTTGTAGATTTTGGCTTTGAAGCCTTCGTTGACGAGTATGTTGATGTCGAAGTTGCCGTTGTTGGGTTCGAGTGCGTATGCGATGGAGTAGTTGGAGTATTTTTTGCTGGCAATATATTTATTGAGTTCCACGGCTGTGGAGTTCATTAGGTCTCGGGTGTATGTTTTGTTGGTTTTGAGCGTAGATTTGGAGACGAGTGTTTTGGATTTGAGTTTTACGTTGCCTGTGGATGTTACGCTGTTGACTTTGGGGTTGTCGTAGATGTGGTATACGATGGCAACATTGGCACCGTCGGCTTGTTCGTACAGGTCTACGGCGACATACTCCACTTTGTAGGTTTGGTAGATCTCTTTGATGCTGTCGTCGAGTTGTTGGTAATCGAAGGTGGTGCCCACTTGTACGGCAACGGTGGCGAGTGCGGTTTGTGAGTATCTTGAGTTGTCGGTGAAGTCAACGGAGGAGATACGCAATTGTTTGTCCATGGCATTGTTGGGAGAGATGGGTGTGCCTGTGCTGATGTATTCGGGTATGGATAGGGTGTTGTTGTCGGTAGGTTTGTCGCCGAGTGCCGTGTTGGGGAGCAGGGTTAGTGTGGGTGTCAGTATTAGTAGGGCGACACTGAGTAATGCGATTAGTTTGTGTTTGTGTGCGAGGGGTGTGTTTGCGGTCATGATTGCCTCGTAATCTTGGCACCGAGGGCGATGAGTTTGTCTTCAAACTTTTCGTAACCGCGGTCGAGGTGGTAGATATCGTGTATTTCGGTGGTGCCTTGGGCACACAGTCCGGCGATGAGCAGGGATGCACTGGCACGAAGGTCGGTTGCTTTGACCGGTGCTCCGTAAAGGGTTTCAACGCCGGTGATAAATGCTGTGGTTTCGTTGGCGTGAATATGTGCACCCATTCGGTTCAGTTCAGGAACGTGCATGAATCTGTTTTCGAATATATTTTCGGTGACGATGGAGGTACCGTCGCTAATGGCGAGTAGTGTCATGAGTTGTGCTTGCATGTCGGTGGGCATTCCGGGGTAGGGGTTTGTGTCCACGTCCACAGCTTGGAGGCGTTTTTTTGCGATAACGTGTACCGATCCGATGTGTGAGTTGTCGGCGTAGATTTCGGCACCCATGGCTTGTAGTTTGTGGATGACGGTGTTGAGGGTGCTGATGGGGCAGTTGTGTACAATAACGTCGCCACCGGTGGCGGTTACGGCACAGAGGAGTGTGCCCGCTTCGATCCTGTCGGGCATGATGCTGTATTCGGCACTAGATAAGGACTCAACACCAGTGATAACAAGGGTATTGCTACCTATCCCCGATATGGAGGCACCCATGTTGAGGAGGGCGTGGCAGAGGTCGACGATTTCGGGTTCCATGGCGGCATTGCGAATGGTTGTGGTTCCGGTGGCAAGGGTGGCGGCCATGAGGATGTTTGCCGTGCCGGTGACGGTGACTTTGTCGAAATCGATATTCGCACCGTGAAGTTTGCCGTCAACGCTCCCTTCGATGTAGCCATGGTTGATGCTAATGGTGGCACCCATGAGTTGTAGTGCTTTGAGGTGTAGGTCGACAGGTCGTGCACCGATGGTGCAGCCGCCGGGGAGGGAGACCTTGGCGGTGCCGCGGCTTGCTAGAAGGGGACCAAGAACAAGGATGCTAGCACGCATGCGACTAACGATGTCGTAGGGGGCGTGGCATTGTGTGGGTGTGCCGTCGTGGTTGTTGGTGACTGTGAGGACGCGATTCTTGGCATGGGAGACGCTCAAACCGAGGGTTGTGAGGAGTGTGGCGAATCCGTTAACGTCGGAGAGTAGGGGGACGTTGCTTAGTTTGTGTCTGCCGTTGGCGAGGAGTGTGGCGGCAATGATGGGGAGGGAGGCGTTTTTCGAGCCACTAACAAACGATTCGCCACGCAAGGTGGTGCCACCAGTGACAATAAGTTTTTCACTAACGTTATCTATCATAGTTTCAATACCTTCAACTGTAGTTGTCTGCGACACGGTCGTAC
The DNA here is from genome assembly GCA_947313855.1 of uncultured Deferribacteraceae bacterium. Taxonomy (GTDB): domain Bacteria; phylum Chrysiogenota; class Deferribacteres; order CAMZNJ01; family CAMZNJ01; genus CAMZNJ01. The sequence goes on from CAMZNS010000026.1 coordinate 32,307, forward strand.
GCTTTGCACGGCTGTGTAGATTGCCCCCGCGGGTCGTACGCAAGGAGATTTACACAAAAACTATAAACATGCTAACACATTTTTTCTTATTTTTCTATTGTTTATATTGACTACCCAATACAAGGTGTAATACGCGTGGGGTGCCGTTGAAATCGGCATAAACCCTGTAAGTAAGAGTGGTGTGTTGCCATATGGATGAAAAATTTTCAGGGGATACGATGGAACTACTACCATCAGGGGGCGACACGGGTGAGAATTTCCTCAAAACGGACAGCAAACCGTCGACGCCTAGTTGGATCGGGGTGGCAGTGGCGGTGCTGGTGGCGGTAAAGCGAGTGTTGTGGGGGAGCTCAAAGAAGGCTTCGCCGGTGCCATCCACTAATATCATGGGGAGGAGTGGAATAATGGTGGCGTAAAACTCGTCGCCACGACCACTGGGGGGAGTCAGAGCAATCTTGGGCTCATGGAGGGTGCTAAGGGGGAGACAAGAATACTCTTGGGCACAAATGTAGGGGGGATTGCAAACCACAATATGGCTTCGGGGGATGCCTAGGTGGTGGGGAGCAAGGGCATCGCCGAGAACAAGGGTGAGGGGGGACACCTTAGGGGGGGCACCCGTGGAACCCGTGGCACCCGTGGCACCCGTGGAACCCGTGGCACCCGTGGAATAATGGGTGGCATCGGCGACGCGTACCCCGAAGTTGAGGGCATTCTGATGGGCAACACCGAGGGCGTCGGCAGAGATATCCACACCCATGACGCGAACGGGGATGCTAGGCGTGGAACCCATGGCTTCCAACAGAATAGTCAGGGCGATGCAACCGCTACCTGTGCAGAGATCTAATACGGTGATGGGATCGTTATGCTGTTTGTGTAGGCGTTGCAACGCTGTGAGGGCGTGGTGCACGAGTATTTCGGTCTCACCGCGTGGGATAAGTACACTGGGGGACACCATAAAATCGTAGCCGTAAAAATTGCATGTGCCTGTGATGTGGTGGAGGGGGGTACCCTGCTTGAGCCTTTGGACGTGTGCCTCTAGGGTAGCAAGGTTGAGGCTGATTGTTCCTTGTAGGGTGGGGGATTTGGCGTCGCTGTAACTAATGTTGCAGATGTGTGCAACAAGTTCGTAGTAGAATGTGTGCGGTAGTTGTGGCACGCACTGGCGGAATATCTCCCGACCTTGGGCGAGGGTTACGGTGGTCGTTGCAGGGTGGTGGTCAGGGTCATGGTCATGGTGGCTGTGGTGGCTGTGGTGGTTCATGGCGTTGTGCTCAGGGTCATGGTCATGGTCATGGTGGCTGTGGTGGCTGTGGTGGCTGTGGTGGTTCATGGCGTTGTGCTCATGGTGGCTGTGGTGCCCTGCCTACAGCCCTTCACTTTTCAGCATCTCGGCACGGTAGTTGGAGATGAGTGCGTTTACAACTTCGTGTAGCTCCCCCACCATGACTTTGTCGAGGGAGTGTAGTGTTAGGTTGATTCGGTGGTCGGTGAGTCGGTTTTGGGGGAAGTTGTAGGTACGGATACGTTCGCTACGATCGCCACTCCCCACTTGAGATTTGCGTGTTGAGGCGGTTTCGTCGTCGCGAGATTTGATCATGGCGTCGAAAATTCTAGCTTTCAAGATTTTCATTGCTTTGTCGCGATTTTTTATCTGACTACGTTCGTCTTGGCAAGAGACAACAACGCCTGTGGGTGTGTGTGTGATACGCACAGCTGAGTCGGTGGTGTTAACATGCTGACCGCCGGCACCGCTAGCACGGAACGTGTCTATTTTGAGGTCGGAGTCGTTTATTTCCACTTCGATGTCGTCGGGTTCAGGGATAATTGCGACGGTGCAAGCTGATGTGTGAATACGTCCTGATGCTTCTGTGGTTGGGATTCGTTGGACACGGTGTGTGCCAGCTTCAAATTTGAGGTGGGAGTAGACGCTATCACCGCGAACAGTTGCGATAACCTCTTTGTAGCCGCCAACGTCGGATTCGGCAACTTCGACGAGTTCTAGTTTCCATCGCATCATTTCGGCATACCGTTCGTACATGCGGAGCATATCGGCAACAAAAAGGGATGACTCGTCACCACCTGTGCCGGCACGTATTTCGATGAAGATATTTTTGTCGTCAAGGGGATCTTTGGGTAGCAGAAGTTGTCGAAGTTCGGCTTCCGTGGTGGCGAGGAGAGGTTCGTTCTCGTCCAGTTCCCCTTTGGCAAGCTCTTTCATGTCGGAGTCAGATGTTGGGTCGGATAGGAGTTGTTTAGCCTCTTGAATATTGGCACTGATGCGTTTGTATTCGTTGTATTTGTCCACAATGGCACGTTTTTCATTGGCTTCGCGTCCGTATTTTTGTAACGCACGTCGATCGGAGAGAACATTGGGATCCATGAGGAGGGCATTTAGCTCTTCGACACGGGCGGTAACGCCTTCGAGTTTTGAAAACATAATAATACACCTAGGTTTTGCAGTAGTTGTGGGCAAGGGTGGCTCAAAAATGGGGGGGGGTGTGTATGCTGGGTCTTGGGGTACGGATGCATGTGAGTCGGAGCTCAAGAATCCCTTGCGTATTGTAGTATGTAGAAATACTGGGTGTTTGTCAAGGGTATAAAATTGCGGGGGTGTGTGGTGCGGAAAAATATGAGGAGGCGGTTCACGTTGCTAAGACGGTCGTCGGTTGCGTTGGTGAGGAGGCGGTTGCGTTGCTAAGACGGTCGTCGGTTGCGTTGGTGAGGAGGCGGTTCACGTTGCTAAGACGGTCGTCGGTTGCGTTTAATGTATTCGCGTAGCTCGGGGATAAGGGAAACAATAGGTTTGCCCTCTTTGGCGGAGTAAGACACAAGTTGGGAAAAAAGTTGGACATCGAGCCTGTTTTTCTCGAAATCACTGAGAATGTGCATCTCATAAACAACAAGGTGACCACCTTTGTCGGTGAATAGAATGGAAGCAATACGGTTGTCGTCTTCACTGTAAACATGGAACCCCTCTTGGTCGAGAATGGTGTTAAACAAAGGAACCCTCCAAAGCAGATTGGCGTACGGCGTGCGGTGTGCGGTGTGCGGTGTGCCGTGTGGCAATAAACCGTCGGAACACTGTGCTGTTCACGGTGTGGTCGTAACTGACTGTTAGGAGTATAAGGTATTTTGAGGGGAATTTCAACCCTATCGCTTATGGCTCTCGAATGGGGATATGGGTGACACCAGTGCCGAGACACCAGTGCCGAGACACCAGTGCCACGACACACGGAGCCACGACCCCAGCACCCGATACCGGACCCCAGCACCGCAACTTTAGAGGCTAGTTTCGTGAGACTTCGATTCACCTTGAGTAGAAGGTTTCGAAGTACTACTTCCCAGGCGATCAAACCCTTTTTCCAGGTCGGCAATAAGGTCGTCAACATCTTCAAGACCGATGTGAATACGGAACAGGCTACCGTTGAAGTCGACGCCACCTTCATGGCGGAATTTTTCCAGCTCTTCAGGTTGATTCATGAGCATGAGCGATTCGTAGCCACCCCATGAGTATGCCATGGCGAAGTGGTCGAAGTTTTCGATAAATTCTGCAGCACGTTCAGGTGTGAGGTGCTCTTTGAGTACAAACGAAAAGAGTCCGTTGGCACCCGAGAAGTCACGCTTGAAGATGTCACTCCCTTTGCAGTCGTCCAGCATGGGGTGGAACACTTTGTCCACTTCACTGCGGGATTTGAGCCAGTTGGCAACTTTTAGTCCTGCGTCGTGATGGTAATCGAGGCGTATCAGAATCGTGCGTAATCCTCTCAGTGCCATGTAGGCGGTGTCGGGATCGACTGTTTGCCCCATGAGGTAGGAGTATTCGAACAGCTGATGCCAGTGTTTTTCGTTGCTCATGGCCATGCCGAGTAGAATGTCGGAGTGTCCTGTAACATATTTTGTGCCCGATTGCATGGAGATATCCACACCGTGATCGAGGGGGCGGAATAGAACACCAGCCGCATAAGTGTTGTCGATCATGGTGACAATGTTGGGGTTGACACCTTTCACAGCTTTGACGATGGCAGGCACGTCTTGTACCTCCATGGTGATGGAGCCGGGGGATTCCATGTACACAATTGTTGTTTCGGGTTGTATAAGGGCAGAAATGTCGGAACCGATGGAGGGATCGTAGTATGTTGTGGAGACGTTCATTCGTGTCAGGATTGTGTCGCAGAAGGAGCGTACAGGTTCGTAGACATTGCCGGGGACGAGGATGTTGTCGCCACTTTTGATAAATGCAAGGATGGGGGTCGTAATAGCAGCAACGCCTGAAGGGTAGAGGGCACAGCCAGCACTATTTTCCAGCTCAGTCATGGCATCTTGGAAAGCGAATTGGGTTAAGCCCCCACGCCTACCGTAGATAAATTCTTTATTCTTAGCATTTTTGCCCCTAAAAGCCTTATCCTTGAGGGTAGGGAACAGGAGGGACGAAGCACGTTGGATGACAGGCGACACACCCCCTTGAGTGTAGCGGTCTTTGCGTCCCGCTGTGATGAGTTTGGTTCTAAATTTTTCAGACATATGAAAACTCCTTTCAATAGTAAATGTTTATGTTGGTTAACGTCGTCGTTTCTTTGTAAATCGCTCCACAAGCTGTGCACCGTTCAGGTCATGAACAACGTTGACAACGGTGGTAGGTGCATCGGTGATGATACCGATAAGAACAAGGATTGGCAACACTTCGATGGGTAGTCCAAGGGCGGCAATGATGAATATCTCCCCCAGAAAAGCACCACCCGGAACACCGCCAACAATAACCGCCGACAGAACGGCAATGAGCATGGTCAGGAAAAATACCTCTAAAGTAATGGGGAGACCAAGGAGACCGTAGATAAATACAACCTTGACCACAACAATCATACCCACGCCACCCTTATTGAGGTTGACCATGAGGGGGAGGGCGATGTCAACAACCTCCTTGTCGATACCCATGTTGTGAGCAGCTTTGATGTTGACAGGTAGGGTGCCCAATGAAGACGCCGTACCCAGTGCTGTGATGGATGGTGCTGCAACGTTTTTCCAGTAGGCTTTTACGCCGTGCATACCGTCGGCAATGAATGCGTAAATGGTGGAGCCAACAATGTAGTAGATTAGAAGGGCAACGAAGAAGATGGTAACAGCACGGGCAAGGGTGGCAAGGACGGCGGTGTCTTGGGATGCCATCGTTGCCGCGAAAAAGGCACCGAGACCGATGGGGGCGAAGAGCATGATGATGCCGATGACATGCATAACAACATCGTTCCATGCGTCTAGGGCTGCGGACACCTTTTTACCAGATTCGCCAGATTGACCGATGGCAACACCCGTAAGGATGGACATGATGACTAAGGCGAGGATATTGGATTTGGAGAGCAGGTTGACAAAATCGTTTGTGGTTATCATGTTGACGAAGTTGAGGGAGGATTTGGCAGTGACATCGGTGGTAACCTTTGAAACATCGTCGAACGTTACCCCTTGGGATATGTTGAAGAATATTGACGCACCAAACATAAAGATGGAGGGGATGAGAGCCATTAGGGCGGAGATAACGATTATGGCGATCATCATCACACGCAGTTTGCCAAAGTCTGAGATACGGGCGATGGAGGCGGTAACGCTAATGGCTACTAAGGGTACGATGACCATGAATAGGAGGTTGAGGAAGATGCTACCGAGTGGTTTGAGTTTGATAGCAATATCTGGGGCTAAGATGCCGAGGGTTCCCCCAGCGAGCATTGCACCGAGTAGTATTAGCGAGCTACGGTATGGCTCTAAGTATTTCATCATTGTGGCAGCCTCCTTGTGGTTGCGTGTGGTTGCGTGTGGTTGCGTGCAGTGTGGTTGCGTGCAGTGTGGTTGCGTGCAGTATTAGTGAGCAGTTACGGCTTCATTGCGATAACTTCGATTTCAACTTTGACGTCCATGGGGAGTCGTGCTACCTCGACGGCTGTTCGTGCTGGGAACCCTTTGCAGTCTTTGAAGACGCTTTCGTAGGCTTTGTTGACGTCGACGAAGTCGTTGAGGTCGGATAGGAAGACGGTTGCTTTCATTACGTTGTCTAGGGTGAGTCCTTCTGCTTCGAGGATACTTTTCACGTTGGCGAGGGATTGCAGACATTGGTCGGCAGCGGTTTCGGGTATATTTTTGGTTTCGGGATTGATGGGTAGTTGTCCTGATGTGAAGACCATGTTTCCTACTGTTGTGGCTTGTGAGTATGGTCCGATTGCTGCTGGTGCTGATTCTGTGTGTATTCTCTTCATGGTTTGTGCTCCTTGTTGGTGACTAACTTCTAATAGTCGTTAAAATAATTGGCATTACTGTAGTGTAGGGGGGTTATTCCTATTTGTAAACAGTTTTTTTGTTTTTGCGTGAAAGTTTCGTTCGGTGTTGTGTTGATTAGTTTGTCAACAAGCTAGTTCATTAGCCTACGTGCCTGTGGTATATCTGTGTAGTTACGTTATATAATATGAAAAAGGGGTGCGATTTGTGTTTGTTGTACTGTTTGGAGGTGGAGATTTTAGGTATTGCCCAATCTCCCCTTACTATGTATACTACAGCGTTATTGCATGTGTTACATGTGTTACAAATATTCAAAAACTATAACTATCAGGTGTTATTTTTATGCTTTCCCCCCATTGTTTGACGAAAAGGCTCCCAAAGTATTTTGCTTCCCCCTTGGTGTTTCTGTTTATGTGGCTGTCTGTGTTGCCCACAGTGTTGCCCACAGCTTTTGCTGAAGGGGTGGATGGGGGTGCCAACAACAGTAGCTCCGACCTTGCACCCTTGGACTTACAAGTGTCTATCAGCAACAGTGTGCCTGACGTTATTATCGACAAAAAGGCAGTTGCCAAATTCCAAAAATACATAACCAAGCTTCAGAGCTCTTTGAACGATGCCAATGAGAATTTTGCTGAGGGTAAATATAAAAAGTCGGGGAAACTGTTTGCGGATGCGGCAATCCAGATTGAGAAAACGGATAGACCCGACAACCTAAAACTATTCGCAATACACTATTCGGCGGCGTATTCATTCTACCTTACGGGCAACACGGGTGCCACCATTGCCCACATTAATTCGGCGTTGGACAACTTAGGGCGATACCGTGCAAAGGGTAGGTTTGCTGAGGTAGATGAAGGGGTGGACTCAGGGGTAGATGGTGCCACGCAGGAGAGTATCAAACGTGCCGAAATGGAGTCGTACTACATCCTAGGCGACGCACTCATCGCCGAAAACATGATTAGTCAGGGGCAACAAGCTTTGCTAAGTGCGATAAATCTTGCTGACGAAATCAATGAAGAGCCGTTTGCACGCTCCGTGAATTGGCGACTGTTTCAGGAGCAGTCCAAGCATGGTGATCAAGAGGAAGCACTGGTAACGCTAAACAGGTCGTTGAACTACTATCAGCGAGACAAAAACGATTTCATGATAGCCACAACCCTCTATCAAAAAGGTGTGATTCAGTTGGACAACAACGACTACAGTGCGTCGTACCGGTCGTTTAGCAACGCCATTAGTATTGCCAAAAATCACGGCTACCTAGAACTACTAGGTCGATCGTACATGGGGCTCTCAGAATCATCCTTGGGGATCGGTAGCTACTACAACGCTGCCATGAACCTAGAAAACGCCATCGACATTGTGGTTTCAGCGGAGATGAGCGACGTTTACCTCCCCTCAAGCAGGAAGCTCATCAACATCTACCGACTCATCGGGGAGTACGAAAAAGCACTCTACATCTCCGACAAAAGGGTGCAGTTTGCCATCGAACAGCAAAACACAACACTCGAAGCACAGCTGTACGTGGAGAAGGGGGACACATACCGATACGACAACGACCTACACAACGCCACACTACTCTACATGGCAGCAATCAGTACCATCAAAAATGCTCAAGGTGTGGGGCTATCCGCAAAAGACAAAGACGAAAACAGCATCACACTAGGAGACACCTACTACAAACTAACAACAGCGTACAGCGAAATGGGGGACACAACCAAAACAGAAATATACGCACTAGAAGCCATTGTTGCACTCAACAACCTCAAAGACAAACGAGTAACAGAAGTCTACACTACCCTAGGGAATACCTACCTAACACTACACCTCTACTCGCAAGCAACAAACACACTAAACACAGCCCTCAAAATGAGCGACAAATATGGGCAAGGTAACCAAAAACCATACATCTACGAACGACTAGGACTCGGCTACAAAGCCATGGGTGACGTGAAACAAAGTATTGCACTGCTGGAAAAATCACTCAACCTAAGGCAAGACTACACAGTGGCAACATCGCTGGGAGCACTCTACATTCTAGAAGGGAGCCTCGACAAAGGAACAAAAATACTCGCCGATGCCGTGGACTACTACAACTCAACCACAAACCAAATCATGCAAGCCAATAGCCGATACAACTACGCAGTAGCAAACCTCAAAGGGGGGAACTATGTCGCCGCAATGAGCAACATCCAAATAGCTCATAACATCGACAGAAAGATGGGCGGAAACAATGGCGACAACATACTTGTCGCACAAGACCTCTACACCAAAGCTGCCATTCAATACTACACCAACAACTTCGCCGACAGCATCACAAACGCAAACTCAGCAACAAGAATTGTAGAAAAACTTATCGGCGAAGGGAACGTCTCTGTGGTGGACGGATACAAAACCATGATTAGGCAGATACAACACCTAAAAATAGCATCCGCAATCAGAAACAACGACACAGTAACAGCTCTCAGAGCTGGCGAGTACCTCAACCTCCTAGACCTACCACAAGGGTACGCAAACTTTAACCTAAAGACACTGCAACAAGCACTCAACAGTAGCGAAATAATGTTCGCCTTCCTACCCGCGGACGTCAACACACAAGACGGACTACTAGACACAGCAGTCATAACCATTACACGTACAACAGTCGCAGGTGATATTGTCGCCCTACCCCTGCAAAAAACCAAGGGGAGCAAACTCAAAACAACACTACAACCACTACTCGTCGAACAGCTCTCCTCACCAACACCATACCGATTCGACTACCCCTACACCGATATCGCTCGAGGGGCAGAGATTATCGGCAATCAGAGAAATCCGCAGAACAGCCAACTCCTCTACCAAAACCTGATGCAACCATACGAAGCAGACAAACAGCTTGAGGGCAAAGTAATCTGGTTTTACGCCGTATCGGTATACAGCCAAATAGATTTCGAAATGCTACAAAGAAAGGACAATACCCTGCTAGCACAGTCCAACAGGATAGTTTACACCCCATCCATTGCACCTCTGGGAGCTGAACCAAAATATGTGGAGGCAAGGCGACAGCTAAACCGAACAGTCGTCGTGGCAGACAAGGGGGTGGCAGCCAAAGGGAAAAACTACCATATCGAAAATGTATCAACATACCTGCTAGCACTGGAAGAAGCCACACACATGGGGGTAACAACAAACTATTTTGAAGGAAACATGGCTCTTGGGGCCCTGTACAACTCCCTGAAAATGAGAAATAACGGGAATACACAGAAAATCTTACCACCAAAAATGACCGCTGAAGGACTCAGTAGATACATACCAAACAGCAGACTAGCAATAATCTCAACCAACAACATCATACTAAACGAAAGCCTCGACGATACCGTGGAAAGCATACAAAACATCTCCCTACCCGAGGACTACCACTACATAAACACTGTAATACTCAATCAGTGCCGTGAGTTTGGTGGTGCAGGTATGCTGAGCTACCTTGAAACAACAGCACCCTTCGCTGGAAACGAGGATACTGGCAACGATGCTGGGGGAGTTGCAGGGAAACATGCGAAACCGTCACAGTACTTCATGAGGTACAGCGAACTCTCCGGACTACCACTGGGGGGCAACATTATCGTTATGCCAAATTGCGTAGATACGCCGAACTTCCGATGGAACATGGGCAACGTAAGATCTATCCCAACAGCACTCTACTTCGCACAAGCATCGACACTGCTGAGAAACGTTGCGGACGCAGACGAAAGTAGTCGCATCTTCATGACGCAATACATGTACGAAGCGTTTCAAGAGGGACAAAACGGGGTAGACGCCTTACACACGGTGCAAGAACGCTACATGAACGGGGCACTAGGGGCAGACCTGACCGATCCGAAGTACTGGAACAAGTTTAGGGTGTATGCAAACATCTACAGACAACGAACACCCTAAGGGAACATGGGCGTGGTAACATGATCGTGGTGTCCCGAGCTGGACTCCCGAACCAATGACGACAAGGCGGTAGCACACTTGCCTGTGTAAAGAATCTGCACAGTGTTCCCCCGAACAATAATACCAGTAGCTCCAAGGTTTAACTTCCAAAGGGATGAAGCCGCAACGAGACTACTATTCACCACAGCGGCAACGATGGTGTTGTGGAATGTGCTCAAGCTGACAATATTCTCCCGACCACCTAGGGCGTGGCTAATATCCGCGTAGGAGAGAACTGCATCTTTGGTGCTCGCGTCTTCGGTGCTCGCATCTTCGGTGCTCGCATCTTCGGTGCTCGCATCTTTGGTGATCGCATCTTTGGTGATCGCATCTTCTAGCCCCTTGCTGCGAGACCCATACGCCCACGAAGCAGTATGCACACCATTTATCTTGCCCGTTTTAATATCGAAAAACCGACCGCTATCCTCCCCCAAAGAACATGTGGTAGGCACCTTAGGGTTTAACGTCGAAAGAATAACGTTGAAACCCTTGCCAGGGGCACTAATCCTCAACTTCGCAATGAGAACGCGGAACGTGGTGTACACAAAAATACTGTACAAAATACCCACGAACACAAGGCGGAAAAGGGAACCACCAAAACCACCATCAACAATGGAAGGGATCGCACTAAACATAAGCAGAAGACTATCGGAGTGGATGTGAATATGAGCCAAATCCGACACAACAGAACCCAAACCCGAAAATAAAATATGCACAACATACAAAATAGGAGACAAAAAGATTAACAAAAAACCGATGGTACTAGTGTAGCCAGTGAGAAGGATGGTGAAAAAGCCACCAAGGAAAATTATGCGGTAAGAGGAACGAACACTACGATGGATGGAGTGGTAGATGGCAAGGATAGCAGACGCAAGGGCGAAATCTGACAGCATGTTAGGAGCTATGCCACTCTGAACCAAAGGAACAGTATCACTAACACCACCACCAGCCACACCAACGGTGTACATACCGTTCAGGTAGCCGTAACTAATCTCAATGGAGCTGATAGGATAAAGACCAGCAGAGGAAAGAGCATGAGTAAGGGAACCATAAACAAATAACGACAGGTGCGGGAAGGTAGACAAATGATGCAAAACAGTATCGTTGGTCGCGTAAACGAAGTACTGAACAAAAGGCAGAACCGTCGAAAATAGGGCACTAGTCAAAATAGAAACGATGATAGCAACAAAAACCACCAAGACGAAGCGACTCAATATAAAAGGGGAAGGGGACGATACCGATGTAAATAACACCGCACGACTGTAAACAAATGCACCAAGACCACCCGAAACAATACCAACAAGAATACCCATATCTAACGCAGGGAAACCGAAAACACTAATGAAATGAAGGGGCGTTTGGATCGTATGGGGCATGGACATAATAAATATGGAACTAACAGAGAGCATCTCCTTGGTAATCCCAAAAATAAGACCAGTAAAATAGTTGACCAAAATAAAAATAAACAGTGAAGTAGCACCGCCAGCAAGAGCACTGCGAGACCATGCCGCACCGATAATAATAGCGAAAATAACACTAATATTGCCCAGTATCCACCAACCAGTACCGCCAACTAGTTGGGAGAGGGACTGAGCCGATGAAAAACTCGGCGTGAAAACACTGCCGACGCAACCAACAAGAATGAGTGCACCAGCGATGGGCAAAACAGCAATGGAAGCGATAATAGCAGCAGAGAGCTTGCCAAAATTGTCTTGATATGAGAAACGCCATGACTGTTGCCATCGCCATGGGGCTAGGGGGGTTGTTCGTTTAAGCATAGGCACCTACTAGGTAGATTTAGCATGCAACGGGGTGGGGGGCAGTGCAGGGTAGGTAGTGCAGGTTAAGGCAGTGGCACGGTGCAGTGTAATGCGGAATAATGCAGCGACACGGTGCAGTGCGGAATAATGTAGCGGCAGTACCAATAAATATGGCGTAACCCACGTGTTGTCATGTAAAAATACATGGATTTAATACTGCAGTGTAGCACCTATTAATTTAAAAGTAAACACGTCTTTATAATTTTATTGTGGTGGGGAAAGAACCCCTAAAACAATACATCAGAGTATATCTTACAATTTAATATTTATTATAAACTAATGTTTTGTTACCAATAGTAAAACACATTTCTAATATTTTAGATCGTTTGCGACACCTACTCCCCCCTTGTTATGGAGGCGTATTCGGTCATTAGTGCGTGTACGCCGTGTTCATGTCCGTGTTTCGATGTGTACTGGGTGAGAACCTCACGAGCTTGCACAAATTTCTGCAGATCCATCAATTTGGAGGCGTAGTAGCGATAGATGTAGGGGTTGCTGTTGTTGTTGTCGTTGCTGTTGACATATTTTTGGCATGCTTTGATGGTGTAGTTGTTTTCGGTGGGTGCCATCAGTCTGTGAACGGATTCCAGTAGTGAGCCGGCGGTGAATAGTGGTGTGTTGAGGTATTTGTCCATGTGACGCTGGAATTTGGCAGGTTTTTCGGTTTCGATGTAGTGTTTGAGGAGTTCGAAGTGTATTGTGGGGTTGTTTTCGTATTGCACCAGCAGTTTTTGCAATCCGCGTCCACGTCCGTTCCCTTTTGTGTTGAGCACTTTTTGGATTGCGATATCCATGTGATCTGTGGGTTTGGCGTCCCCTGTTATCGCTTCTAGGTGCGACAGTGCTTTTTCGGCATTATCGAACTGTCCTAGCTGTTTGTAGGTTTCGTACATTTGGTTTCGTATTGAGACAGTGATGTGTTGTTTGTCGAGTTGTTTGAGGTAGTGCAGAGCACTGTCGTACTGTTGTAGTTCGAAGAAGCTTTCGAAAGCGATTTTGGTGGCGAGGTTTTTGAGGTTTCGTGATAGTTCGCTGTAGAGTGGTGATCCGCTACGCAGGATGTCTTCGCAGATGAGTGCGGCACCTTTGTGCATGGAGTTGTTTCGGAGTATTATTGCGGACATTAGGTAGAGGTTTGGGTTTGTGGTGATGAGTTGTTTGTTTCGTTCGATGTAGGCTAGAGTTTTTTGGTCGTTCCCTTCGAGGGAGTGCAGTAGTCCTTCGAACAGGGTGCTGTCCAGAGTGATGTTGTTGTTTTTGTTGAACATTATTGTGGTTCCTCCGGTGTTGATGTTCGGTGTTGTGGTTGGTGTTAGATTTGGGTACCTTTTTTGCTTGCGTACCCCATATTTTTTTTAGTTTTTTGATTATCCTTCTTGTTTTTGGATTTTTTGTTAGCGTCTTTGTTAGCGTCTTTGTTTTCGTCTTTGTTAGCGTCTTTGTTAGCGTCTTTGTTAGCGTCTTTGTTAGCGTCTTTGTTTTCGTCTTTGTTTTCGTCTTTGCTAGTATTTTTGTTGGATTTTTTGTTGGAGTCAACATTTGGTGCGACGTCGGCATTTACGCTGAGGTCGATGTTGTTGGTATTGGTATTGGTTTGCGTTGTTGTTTTGTTGTCGGTGATTTTGTTGTCGGTGATTTTGTTGTTGGAGGTTTTGTTTTTGAGTCCGAGGCTGAGGTTGTTCATTGCACCGGTGTTGCTTTGTTTTTTGTCTGTGGCGAGGAATCGTTCTTTCAGTGCGAAAATCTCTTTGTCTTTGGTGCGAATAGTTTTGTTGAGTTTGTATTCGTTGACCCTAGCTTTTACTTTGTTGATTGAGATGTAGACGATGCTTAGTAGTAGTCCTGCACCGAATGATGCGAATACAACGACGAATAGTGGCATTGAGATGGGTTCGAGGTTTGTTAGAGGTCCGATGTTTGTGAATAGTACAACATTGACAGAGTTGTAGTTTAGGTATGAGAATAGGAATAGGTAAGAGATTACGAGAATTTTGAGTAGTGTTAGTGCGATTTTCATTTTGTCCTCCGTGTTAGGTATTATTGAAGATTGATTGTATAATTTTGAAGCTTTCGTCCATGCTTTGTGAGATAACGCGAGTGTTTCCGAGTACAGGCATGAAGTTTGTGTCTCCTTGCCATCGTGGTACGATGTGCATGTGGATATGGTCTGCGATGCCTGCACCGCCGGCGTTTCCGATGTTGAATCCGATGTTGAATCCGTGTGCGTTCATTTTGGTGGTGAGTCCTTTTGTGATGTCCATAGCGAGTCTGTTCATTTCGGCGATGGTGTTGTTGTTGAGGTTGTGGAAGGTATTTTCGTGTATGTATGGTACGACCATGACGTGTCCGTTGTTGTAGGGGTATAGGTTCATGACGACGTAGGAGTGTTCCCCTTTGTGTGCTACGAGGTTGTTGGTGTTGTTGTTTTGGTTGTTTTCCATTGGTGCGAGGCAAAATACGCATTCGTCTTGAGATTTGTCCCTGGCAACATATTTGCCACGCCATGGGGAGTGCAGTATGTCAAGGTTCATGTTTCAGCCTCCTTGCTGTTGTTTGTTTAGATGTAGCTTCTTGCTCCGAGGTATATTTTTTTGAAGTAGGGGTTGTCCATGGAAGTTGTTTGCACATTTTTGCCTGATGAGGGTGCGTGAATGAAGTTGTTGTTGCCGACGTATATGCCCACATGGGAGGCTTTTTTCCCACCGGATGTGGCGAAGAAGACGAGATCTCCTTCACGTAGTCGGTCTCTTGGTACGAAGTTCCCTTGTTTGAATTGTTCGGCTGCTACTCGTGGTAATTTGAAGCCGTTTTGTGCGTAGACGGTGTAAGTTAGTCCGCTGCAGTCGAATCCTGCGGATGAGTTTGTGCCGCCCCATAGGTATGGTGTTCCGATGTATGATCCTGCTGATGCTGTGATATCTCTTCGGGCACGGTTTTTGGTTCCGGTTGAGAGTGTTTCGCCAGGGTTGTAGATGGGTGTTACGATTGTGAAGTTGTTGTAGAGTCCGTCTTTTTTGTATTTGCGTGCGTATTTTGTTGCTTGGAATTTGGTGAAGAAGTTTCCGAACATAACGTGGTACTTCCCTGATTTCCCTTTGAAGTAGTATGCGTCGACATTGAGATTGTTTAGTTTGAGTTGTAGGTTGACGGCACTGTTGACGTTTTGGAAGGATCCGACTTGAACGTTGTATGGTTTGAAGTAGATGGGTTTGTCTTTGTTGTTGATGGACACGCTGGATCCGCCGCAGCTGGTAAGTATTATTAGTATGGTGATTAGTGTTGCGGGTAGTAGGGCGTATTTTTTGAGATTCGGGAGTGCCTGTTGTTTCATAGAGCCATGCCTCAGGTTTCTGTTTGAGAGTTTCTGTATTTTTGTTTTTATCGTCTTAGTATACATCACAACCCACATAAAAGTAAATACACCGTTTTGCCATGTTTTTGCCATGTTTAAGTCATGGAGCAGTCGAGAATAGTTTTTGTGGGGGTTGTTGGGTGTGTTGTTGGTGGAAATAAATTGTATTGCGAGGTGCGGTGTTTCCTGTATAATGAATTATTATTTGTGTAGTTAATATTTACGACCATGAAGGAGTTGTTCGTCTTGAAAGGTGAAGAGAGGTCTGCAGCGACCAATAATAAGAAGAATGAGCACGAGCACGAGAATGAGCAGTTAACAATCGTGGGGCGTCCATCCCCCTGTGAGCTTGTCATCAAAAAGAGCAAGTTTATTACCAATATGGCCAGAGTGTCGTCTGTGCAGGAGGCGAAAGCGTTTGTCGGCGAAATCAAACAGATACACAGTACGGCCACACACAACTGCTCAGCATTCCTTATTCAAGACGGCGTAATGGGGTACTCCGACGATGGCGAACCGCACCAAACAGCGGGGGCACCCATGCTCAACGTCCTTGATAAATGGATGATGCGTGAGGTTGCTGTTGTCGTAACACGATACTTCGGCGGCACAAAACTTGGCACAGGTGGTCTTATTCGTGCATATTCCGGTGCTGTTGTGGAAGCCTTATCGGTCACGGATCTTGTGGAGTTTGTGGAGATGATAGGGGTTATGGCCACCATGCCCTACAATGTCGTAAACGGATTCCAGTACCTCCTTGCACAAAATAGCTCCAACGTGAGGGTTATGTCCAAAACTTTTGAAGAGGAAGCGGTATTTATTGTAGAAGTCAAATACCCCTCAGTATCCAAGTTTATTACCGATGCCTACGCTATTGGGGTCAAGAGTGTTGACGTTTACGAATAACGCTAACCCTGTGCTGTAAATATTGCACAAGTCATCCATAATCTATATTATTTTTGCGTATTATGTGCTACAATGACGTGCACTAGAAGCTACCACGATACAACACAAATATCTGAATGAAAATTTCATACCTGTGATGCACTGTGGATTACTATTGAGGTACTGTTTTTATGGACAACAAAGACAAACAAAAAGCGTTGGAGCTTGCCATGAGCAAGATCGAAAAAGACTTCGGCAAAGGGATGCTCATGAGACTAGGTGACAAATCCGCCAACACAGGGATGGAAGTTATCCCCACAGGAGCACTAGCACTAGACGTTGCCCTAGGGGTCGGCGGCATACCCAAAGGACGTATCGTAGAAATATACGGCGCGGAATCTAGCGGCAAAACAACTATCGCACTCCACATTGTAGCCGAATCACAAAAACTCGGCGGAGTCGCAGCATTTGTCGACGCCGAACACGCTCTCGACCCTCAATACGCAAAAGCCATAGGGGTAGACGTGGACAACCTACTCGTATCACAACCCGATAGCGGCGAAGCAGCACTCGAAATCGTCGAAACACTAGTGCGTAGCAGTGCTGTGGATATCATCGTCGTCGACTCCGTGGCAGCACTCGTTCCACAAGCCGAAATCGATGGCGACATGGGCGACTCACACATGGGAGTGCAAGCAAGACTCATGAGCCAAGCATTACGCAAACTCACTGCCATCGTCTCCAAATCCGGCACAACTCTCATCTTCATCAACCAGATACGACTCAAAATAGGCGTGGTCTTCGGAAACCCAGAAACAACAACAGGAGGAAACGCACTCAAATTCTACTCCTCAATCAGGCTCGAAGTAAGAAGATCAACAGCAATCAAAGACAAAGACGCTGTCCTAGGAAACAAAACTAACATCAAAGTTGTCAAAAACAAAGTCGCACCACCTTTCCAACAAGCAGCATGCGAAATTATCTACGGACACGGCGTTAGCCGCGAATCCATGCTACTCGATTACGGTATCGAACTCGAAACAATCCAAAAAGCAGGATCATGGTACTCAATGGGCGACACCAAAATAGGACAAGGTTCCGAAAGTGCCAAACAATACCTCATGGACAACAAAGAAATCGCTGACGAAATAGAAAAAGTTGTGCGAACAAAATACGACATTCTACTAGACAGCAACGGACGACTAATCAAAAAAACACCCGAATCAACCGAAACCGAAACCAAATCAACCAAAACCAAACCAACCGAAACCAAACCCAAAACAACCAAACCGCGAACAAAAAAAACAACATAGCTGAACGGGGGGCTTCCCAGTGAATACCAATGACGGCAATTTTGCAGGGAACGACTCCCTTTTCGAACTCATGCTGCAAAGCATTAGCAAATACATGGACGACGACATGGTAACAAGGTGGATAAAACCACTCAAAATCGCGGACATCAACAATAGACCCAAAGACGCAACAATCACTTTCCTCGTACCAAACAAATTCTACACAGGGATGATTGCTGACAGCTTCGAAGACGATATCCGAAAAGCATTCTACGACAACCTCATCGAAATCAACTCCATATACTACGTAACACAAGACGAATTGCCAACACTACACCTAGCCGAACACACCTCCATGGCAACACAGGTAGGCAATACCAACCATCGCAATGCTGGCGATGGCTCCGGCGATGGCTCAGGTGCTGGCTCAGGTGCTGGCTCAGGTGCTGGTTCTGGCGATAATGCGGACTCGCCTCACGCGGAACACCATCGTCGCGACGACGCAGACAGAGACAGAGGACACGCCGACGAAGGTGCTCTCCGATCAACCAAAAACCACAACACAGGACTCAGCAGTGCCTACACATTCGAAAGCTTTGTGCGTGGCTCATCCAATCAGTTTCCGTTCTCCATGTGCGAATCCGTTAGCGAAGGCAACTTCCACACATACAACCCACTAGTCATCTACGGAGGCGTTGGGCTCGGGAAAACACATCTCATGCATGCCACAGGTAACGCTGTCCTCGAAAAATTCCCCAAAATCAACCTGCTCTGTGTCGACGGCGAACAGTTCACACGTGAAGTTGTGCACGCATCACGAACAAACACTTACGACAAACTCAACGACAAATATCGCAACATCGACATACTACTCTTCGACGATATTCAGTTTATCAGCGGCAAAGGACGAACATCCGAAACATTCTTCTACCTCTTCAACGACCTGTACGAATCGAACAAACAAATCATCATCACAAGCGACAAAGAACCGAAACGACTAGAAGGATTCGAAGATAGACTCAAAAGCCGATTCAGCTGGGGACTATCCGTGCAAATAGAGATGCCCGGAGTCGAAGAACTCGCAGCCATCATCACAACACGCTCCATACTCAAAGGGGTCTACATCGACGACGATACCGCACTCTTCATGGCATACAATATCAAATTCGAAAATATTCGCGAAGTTGTGGGCACAATACTCAAACTGCACGCCTACTCCTCCTTCAAAGGACGAAAAATCGACATCGCATTCGTGCAAGAAATAATGAAAGACGAATTAACAAAAGGGTTCGCCGCTGGAAAACCTGCCGCCGACGATATCATCCGCAAAGTCGCCGCATACTACAACGTCAAAATTATCGACATCAAAGGATCATCACGAAAACAATCCATCAGCGTGCCAAGGCAAGTATCCATGTATGCTCTGAGAAACATACTGGAACTATCGTACTCGGAGATAGGATCACTCTTCGGCAAAAATCATACCACAGCAATGCACTCAATCAACAAAGTTGAGGGGATGCTCGAAGATGATATGGCGTTGAGGCTCGCGGTGGAGAATATCATGAAGAACTACGGTTAGGATGTGCACTGTTGGGCACTAAGCACCAGCATCAGCCGACCGCGGACACAGCCGACGCAACCACCGACCGCGGACACAGCGGACACAACCGCCGACACAGCCGACGCAACCAGCATCAGCATCAGCCATCAGCGGACACAGCCACCGACCGCGGACACAGCGGACACAACCACCGACCGCGGACACAGCCACCGACACAGCCGACGCAACCACCGACCGCGGACACAGCCGACGCAACCACCGACCACCGACACAGCCGACGCAACCAGCATCAGCATCAGCCATCAGCGGACACAGCCGACGCAACCACCGACCGCGGACACAGCCGCCAAGCATCTCAGGTTTATGGGCACTAAAAAAGGGAACCCGAGGATTCCCTTTTTATAATTAATGGACGGATACGAAGTTATCTTGCGTCCAATCGTCGAGGCGGTCAAGCGTCCACTCTGCTAAGAAGCAGACGAAACAACGGATACGAAGTTACCCTTACGCCCCTTCTTCTCAAATTTTACAAACCCGTCGGTTAATGCGAACAGAGTGTGGTCACGTCCAACACCAACATTTAATCCAGGTTTAACGGGGGTACCGCGTTGGCGAAGAATAATATTACCACCAACAACACGTTCACCGCCGAATTTCTTTACGCCGAGGCGTTTCGATTGTGAGTCTCTACCGTTACGCGTAGAGCCACCAGCTTTCTTATGAGCCATGAGAGCCCTCCTTATGAGGCAAGAACAGTCGTGGGGTTAGACGGTGATAGCTTGCACTTTGAGTAAAGTGAAGTGTTGTCTATGCCCTTTGAGCGTCTTACTATCTTTTCTACGTCTTTTTTTGAAGACAAGTACTTTGTCTCCGAGTTCTTGTGCGAGAACATGCACTTCCACGAGTGCACCCTTAACGATAGGCTGCCCAATGAGCGTTCCTACCTCTCTGCCAACCAAAAGAACTTTGTCTAGTTTCAGTACGTCACCGACCTCTGCGTTGAGTTTCTCTACTTTTAGAGTGTCGCCAACTTGAACGGTGTACTGTTTGCCACCAGTTTCGACAACAGCAAACATAATTCTGCCCCCGTGTGTAGTACACACTTTTTCATCATTTTTATTTGTTTAAGCGGTGAGGCTTAAAGTTATAAATTGTTTTGTTAACACAGACCGTTCCCCCGTGAAGAGGTTTGTCGCGGTCGTGAACCAACATTGTACAAAAATCAATATAGTTTGTCAACACTATTATTGCAATATGTTGGGGCAAACTTTTGTACATTTCGTCAACATGTTGGTCGGGGCACGGGTCGGGCGTAAGCCTAGCATCGTGTTACGACCGTGCTGCGACCGTGCTGCGACCATGCTGCGACCGTGACCGTGCTACGACCGTGACCGTGCTACGACCGTGATCGTGTTGCTACCGTTGTGCGTCTACGCGTAATACGGTTTGTGTGGCACGTTCCAGCTGAAAAATGCTGAGTATGATGTCGTATTTTGCGTTGTTGAATTCGCGTTGTGAGTTTACGAGGTTTGTGAATGATTGCAGTAGTTGTATTTGTGTGATGACGCCCTCTTTGTAGCGTCGTGATGCGTCTTGGTATGAGAGGGTTGCTGTTTCCAGTTTTTTTTGTGATGTGGTGTAGAGCCCTTTTCTGATGGAGTATGTTTCCAGGGATGTTTTGAGTTGTGTTCTCATGGTTTGTATGAGGGCGATGAGTTGGTGTTTGGCTCTGTAGGCGTTTGCCATGGAGGTTTGTTGGTTTGCCACATTTGCGAACCCTTTGAAGATGTCGAAGTTGATGACGAAAGCGACGCCTTCTTGTTGATCGAGCAGGTCGCCGGGTGAGGCGATGGAGTCGCCTTGTAGTGATTTGGTGTATGTTAGTCCTGCTGTTGGTAGGAAGTTGCTGATGCTTCTGTAGACGAGGGATGTTTGTGCGTTGGCGGATTTGCTGAGAGCGATGAGTTCGCTACGGTTATTGATCATCATCTCTTCTAGTTGGCTGTAGCTGTAGTTGTTGACTCTTGGGATGGGGATGTTGGTGAGAGCGACGTTGTATGGGAGTGTTTGCAGTACGAGGTTTTCCATGTTGTAGATGGATGAGTTGTAGTTTAGTTGTGCGAGGGAGGTATTTTGTTGTGATGCGAGGTAGTTTACTTCGGAGTTGAGTAGTTCTGTTTTGGTAATGAGTCCGGATCGGAAGAGGTTTTGTGAGTTGGCGAACTGTTCTTTCGACATTAGCTCGGCTTCGCGTGCAACTTTGAGGTTATCTTGTGCCCGTAGTGCTGCGATGTAGGTGGTTTGAGCGTTGAAGCGTGCGTCTTCTTTGGCTGCGACAAGTGAGTCGCTGGCGGCTGATGCACCTTGGTAAGCGGCGTACAGTCCGATGACGTTGCCGAAGCCGTTGAACAGTGACATGGAGACGCTGAGTTGTGTATTGTGATCGCCTTGTGTTTCGATGAGTGCTGCTTGTGCGGGTGTTTCGGAGTGTAGGAACTGTGTATCGCGGATGCTAACTTGTGGTAGTAGTGGTGATGTTCCGCCGATGAGTTGTCCGATGGCACTTCGGTGATCGGCTTCGGCTATTCTCACGTTGGATGCGTTTTCTGTTGCCACTGCGACGAAGTTGTTGAGTGTGATAGTGCTTTGGTTGAGAGTTGGTGTTTCGCCATACGCCATGTTCCCTATGGATATGAGTAGTATGCTGATGGTTATGATTGGGGTTATTGTGAAGAGTGGCAGTATGTGGGGTATTTTTATTGTGCCCGTTGTTGTCATAATAGTCACCATGTTCAATTTTTTGTAATTATTTGCATCTGCGTATTGTGATTAGTTTACGGTATTCAAAACGATATTAACAGTTTTTTTATTATTTTTCGATATTTCGATGGATACGGGTTTGCTTTTGAATGTGTATGATCGTAGTTCGTGTTTGAACGTAATGTTGAGGAATAGGTTGGAGTGGATGTTTAGGGGATCGTGTCGGGTTTTTTTGTAGTTGAGGTATTCGTATGGTTCTGTTTCCATGATATTTAGTGTGGTGAAGAGTGGTTTTTTGAGGTATTTCATCTCATGGGCATCGCGTAAAAAGGGGTCTCGTTTGAATTGTTTGAGAGTGGGGTATTTGTTGACGGCTGTATTTTTGCGTACGGCAATATTGCTGAGCATGTTGTTGGTGATGTGTAGTGTGAGCAGAACGTCTTCGTGGTTGATGAGTGTTGCTTCCATTGTGCCGTTGAGGTTGATGTGGCTGGGTGTTAGGGTGAGGTATGGTGCGGGGAGGAGTGCTGTGTGTCCGGGTGTTCGGGCTGTGACGAGGTTGGACTTGTGTGGTGTGCTACGGTAGCAGGTTAGTTTCAGGTTTGTGCCTTCTGAGTTAGTGATGATTGTTTGTGCGGCGTTGATGATGTTGGAGGTTATGTACTGTATTTTCCGTTCGAACAGATCGAGGTGAGCGGTTTTTGTTTCGGAGAATCGATTCATGTTGTTGATACTCATTAGTCGTCCCCCTTGGACGGTGGTGAATAGGGTTTGCAACAGGCTAAGTTCGAGGTTGCTACTTCCGAGGTGCAGTATTATGTCGTAGCGTCGATCGTGTGCACTGGCGGCACGATAGACTAGGCTTTGCAGTCGTGTACCGAGGTGTCCACGTATGATGGTTTGGTATGCGTCCCTTGGGAGTGTAACTTTGAAGTCGTCACCAAAAACGGTTTCCCAAACGGTTTCCGAGGGTTCGTTGACACGGAAAACGCCATGTGTGTGTGGTGCAGTGTATTCTAGGAGTTTGACATTTTTAAACTTTGATCTGATGTGTTTGTTGATTAGGCGTGAGTAAGCGGTTGCACGAAGGTTTTTGTTGTTGTCGCGTTCGGAGATTATCAGTAGTCGTTCGCCAACACTCATTTCCAGGACATAGTTGGTGATGAGGCGAGAAATATACTTAATTCGATTTTTTTTCCAATACATACCTTTGATACTATAACACGTTACCATCTTTGTCAAACTACCATTATGTGTGCTTGTGTTGTTGTAATAGTTTTATAAATGGTGTAGAATGAACCCTTGTGGGAAGGGGAAGGCTGTCCTGCATAAAATATGGTAATGAACGATTAATTAAACACAATGTAGCGAAACAAAAGTAGGCTGGAGGCAACGGCGATGGATGTTATCTTAGGAACTCAATGGGGCGACGAAGGGAAAGGGAAGGTGGTGGACTATGTTGCCTCAACATACGACGTAGTCGTAAGGGTGCAGGGGGGACACAACGCAGGACACACCATTCACATCGGAAACAAAAAACATGTACTACATATCCTGCCCTCAGGAGTTGTCTCCGAAAACACCGTCAACATTATCGGCAACGGAACCGTTGTCTCGGTGCCCTCGTTCATAAGCGAAATGGCTCTGCTACACAACGATGGCATAAATACGCAAGGACGCCTATTCGTCTCATCAAGGGCACACCTCGTAATGTCCTACCACAGCGTGCTGGACAACATGAACGAATTCCTCAAAGGTGACGCCAAAATCGGCACAACAGGCAAAGGGATTGGACCCGCTTATGCAGACAAAATCGCACGCGAAGGGATTCGTGTTGACGACCTACTCAACATCGAAGTCCTCGAACACAAACTCAAACGGCGTGTACAAGCTGTTAACCAGCAAGTAGAGTCGTTCCTGCGAAACAACGATACCTCACAAATGGACAACCCACCGAAACCCATCGACTACAGCGAAGTGCTGAACGAAGCCTTGGGGTATGGTGAAGTGTTGTCGCCATACATTGCTGACACTGAGTACATGGTCAACGAAAGTGTGTCACAAGGGGAAAGCATACTGGTGGAGGGGGCACAGGGTGCGTTGCTGGATATCGATTTCGGCACATACCCGTTCGTAACGTCATCGTCATGTATGATTGGCGGAGTGTTTTCAGGGAGTGGAGTGTCGCCATTCCACCTCACGAATGTTATCGGAATCACAAAAGCCTACACCACACGCGTAGGCGAAGGTCCACATCCAACCGAAATCAAAGATGCCGAGCTCTCTGCTTACCTAACAGAGGTGGGGAACGAGTATGGTGCAACAACGGGAAGACGACGTAGGGTTGGGTGGTTGGATATTGTCGCACTCAAATACACTTACATGATCAACGGCATTACCCACATAGCACTAACAAAAATAGACGTGTTAAACGATCTTGATACGGTAAAAATATGTGTTGAGTACAAGCTCAAAGATGGGACAATTGTGAGCAAATTGCCATCACATAAAGATCAGCTCGAAGGTGCAGAGCCCATATACAAAGAGTTTCCTGGGTGGAAGACCGATATCACGAATGCAACATCGTTTGACGACTTTCCACAAGAGCTCAAGAACTACCTCAACTTTATCAGTAGTGAATTGGGTGTGCCATACTTTATGCTGTCGATCGGTGCTGATCGCAGTCAGAGCATACTCATGGAGGAGTTACGCTAATCGTCCGACTTGCGTAACACCTCTCGGGGCTTCGATGACCCATCGGAAGGGGCAACAATACCCTTCTGCTCCATAATCTCAACAATACGAGCAGCACGATTGTAACCGATGCGTAGGTGGCGTTGAACCATGGATATGCTGGCAAAACCCTTTTGTGTTACAATATCCACGGCATCGTAGTACTTCTCATCAAGCTCGTCATCGTCAACATCGCCAAGGGTGGTTGTGTCTTGCTGGATGAGTGCCATGTCGTATTCAGGCTCACCAAGGGTACGAAGGTGGTCGGCTATGTTGTTGACCTCGTCTTCGCTGATGAATGAGCCGTGCAACCTAATGGGTTCGCGTCCTGACATGATGAAGAGTGAGTCGCCGTTCCCTAGGAGTTGCTCCGCACCCTGCCTGTCGATAACAGTACGCGAATCAACCTTGGATGAGACCTTGAAACCGAGACGTGAGGGCATATTTGCCTTGATTATCCCCGTGATAACGTCAACAGAGGGGCGTTGGGTGGCGAGGATGAGGTGGATGCCGACGGCACGAGCCATTTGTGCCAAGCGGATGACGGATTGCTCAACCTCTTTGCCTGCAACCATCATGAGATCGGCGAATTCGTCAACAATAACAACAAGGTAGCTGAGTTTGTCGAGCCCGCTGTTTTCCGCTTTGGCGTTGTAGCTGGTGATGCTTTTGGCACGGCTATCCTTGAGGAGGGCGTAGCGTTGCTCCATCTCTTTCACAACATTGCGAAGCACTTTGGCAGCAATTTTTGTGTCGGTAACAACAGGTGCAGCAAGGTGTGGAATATCGTCGTAAATACTCAGCTCCACCATTTTAGGATCGATCATGATAAATTTAACGTAATCGGGGGAGTGGTTGTACACTAGTGAGCAGATAATGGTGTTGATGGCAACGGATTTACCCGAACCGGTTGTGCCCGCAATGAGTACATGGGGCATTTTGGCGAGGTCGGCAAAGTATGGTTTCCCGTTAACATCTTGACCGATGGCGATGTTTAGGTCGGCATCGGAACCCTTAAACATGGGATCGTCAACAAGCTGCTTGAACACAACCATCTCGCGATCGCGACGGGGTATCTCAAAACCAACAACACCCTTGCCAGGGATGGGTGCAATAACGCGAACGCTAGCAACAGACATGGCTAGGGCGATGTCGTCGCTCAATGCGGTGATGCGACTAACTTTAACGCCCGGTGCAGGCTCAAACTCGTAGGTAATAACAACAGGACCGGAACTAATATGGGTGATACGTCCGCCGATGCCGAATTCGTTGAGGCGTTTGTTGAGCACGTCTGCCTCTGCCCATAGGGAGGCGTCGTCGTCGCTTGTGTTTTTCTTGGTGTACCCTTGCAGGAAGGAGTATGGGAGGTTGTAGTCCTCCTTGTCTGCGTCAAATATGGTGGGTGACACAGCCACGGGTGACACAGCCACGGGTGACACGTTCATGTTCATCTTCACGTCGGGCACCTTGGCGAGATCTTGGTTGGGTATTCGTGGCATAGCACCCTCAATGTTAAGGGTTGGAGGTGTTTCCGCAGTTGGCGTATCTGTTACTGTAGCAGTTGGCGTAGTTGTTGGCGGTGATGATTTTGCGTGTTGCGGTGTAGGGGCGGTGCCTATCTCTTGGATATGGCGTCGTTGGCTGATTAGTCCGCCCATGAGTGTGTTGGCGTTCCCCACGCTGGCGTTCCCCACGTTGGCGTGTTCCACGTTGGCGTGTTCCACGCTGGCGTTCCCCACGCTGGCATGTTCCACGCTGGCATGTTCCACGCTGGTATGTTCCATGCTGGCGTGCCCTGTGGGCGTGCTGGGGGGCTGGTTAAGTGTTTGGAAGTGGAAGGAGTACGGATCGTCACTCTGTGTCTGAGGTTGTTGCGTGTTCGCCCCTGTGTTCGCCCCTGTTGGGAGTGTATTCGAGCTCGATATTGTTGGGTATGCGAGGTTTGCGGCAAGTGTTTCGGCATATTTGTATGATGCTGTTTGCGAAGTGTTGCTGATGTAGTCCATCTGTTGCTCTGTTTGAGCAACGTTTGATCGTCCGTCCCCTTGTCTGCCGTGGGTATTTTTGTTGCCACTGAGGTCGATCATATTTTTCGATCTGTTCGTCCATTTGTTGTTGATGGTTCGTGCTAGCCAAGCGATTGGCATTGCGGGTGCGATTACGATTAGCTGTATTTTTTGTGTTAGAGTTGATTGTTTACGATCGCCCCCTTTTAGTGCGAATGCTTCTTGGATGAAGTTGTTGACGTGTTCGAGTTTGCTGAATGGGTTGGCGGGGTTTTTGAGGTTATGAGCGATATTTTGGAACGATGATGATAAATATAGTATGGCTAGGAACGGCAGTAGGAATAGAACCATGATTATGCCGCCGACGCCACCTACAAAGCTGGACAAGATTACTTTGGACACGGCTCCGAGAATGCCAAATGCGAGGTATGATTCGAGGAAGGTGGTTGTTCCCCATACGAATCCGAGGGTAAACGACACTATGAGAACTAGTGCAAACGATGTTACGATGTTGAACAAGAGGTAGTAGGCTGAGGGTGTGTAGGTATTTTTGTGTTGTTTCCATATGATTATGAGGGGGCGTGCCATTATGATGGGGATGAAGAACGCACCGATACCCATGAGCACTAAAAACATGTCGGCAACGTAGGCACCGAGTGCACCGAAAATATTGTCCACACTGGAGCTGTACCGGCTCACTTCGATGGTGGAAAAACTCCTATCAGAGCTACTAAAGCTAATGATAGAGAGGGATACCAAAACATAAAAAAAAGAATACAGTGCAGAAGTAATATGCAAAAGACCCTTAGGTATTGCTACACCCATAAAAGATACCCTACCCCTAAATAAAAACACAGCAAGCTAAGAATAATTATGTTGCGAGATGACATCATAAAGCGAAGTAGGCTTGCCAAAAGCAACGCAATAAACATAGTAGATACAACCTGAACTAGGGAAAAACCGAGGATGCCATGACTCAAAAATATTATACCATAAAGAATGTAAAAGGTGTAGTAAGCAATTACACTTAAAATAGCGTAGTAAAATGATTCCCTAAGGGGGAGACGCAAAATATGGAAAAAGAGAACAAGTGTCCATATAAAAGGGGTGGTGCCCCACAAGTGGGAAAGCACAACAATGGCAACAATAGAGATAGAGGCAGGAAACAACCAACTCGAACTGAGGCTACTGCTAGATGAGGAAATACCCGAATGCAAACTGTAAAGCATCAAAGATACAAGCACAGAAAAATAACCCACATAATAGAGACTAATATACAACCACAACATCGCCTCAGGGGCAACAAAACCTAAAACTGACGAACCGAAACCAACACCGAGGAAGAGCGTACCCACTAATGTTATGTAGTGACGACGCTCCTGATAGGCAGCAAGCTGCTTGTGGCGGTAGCGTAGGATAAACAGATCGATACCGTTGCGAAGGGGGGACGCAAGGGATAGGAGCAACCCCAACATAATCATGATGAAGAGTAGGGATGTCTGGTAATACGTGGTGTCGCCAACAACTAATGTACCGCTAAAGCTGTCTAAATTAACGATACCTGTGGCGTGGGCATTGCTACGCAATAAGTCCAAAAAGTAAGGGTTAAAAATTATTGTTAAAGCAGTGCCAAGTATGGACTCAATAAGTAACATGACTTCCTTCTCCTTAGGTTATCATCCCCAAAGAAGCTCCTAATGGCGGTTATAGTTTCTGTATGGATATTTCCACTAGAGGTCGGCGTGGAATATGCGGATTCGGTGCCTGTTTCACATTCTTAACGAAATCCTTATTCCGCATGATGGTGCCGTCGGTGGGAGCATGCTCTTCGAGGATTGCCATTACCGAGTCGATAATTTTACTTTTGTCGGTCATAAATATGGGGAACCCAACGGGAACAACGTCCACGGTGTACTGATTTTTCCGCATACGTTTACGCATGGTGATGCTGATGAAAAGTACGCCAGCACTACTGATTAGGCGACGCTCCTCCAGATCTTTATCGTAAAGGGTGAGTCGTTGGTGTGCGTCGACGTAAACGTTTTTCCAAGGCACTTTATTGATGCCGACGAAGTTGTTTGATTTGTCCCATTCCCCTTGGGAGGCACAGGGCAGGATGATGCAGTTTTTTTCACTTACGTAACCGCCGTTGGTTGCGAGGGATTTGTGCATATTTAGGTGTCGGTAGTCGCCGTGAATGGGTAGGAAGTATTTGGGTCGTGTCATGGCGAGTAGTAGTTTGAGTTCCTCTTTGGCTGCGTGTCCTGAGACGTGGATGTTGTTATTTTTGTCCACAACAGCTGAGGCACCGACGTAGTAGATTTGGTTGATAACGTCGTTGATCCCCCCTTCGTTGCCGGGGATAACCCTTGAGCTGAACATGACGAGGTCGTTTTTGCGAATTTTGAGCCCTTTGCGTCCTTTGAAGGTTACGGCGTAGAGGGAGGCATTTTGTTCCCCTTGGCACCCAGTGACGAGGAAGCAGACTTTGTTGTCGGGCATGGAGAGGGCTTTTTGTGGTGTAACGAGCAGTGATTTTTTGAGTGCGGGGTACCCCATTTTGCTGACGATATCGATATTTTTCAGCATGGAACGTCCCATGATGCAGAGTTTACGTCCTGTTTCTTCGCATATTTGTGCGATCATGTAGAGTCGTGAGATATTTGATGCGAATGTGGTGACAAAGACGCGTCCGCTGTGTCCGGCAACAATGTCACGCATGTTGTCGTAGATGGATGATTCCGATTTGCTGAATCCGTCGACGAGGGCGTTGGTTGAGTCGGAGAGTAGGCATGTGAGTCCGCTTTTGCCTATTTGGGAGATACGTTTGAAGTCCATTTGCACGTGATCGTTGGGGTTGTTGTCGATTTTGAAGTCGGAGGAGTGCAACGCGGAGAATTTGCCTGTTTTGAGGTATATGGCGTAGGTATCGAGTATGGAGTGGTTGACGGGGATAAATTCGAGGGCGAAGTCGCCGATTTTGATACGTTTGAATTCGTTATACTCTTTGAAGGTCGGTTTTTTGCTGAGTTTTTTGGAGATAAACTGAATGGCAAGTGGTGGTGCGTACACGGGTATGTTTTTGATATCCAGCACGTAGCGAATGGCACCGATATGGTCTTCGTGTGCGTGTGTGATAACGATGGCTTCCAGCTTCTTTTTGATGGATTTGAGGTATGTGAAGTCGGGTATGGCACCGTCAACGCCTATTCCGCGACCGTCGAAGAATTTGATTCCAGCGTCCACTAGTATGGCAGTTGTTTTGGTTTCGTAGAGGTATGCGTTCATGCCGATGGATCCGACACCACCGAGAACTGTTATTTTACAAGACATGTTCCTTCCATTTTTGCTCACCGCAGTTTTGTGGGGGGCTTGGGCTCTGCAGTAGTGTGGACAACGGTTGCCGATTGTGGATTGTGGATTGCGAGTTGGCATTGTTATTGTCATTGTCATTGTGCTGTCATGAGCGTGCCCTCAGTTGGTTTTACAACCATACTGGGTAGCGTTATATTTTTTCTTATAATGTCTCAGGATGTTGGTATATTTAGGGTACACACGGCCATGGCGGCGATACCCTCTTGTCTACCAACAAACCCGAGTTGTTCAGTTGTTGTTGCTTTGATTGATACATCCTGCTCCGACAGGTGCATGCATTTTGCTAAGGATGCTCTTATTTGGGCGATGTGCGGGGCTAGTTTGGGCTCCTCTGCCATTACCTGAGCATCGATATAACTTATTATTTTATAAGGGTGGTTCGATCCTGGAAGACCTTGTGGGGTAAATTTAAGCTCCACCATGTCAACCACTGCACTGAGCAGTTTTAGGGACGAAACCCCTTTGTATTGTTGATCGGTATCGGGGAATTGTTGTCCGATATCCCCTAAATTTGCCGATCCGAGTATGGCGTCAATAATAGCATGTGTTAAAACGTCGGCATCGCTGTGTCCGATTAAGCCTTTGCCCTCGTTGTGGGGGAGTGTTACGCCACCCAAGATGAGTGGTCGGTTGTCGCCGAGCTGATGGACGTCGAAGCCTATGCCTGTTCTAGTTTTAACCATAATCACAGGTATAATAACGCCAAACCATGAATTTTGCAACTATTTATTAACACACCCCGCCTTAAGCCACAATGGGGGGCACTAGAAGTGTATGGGAGCATTTTAGAGCATTTAAAAGAGTATTGCGTATTGGTAATTGACATAAATGGGGGAAAAGATTAAAATCACCACACTACTTTTGGGTGAATACAGGTATGCAAGCGTTGCTAAGCAAGGGGCATAGGCTGTGGAGACGGGGAGTTTCCTATGGCGGAAAATCAGGAAGGACAAGAAAAAACCGAACAGGCCACTAGCAAAAAAATTAGCGACGCCCGTGAAAAAGGGCAGGTGGCAAAAAGTCAAGAACTACCAAGTGCAATGCTACTATTTGCAGCAGCACTAATGATCGTACTCATCGGCAAATGGGTGGGAACATCGCTAGGGAAGCAGTTCCTGTTCTTCTTCAACGTGGACTTCAAAACACTAGACGAAGAGATGGTGCTATTCCTGTTTTACAAAGCCTTCTCAGTGGCAAGCACCATACTCATTCCCGTTATGGTGGTTGTTGCAATTGTAGGCATCATGTCGCACATAGTCCAATTCGGAACACTATGGGCAACCAAAGCAATCAATCCCGACTTCACCAAACTCAACGTAATAAAAGGGATCCGAAACATGTTTAAGCTCACAAAACTTGTGGAGCTTGCAAAATCACTCACAAAAATATTCATCGTGGGAGCAATATGCCTCCCCATCCTCTACGCCAACAGGGTCGAGATAGTACTAATGCAAGACAGTACGCTCATCGAAGCCGTACAACTCGTCTACAGCATGGTCGTCGAAATGTTTTTCCGTGCCAGTGCAGTCGTAATAATTCTCGCACTCATGGATCTGCTGTACCAAAAATGGAACCACATGGAACAACTCAAAATGACGCAACAAGAGGTCAAAGAGGAACACAAACAGATGGAAGGGGATCCATTACTACGACAAAAAATACGGCAAGCACAAATGGACGCAGCAAGGGCAAGGATGATGGACGACGTTCCAAGCTCGGACGTGGTCATCACCAACCCAACACACTACGCTGTTGCCGTAAGATACAGCCCCGATGAAGGGGACAGAGCACCAAAAGTTATCGCAAAAGGCAAAAATATGATGGCGTTGAGAATTCGCGAAATCGCCAAAGAAAATAACATACACATACACGAAGACCCACTACTCGCTCGAACACTCTTCAATACAGCCGAAATAGGGGACGAAATACCGGAAGCTCTCTACAAAGCCATTGCCGAAATAATATCGTTTGTCTACAAACTTAAGGGGAAGAAAGTTGCGTAACACTAGACACACAGATGCGGGAACCACAGATGCGAGCACCACTCTCGCACAACACATCGCCTCAGCTACACTCATGCTAAGCATGGCTCTAGTCATCACGACTGTGCCCACACAAACAGCATGGGCAGAAACAACCACGCCAACAACCACACTCGCCATACCCGACCTAACAACGTTCTCCTCCCCAGCAGAATCCATCCGCATCGGTAACAAATACATGGAAAACAACAAAACAAAGCAAGCCATCGAAGAGTACTCCCGAGGGTTAGCAAAACTGCTGGGGGGCGGGGGCGACAACAACAGCACACCAAACATAAACGCCGCAAGCATCGCCGTACAGCTGGAAAGCTATCTGCAACGAAGCACAGCGTATCAGCAGTCGGGCAACGTCGCCAAAGCGATCAACGACCTATCGGAAGTAATCAACCTGAACCCCGAATACAAAGACGCTCTACAGAGGCGGGCAGCACTCTATCTGTCGCAAGGGAACTTCCAAGAGGCACTCACCGACTACCAACGAAGCTCCGTACTTAACCCGCAAAATAACTC
The DNA here is from genome assembly GCA_947313855.1 of uncultured Deferribacteraceae bacterium. GTDB lineage: Bacteria > Chrysiogenota > Deferribacteres > CAMZNJ01 > CAMZNJ01 > CAMZNJ01. Next base: position 64,855 of record CAMZNS010000026.1, read on the forward strand.
CATCGCCGATGTCGCCGCCATATACCTCCAACAAGGTGACTACGGCAACAGCATACTCGAAGCACAAAGAGCTCTCGCCCTAAACAGCAACGACTCCAAAGCACTACTCACACTCGCAAACGCCATGGGAGCAATCAACAACCACTCAGGGGCACTAACACTCTACAAACAATACCAAAACTGGGCAACAGCATCCCCCCAAAACCGTCAACGAGCAGAAGATATGGGGGTCGTAGGGAGCAAAATCGCCACAACACTACTAGGGCTCAACGATACCGAAAACGGAATCAAAGAGGGGGAAAAACTTATCACACAAAATAGGGCAACCCTAGAACTAGTGCAAAAACTACTAGGTGTCTACAAAGCACAGAACGATATGCAAAACGCCACGCGAATGGAGAAAGAACTGAGCAAACAGCAACAAAATCTCACAAGCAAAGAGCAGTACGACATGGCTGTTACGGCATTTCGGAACATGGATTATGAAGAAGCCTTACGACTCACAACCCTCGCCATTGCACAAAACAGCAACGCACGACCGTATCGACTCCTCAAGATACAATCCCTCATCTACCTGCAAAATGTTTCCGAGGCGTGTACGGAGGCGGAGCAGCTTTGTGTTGACGGGTATTGCCCAACAGTCACCAAACTGCAGAGCACCAGCTACTGCCCCTAAATATCTACCTGCAAACTGCTTCCGAGGCGTGTACGGAGGGTGCACGGCACCGAGCGGAGCAGCTTTGTGTTGACGGGTATTGCCCACGGGTATTGCCACTAGTCACCAAACTACAGAGCACCAACTACTGCCCCTAAATATCTACCTGCAAACTGCAGAGCACCAGCTACTGCCCCGAAATATCTACCTGCAAACTGCAGAGCACCAGCTACTGCCCCGAAATATCTACCTGCAAACTGCTTCCGAGGCGTGTACGGAGGGTGCACGGCACCGAGCGGAGCAGCTTTGTGTTGACGGGTATTGCCCACGGGTATTGCCACTAGTCACCAAACAGCAGAGCACCAGCTACTGCCCCGAAATATCCGTAAAAAAAAGTTGATAAATAGTTGACTAATGGTTACATTTATGATTAATTAATTATTAAAAGTATACAGATTATTCATTTATTTGTAATTAACAAATAAAAACTATCTAGGGAAATTAAATCACATTTATCGGATATAACTTCACATTTTTGCAATTTATGAAGAAAAAATAAAAAAAATACCCGATGTAGTTGCCAAATCTGCGAAACAGAAGCAAATTTCAAAATAGCATATTTGTAGATAATTTTTACAATATGATAAACAGGCACCACCCCGACACCGAATTAGTTTTACGTTGAAATAACTATTATCATTGACACCAAACACTAATCTGCATTTATAGCCCAGCCGTTCATTTTCAGCAAGGCTAGTGTTGGTGGCTGTATTCTTAGTTTACATATAATCAACTTTTAAAGTTTTTTAATAAAAATATCACTAACTATTGAATTTATTTGTTTTCTTAATTATACTACCCCTAAGGTATTGAAAATATATTTATTGTATAATAAATATTACAAACAATATGCGGGAGGGGCTAAGTATGAGTAGTACTATGAAAGTGCAAGCCAATGATATCCTAGAAGATATCGAAAAAGGATTCGTTAATAGTGACACCTTCGGGGCTAGACTGAATGACGCTATTAAATTGAAAGGTGCAAGTCGTAAAGATGTTGCAGAACTGCTGGATGTGTCGCTGTCGGCCATTAGCCACTACTGCCACAACAAACGTAAGCCAAGCCTAGAAGCTATTAGAAGTATTGCGGTGTATCTGCAGATACCTGTGGGATATTTTTTTGGCGAAGTGAGTCTTGTAGACGCATTGAAGGCACAAGATGCTTTGCAACGTGAACGTGGTAACAGTGCTGGAGTCATGCTTGCATCAGGGGTGGGCAATAGATCGGGGGGAGGCTACATCCCTGTGATTGAGATTCAGAGTGCCAACGGTATGGTTGAAAGCTTGAAGGACGCTAAGATGAAAAGCTACCTCAGCATACCGAATAAGCTGATTAATGTTAAGGCTAGACAGTGCTTTGTCATTAGTGCAAGCAAAAATGCCATCGTGGGACTAAAGAATAAGAAGAGCATTATTATTTACGAAAAGCCGAAGTACAGGAATCGTATCGAGCATGAGAACAGCATCCATCTCCTGCATATCAAGGAGCGTGCTGGGAAGGTGGTGAATAAGCTCTACCTTGGTCGGTGTGTGAATATCGACAACAGCGTACTGCTGTTTGACAAGGATAGTAATACGAATATTGTGTTGAGTGTTGAGCGGGATGTTTTTGAGGTTGTTGGCAAGGCGGTGTTATCGTGGGACTACCTAAACTAGTTCTGCGGTGAATGGGCGGGGTGCATTACATTACATTACATTACCCTGACGGGACTACCTAAACTAGTTCTGCGGTGAATGGGCGGGGTGCATTACATTACATTACATTACATTACATTACATTACATTACATTACGTTACCCTGACGGGACTACCTAAACTAGTTCTGCGGTGAATGGGCGGGGTGCATTACATTACATTACATTACATTACATTACATTACATTACCCTGACGGGACTACCTAAACTAGTTCTGCGGTATTTTGGGTTATGTTATGTTTTGCTCCGCCCCTTTATTTTGAGGTGCATGTGTAGTAGTGACAGTGCTGATGGTGTTACCCCTTGTATACGTGATGCTTGTCCTAGGGTTGCTGGTCGTACTTTTTCCAATTTTTCGATGAATTCGTTACGTAACCCTTGTATGTTGTGGTAGTCCATGTTGTTTGGTATGTTGATTTTGTCGTATGGTTCTGCTGCGAGTATCTCTTCCCATTGTCTTTTGATGTAGCCGTTGTATTTGATTGTGATTTCGGCTTGTGTCATGGCTCTTTGGTGGTGTTTGTGGTGTAGTAGTGCGTTTGGTGTTGCTTCCCCTATTAGTTCGACTATCTGGTTGTAGGAGATTTCTGGTCGTTTTAGTAGTTCGGCTGCTTTGGTGTGTTCGCTGATATTTGCCCCTATTTTGTTGAGTATTGTGGCGTGTTTATGATTTTTGTCTGCGAAGATGGTGGTTTTTTCCAATCTTTTCACTTCTTTTGTCATTTCGGATTGTTCTAGTTTGAATCTTTCTAGTCGAGTTTTGGTAATGAGTCCTAGTTTGTATCCTTTTTCGAGCAGTCGGTATTCGGCGTTGTCTTCCCTTAGGTGTAGTCGGAATTCGGCACGTGAAGTGAACATGCGGTACGGTTCGTCGACCCCTTTTGTGACAAGGTCGTCGATCATTACGCCGATGTAGCTTTCGTGTCGTGATAGTATGAACGGTTCGTTGTTGTTGTCTAGTGATAGTACAGCGTTTACGCCGGCGATGAAGCCTTGTGTTGCTGCTTCTTCGTAACCGCTTGTTCCGTTTAGTTGTCCTGCGAAGTATAGTCCGTGTACGGTTTTTGTTTGCAGTGTGATGTCGAGTTGTTGTGGGTTGATTGCGTCGTATTCGATTGCGTATGCACTTCGGATGAGTTCGACGTTTTCCATCCCTTTGCATGTTCGGTATGCTTGTAGTTGTACATGTGTTGGCAGTGAGGAGGACATGCCGTTGGCGTAGATTTCGCGGCTATTGAGTCCTTCAGGTTCGAGCATTATGATGTGTTGTTCCCTTGAGGGGAATTTTTTCACTTTGTCTTCAACAGAGGGGCAGTATCGTGCACCGACACCGGTGATTTGTCCGCTGAATAGTGGTGAGAGGTGCATGTTTGCTTTGATGATGTTGTGGGTATTGTTGTTGGTGTAGGTTGCGTAGCAAGAGATTTGTTGCATTTTGTGACTGGTGTTGTCGAAGGAGAAAGGGTTTGTGTTGTTGTCGCCGGGGTGTTCTTGTAGTTGTCGGAAGTCGATTGTTGTTACGTCGAGTCGTGCTGGTGTACCTGTTTTGAGTCTGAGGGTGGTGAGTCCTAGTTTTGCCATGGATTTTGGTAGGTCGATGGATGCGAATTCGTTCATTCGTCCGGCACTGTAGTTTGTTTGTCCGATGTGTACTTTGCCGTTGAGGAAAGTTCCTGTTGTGATGATAATTCGTGGTGCGTAGAAGTTTCCGGCTATGTCGGTTGTTACGCCGACAACTTTGTTTGGTGCTGATTTTAGTGTTATTTCGGTGTTGTTTGTTGTAATGATGTCGGTAACGATTGCCTGTTTGACAAATAGTCCTTGTTGGGCGGCGATGGTGTGAACCATTCGTTTGTTGTAGAGGTGTTTGTCGGATTGAGTTCGTGTTCCTCGAACGGCGGGTCCTTTTTTGCGATTGAGTGTTTTGAATTGTATGCCTGTGTCGTCGGCGGCTTTGGGCATTTCGCCTCCGAGTGCGTCTAGGTCTTTGACGAGGTTCCCTTTTGCGATGCCGCCTATTGCGGGGTTACAGCTCATTGCTCCTATGGAGTCGATATTGATTGTGAGCATGAGTGTTTTTGCACCCATTCGTGCACTAGCGAGTGCGGCTTCAATGGCAGCGTGTCCACCACCTACAACGATAATATCGTAGCCATTGTGGTTAGTTTTCCCCATGGCATTTCCAGTTGTTTGGTGGTTCATGTGTGCAGTTCTCCGGTATCAGTTTTAGTCGTCAAATTAGTCGTCAAATTAGTACCCAAATTAGTACTCAACAGGGTAGTCATTGTACCTGTCATACAAAAAACTTGCAAACATATTTTTGAGGTGTTAATATATGATGGTTTATTGTTGTACTTGGAGGGAGAATTGTAATGGGTATAAAAGGTGATAGTATATTTGTTAGGGATATTACCCGTGAAGAGGTTATGAAAGTTGCGAAAACGTCGAAGCTTGACCTGCAAGGCTCAGCACTAGACGAAATGTTGGAATCCCTCAACGGAATTATGCCACATATTAATAAACTCAACGAAGTTGATACATCCAACGTGGAACCGTTCGCTCATACTTACGCAACGATTTTGTCGCAACCGCAACCACAATCGCAATCGCCACACAACCATCAGGACGACAAAACAACTGAAACACCACGACTAGGGGTAGACGCCATGCTAAGCAATGCCCCCAAAAGCCAAGACGGTTACTACCAAGTGCCTAAAGTTGTTGATTCCTAGCGGACTGCTAACGGGTCGCACAGCAGAGGTCGCCTCAGGTGTATCAACGTGGCAGACGTTGTTGATTCCTGGCGGACTGGTACGCACTAGCAAAGCAAGAAACAGAAACAAGAAATGCGGGGAGCCTAGGCTCGCCCACGGGAGCAAAATCTCAAGATGGAAATATCAGAACTGACGCTTTTGGAATTATCGGGGTTGCTAAACTCCAAGCAAATAACATCAGTCGAACTGCTAAACTACTACCTCAACAGGGTAAAAGAGTATGACGAAGACGTTCGTGCATTCCTAGAGATAGACGCTGAAGGTGCCACGGAAGCCGCACAGGAATGGGACAACAAACGTGCCAACGGTGAGCCTGTCCCCCCCTTTGCTGGGATACCCATGGCCGTAAAAGGGAACATGGCCGACACACGTATGGTTACCGATGCTGCCTCCCAAATCCTTGCCGGGTTCGTCTCCCCCTATGAAGCCACTGTGCTCAAAAGACTTCGTGAAGCAGGCTTCATACTATTTGGCAAACTCAACTTAGACGAATTTGCCATGGGATCATCCACCGAAAACTCTAGCCACTTCACCACACACAACCCGTGGAACTTGGACTACTCACCCGGTGGAAGTAGTGGTGGCTCCACGGCGGCTGTTGCAGCACGCATGACCCCCTTCGCACTAGGCTCCGACACCGGTGGTTCCATTCGCCAACCAGCCTCATTTTGCGGCGTTACAGGGTTTAAGCCATCCTACGGTCGAGTTTCACGCTACGGTATCATATCGTTTGCGTCCACCCTCGATCAGGTTGGACCTATCACCACTTCAGCACAGGATGCTGCCATCATCATGAATATCATCGGTCAACACGACCCCAACGATTCCACAAGCTACATGCCTGATACTGAGGCGGAATACCTGCAAGGGATTGATGCGGGGGTAGAGGGGTTGCGTATCGGTGTTCCTAAGGAGATAGTTGATCACCTTGCACCCGATGTTGCTGAGCTGTTCTCCTTGACACTTGCTAAGCTTGAAGACTTAGGTTGTATTGTTGAAGAGGTGGAGCTCCCCCGTTTGGAGTTATGTATCCCCACCTACTACGTTGTTGCCCCTGCCGAGGCTGCTGCCAACCTTGCCCGTTACGACGGTATCAAATACGGCAAACGTTATGAGTCTGAGTCTTTGGAGGAGCTGTACCTCAAAACACGCACAGAATATCTTGGTGTTGAGGTTCAGCGTCGTATTATGTTGGGCAACCTTGCTTTGTCCTCCAAAGAGGTTAGTGGCGACTACTACATGAAGGCACAGAAAGTTCGTCAGGTGGTTCGTCAAGACTTTGAAGAGGTCTTCAAATCGTACGACCTCATCGTTGCACCCACATCACCGACCTCGCCGTTTAAACTTGGCGACAAAACTGAAGATGCTGTTAGCATGTACTACAGCGACCTGCTAACACTACCATCCAGCTTGTATGGCGGTGCTGCCATTAGTATCCCTGCCGGGTTTAATGGTGATGGTCTACCTGTGGGCGTGCAAATTATGGGTGCCGTGTTCGACGATGCAACAGTGCTACGCTTAGCACACGCTTACCAAGCCATCACAGAGCACCATACCTGTATTCCAAAAGATTTTAGTTAGAGGGGACGAGAGATGACAGTCAAAACAGATTACGAAGTTGTTATTGGTTTAGAGGTGCATGTACAGCTGAATACAACCACAAAGATATTTTGCGGATGCCCCACCACGTTTAACTCCCCCGCCAACCTGAATACATGCCCCGTGTGTGCCGGTTTCCCCGGTGCGTTGCCCGTGTTCAACAAAGATGTTCTCACCTCAGCAATCAAGGCTGGACTGGCACTAAACTGCTCCATTGCCGACACCACAATATTTGCACGCAAAAACTACTTCTACCCCGACCTCCCAAAAGGGTATCAGATATCACAAAGCGATGACCCCATTTGCATCGGCGGACACTTGGACGTGGAACAAGACGACGGATCCTACAAACGTGTGCGTATTACGCGTATCCACATGGAGGAAGACGCGGGCAAATCGGTACACGGTGGCTCCACTAGTATCGGCGTAACGGACGGTAGCTGGAGCTTCATGGACTACAATCGCAGTAGCATGCCACTTCTGGAAATCGTGTCCGAACCCGACATGAGATCCTCTGAAGAGGCACGACTCTTCCTGCAACAACTACGCACAGAACTAATCTACACAGGCGTATCCGACCTCAACATGGAGGAGGGATCACTACGCTGTGACGCCAACATATCCATTATGCCAAAGGGTGCAAAGGAGTTTGGCACACGGGCAGAGGTGAAAAATCTCAACTCCTTCAGAAATATCCAAAAAGCCATTAACTATGAAGTTGAACGACAAATCAACATTGTCGAAAATGGCGGCGAAATAGATCAGGAAACACGACTCTACGATGCCGACAAGGGGGTAACATTCACCATGCGTAGCAAGGAAGAGGCGTTGGATTACCGCTACTTTGCCGACCCCGACCTCACACCCATAGCCGTACCAAAAGACTATGTAGACGCAATACGCAAAAACATGCCCGAGTCCGCAAGGACAAAAAGGGATAGATTCGTCAACGACTACGCCATCAACATGGACGACGCAAACATACTTGTGTCCGAAAAACACTACGCCGACTACTTTGAAGCACTAGTCGAACTTGTGGAATCACCCAAAATAGCCGCCAACTGGATACTCTCCGAAATACTACGACTGTTTAAAGATAGCTCAGGGGAGACAGTGTTCGACCTAGGCATATCGCCACAACAACTTGGGCAGGTAATAGAACTTATCGGCAAGGGGACAATCAGTAATAACATCGGCAAACAGGTTCTCGGACTGATTATCAGCGACGGGGGGACGGTGTCTGATGTGGCTGAAATTGTGGAGAAACACAACCTGGCTCAAGTCTCCGACTCATCGGAAGTTGAAAGTGTTGTTCAGAGTGTCTTCGATGCCAACCCTAGCGAATTCGAACGATTTAAGGGGGGCGACAAAAAACTCATGGGCTTCTTCATGGGTGAGGTGATGAAGGCTACCAAGGGGCGTGCTAATCCCAAGGTGCTCTCGGGGGTGATAAACACCCTCGCTAACAAAAAATAGCACGGCACAGCACAGCACAGCACAGCACGGGGCTCGCAATTGGCACGGCACAGCACAGCACAGCACAGCACGGGGCTCGCAATTGGCACGGCACGGCACAGCACAGCACGGGGCTCGCAATTGGCACGGCACGGCACAGCACAGCACAGCACGGGGCTCGCAATTGGCACGGCACAGCACCAACGCACACCAGCGTGCACACGGCTCGCGTGTGGAACACACACGACGACACCCATCCATTTTGGTCGGTGCGTTATAAAAATTAAGGTTGTAACCAAACTATGTTTACTATAGGTATTATCGGACGCCCAAACGTGGGGAAATCCACACTATTCAACAGGCTCGCTGGAAGACGAATAGCCATCGTGGAGGACAGACCGGGGGTAACCCGTGACAACATCGAATTCACATCCACATGGCTAGGACGAACATTCCGTGTCATCGACACAGCAGGATTCGATCTGGGCGACACCGTCATTCGAGAAGAAACACGCAAACAGTTCGCAAACGCTATCCTAGAAGCCGACTTCATCATCGTCCTAGTGGATGCCATCGAAGGGTTGCACCCCCTAGATGAAATCGTTGTCAGGGAGTTACGCACCCAAGGGCGTGAGTTCATGCTGGTGGTCAACAAGGTGGACAACCAACAGCGTGAAAATGATGCTGTGGAATTCTACACCCTAGGTGTTGACGAATACACAACCATATCAGCGTCACATGGTCGCAATATCGACGAAATGCTGGACAAAATACTCCCCCTCATCGACGACTACAACAACAAATCATCGGCTGTTGAGGAAGACTTACGCTCGTTCCTCGACAACGACTCCATCAAAATAGCCATCGTAGGGAAACCCAATGTTGGCAAATCGTCACTGTTTAACGCTTGGCTCAATCAGGATCGATCCATTGTCACCCCCCAAGCTGGGACTACTCGCGATGCTGTGTTTACAGCGTTTAACGTGAACAACACCGAGTACACCCTCATCGATACCGCCGGTATTCGTAAAAAATCGGTAATGTTTCGCGATGCTGTGGACAGGTTCAGTTACTACCGTAGCATGGACGCCATGGAGCTTGCAGACATTGCCATCTGCGTAATTGATGGCTCCGAAGGACTCACATCGCGGGATATCAAAATTATTGCAGACGCGTGGGAAGCGGGTCGACCTGTGGTTATCGTGGTCAATAAATGGGACCTCACAAAGGGTGAAAAAGATGCTCGCAAAGAGCTGGTTGAAGATATTCGCTACCACCTCAAATTTCTACACAACCCACCCGTAATTTTTACGTCCGCACTAACCAAAAGCAACATATTCAAGGTGTTCCCCGAAATCAACAAATTACACAAAATCTACACCAAACGTATCGAAACCAACAAAGTTAACGAGCTGCTGGAACACGCACTAATGAAACATCAGCCACCCATACTAAACAACAACCGACGCCTAAAATTCTACTACGTGACGCAAGTGGCATCCAAACCACCAACTTTTGCTCTGTTCGTCAACTTCCCCGAGCTTGTTCACTTTTCGTACCACCGATTCCTCACCAACGAAATACGGGACGCATTCAAGTTTGACGCTGTGCCTATCAGGCTTCTCTTACGCCAACGTGCAAGCAAAGAGCGTTCGTAGGGCTGGTAGCGTCGGTACGCAGCTACAGGCACGGTCACGGTTGCGGTCACGGTTGCGGTCACGGTTACGCACGGACAACACTCACAGTAGGAACCGCGGGGCAGGTATGTAAATATGGACATGGACAACAACACAGAAGCAAGGTTTATCGACTTCCACACATCCCTCAATCAAGAGCAACTTGACGCTGTCCAAACCACTGAAGGGGCGGTGTTGGTGCTCGCTGGTGCTGGCACAGGGAAAACTCGCGTCATCACCTACCGCATCGCCTACATGATTCAAGAGGTGGGCATACCATCATTCAACATCATGGCCGTAACGTTTACCAACAAAGCCGCTTTAGAGATGAAGCACCGATTGGTTGAGCTCATGGGCTACAACGCTGCCGGTGCTGTTTGGGTGGCAACATTCCACTCAGCATGCCTCCACCTGCTCAAAGGGTTGTACGAATCCGTTGGACTTGCACACAACTTTGCCATTGTTGATCAGGACGACAGATTGTCGTTGGTCAAAGATGCTGTTCAGCAGTGTGGACACTCCATCAAGGATATTCGTCCCAAGGGATTGATGCACAAAATATCGTCGTTCAAAAATACCATGGGGTTTGTGAATGGCGAAAAACCAGCGTTTACGCCCGATGAAGTCCACATTTTCGAGACCTACCAAGGGATACTCAAACGACAAGAACTTATCGATTTCGACGACATGATGCCCTTGGTTATTCAGGCGTTTCGCAATCCCGAAGTTTTTGATCAGTACAAAGAGGCGTTCCGTTATATTTTGGTGGATGAGTACCAAGACACCAACACTGTGCAATTCCACCTGCTCGAGCTATTGTCGGCACCGTCAGGCAATATTTGTGTTGTAGGCGATGACGACCAATCCATTTACGCCTTCCGTGGTGCCCGTGTTGAGAATATCCTCCATTTCGACTCCATGTTTGACAACACAAAAGTAATCAAGCTTGTACAAAACTACCGATCGTGTGCACCCATCCTGAAAGCCGCAAACGCACTCATCAGCAACAATAACAATAGGCGTGGCAAGGAGCTTGTGCCCCACAGAGCGGAGGCTGGATCGGTGAGTGTAGTGGCACAGATGTCGGACACCTTAGAAGCGGTATTCGTCGCCAATACTGTGGCAGAACTACACGACGATGGGGTGGCATATTCCGATATGGCTGTGCTTTACCGCACCAACTCTCAGTCCAGAAGCTTCGAACAGGTACTCAGCCGCGAAGGGATACCCTACAAAGTTATCGGTTCCGTAGGGTTCTACCAACGTCGGGAAATAAAAGACATGTTGGCATACTTACGGTTCGCCGTAAATCCTGTGGACGAAGTATCGTTTGAACGTGCTCTGAAAAGCGTGCCACGTGGGGTGGGGAACGTAACAATAGCCAAATTGCGTAACCATGCTCTGCAAGAGGGTGGCACACTAATGGACAGCATTGAACACGCCCTAAACACAGGAACTGTAAAATCGAAAGCAGCCGAATCACTCGCCAAATTCATGGAACTCATGAACAGCATCATCTCAAAAGCCAACAAACCTAGCCAAGCGTTACAAATCGTTGTGGACGAAAGCGGCTACCGACAACATATCCTCAACTTCGCACAAACCACTGAAGAAGCAAACACACGACTCGCAAACCTCGACGAACTCTACAACTCAGCAATCTCTTTCGAAGAGGAGGAGGAGAACGGCGGACTAGGAGACTTCCTAGCATTCACCGCAATTCAGTCCTCCGCGGACGAAGCAAACAACGATACCGTATCATTCATGACCATCCACAGTGCCAAAGGGCTAGAGTTTCACACCGTATTCCTCACAGGGCTGGAAACATCACTGTTCCCCCTAAACGACGACGATGATCAGGACGAAATCGAAGAGGAACGACGACTCGCATACGTGGGGATTACACGAGCAAAAGACAACCTCTTCCTAACCATGGCAGCTAGCAGGATGCGTCACGGACAACGACAAAATACCATGCCCTCAAGGTTTATTCACGAAGCGAACCAAGGGCGTGCTAATGTTGCCGGAGTAGCCTTCAAACACCGCAAAGACTACTCCAACCGTAACGCCACCGCAATGGGTCCAAGCAAACCGGAACCGTCACGTAACAAAAGTAGTAGTACCGATGTTAGCAAAAACAATGGGCTCAAAGTTAACGACAACGTGAAACACAATGTTTTCGGCGAAGGGAAGATTATTACCCTCAGTGAGGGGATAGCCATGGTGCTGTTTGAACTTTCGGGGCTGAAAAAAGTTATGGCGAGTTACTTAACGATTGTGATTGCGAGTGCGAGTGCGAGTGTGCCTGTGGTGGCGAGTGGGTCTGGCGATGATGGCGAGTCTGGTCACGATCAC
>CAMZNS010000027.1 GCA_947313855.1 uncultured Deferribacteraceae bacterium
CACAGCAGCACAACAACACGGAGGTAGATGCGATGGGAATGGCAAAGTTGGTAGTACGGAAGAGCTCAGACAGGTCGGGCGAGCGGGGGGGAGACGCGGAGAGTACGAGGCATTACTTGGCTTTCGATATTGGTGGCACACATGTGAAGTACGCCTTGCTGACTCTAGCAAAGGATGGGGCTGTGATTATCTCGGATAAGTGGAGGGGTTCGTTCGACACACCTAGACGGAGGGACTTGCAACCTGTGTTGCAACCTGTGTCGCAACCTGTGTTGCAACCTGTGTTGCAACCTGTGTCGCAACCTGTGTCGCAACCTGAGTCGCAACCTGTGTCGCAACCTGTGTCGCAACCTGTGTCGCAACCTGAGTTGCAGGCTGAGTTGCAGGCTGAGTTGCAGGCGTATCTAATCGGCAAGATGGTGGATATTGTCAAGTCTGTTGAGCGTAGTGCTGGGGTACAAATTGCGGGAATCCCTGTGAGTGCCCCTGGTATTATCGATTCGGCGGCGAGTGTCTTCTTGACTTCTGGGGCAGTGACCTGCCTGAAAGGGGCTAATTTACGCGAGGTGCTGGGTGCGAGGCTGTTGGAGGAGTTGGATAGCCCAATCCCCATATCCTTGGAGAACGATGCCAACTGTGCCATTTTGAGCGAGGTTTGGGCTGGAAATTTGAAGGACACCGAGTTGACGCTATTTGTTTCCCTTGGGACGGGTATCGGTGGTGCCATTGTGTACGGCAACAGCCTCCATCGCGGCAAAAACTTTTATGCGGGGGAGTTCCATGATTTTCATGTTCCCCTTGGCGAGTCGGGTAGTTACAGCTTTGCTGAGCCGTATGGATGGGGCTTCCACGCTTCGACGATTGCACTGGTAGAGAAAGCACGCCATAAGTTGTTGGATGTTTTGGGTGAGTATTTTCGTCCAGAAGATGGGAAGAGCTTGAGTGGTAAGAGTATTTTTGCCATGCTTGATGCGTACGATGTGTTGGACTCGTCTGAGGGTAGCCTAAGTGATAGCGATTTTCGTGCTTACGTATCTGGTCGGGTTATTGCGTCGGTTGTGGACAGGTGGTATGTGGATCTTGCCAAGGGTTTAATCTTCTTGCAGGAGAAGTTTGATCCCCATAGGATTATTATCGGCGGCGGTGTTGTTGGTAGGGATAGGTTTTTGTTGGAGGTGCGTACAGCTGTGCGTGGGGAGGAGCCTGAGAAGTGGCAAACGCCTGAGGTAGGGATTGCCACGCACGGGAGTGATGCACAGTTGCTGGGTGCGTTGTACCATTTTTTGCATCGGGGGTGATGCGTCTTGGTGGGACGGCTTGCAACCGCACCGCACAGCACCGCACAGCACCGCACAGCACCGCAACAGCACCGCACAGCACAGCACCGCACCTAGAATCGGAAGGTGGCGATGAGCGTGTACCTGTCCCCCACAACATCGGGCACAAACGATAGGGTGGGGCGTAGAGCATTGTGTTGCCGTTGCCGTAGGTTGCCGTTGGCATCGAAGTGGTAGTTGTACATGGCAT
>CAMZNS010000028.1 GCA_947313855.1 uncultured Deferribacteraceae bacterium
TGAGTTTCGGGTGCGTGAGTTTCGGGTGCGTGAGTTTCGGGTGCGTGAGTTTCGGGTGCGTGAGTTTCGGGTGCGTGAGTTTCGGGTGCGTGAGTTTCGGGTGCGTGAGTTTCGGGTGCGTGAGTTTCGGGTGCGGACGCAAATGTTTCACGTGAAACATTCGTTTCCTCCACATATCTGTCGTAAGTTGCCGCCTGAGGATTGTCCCCCACCAGCAGTGCCAGCCGTTTGCTCAACCAGTGGTGCTTTGCGATCCCTGCCATATGGTTTTGGGCAACAATTTCTGCGTTACGGTGTGCCATTGCGACAACGCCTGCGAACCCCCTGACCCTGTGCTTGATTGTTGTACCCGACAGTGCCTGCAAGTTTTCGACAAACCCTTCTTCGACCTGCTCTCCTGCCGTTACAATCACCTTGGGGAACTGCCGGTTATTGTTGTAGAACTGATAAATAAACGCTTGTAGCATGTTGGGGTGTTCTTGTGTGAAGAGTTCTGTTGCTGCTGCGATGATGTGTTTGTTCCGTATGAATAGGTAGCTGACAACCTGTAGGTTTGCGTATTGGTAGAGGTAAAAGATATCTGTGGGGTGTTCGGTGATATCGGAGACTGCTTGTGTTTGGAATATGTTGTCGATAACTTCTAGCTGATATTTTGCTCCATTTGCCCTTTCAAAGTTGAGTTTTTGGGCGTACATCTCCTCCTCTTCCCTCAATATCCCCTTTATTTCCTCTGTTTCGCCGTCGAAAAACATGGTTGCTTTTCGCACAATCTGGTTGTATTCCTCTTTTGAGACTAGTCCTTCGCACGGAGCTACGCACCTTTTGATTTGGTAGAGCAGGCAGAGCTTCCCTTTGGCGAACTCCTGATTCGAGCATGATCTCATGGGGAAGACCTGTTGCAGTTTGCCCATGATATTTTTGAGGTTTCCGCCTCCGATAAAGGGTCCGAAGTATTTTGCATTCTGGTCACGGGTATCTCTTGTGTAGAATATTCGTGGGTATTCCTCTTGTGTGATTTTGACATATGGGTATGTTTTGGAGTCTTTGAGGAGAATGTTGTATTTCGGTTTGTCGGCTTTGATCATGTTGGATTCGAGGAGGAATGCTTCGCGTTCTGTTTCGGTGGCGATGAAGTTGAAGTCCTCAGCATTTTTCATCATTTGGTATGTTTTGATATTTGCGAGGTGGGTTGCGAAGTATGATGTTAGTCGGCTTCTGAGGTTTTTGGCTTTACCCACGTAGATTACCACCCCTTTCGAGTTGGTGAAGTAGTAGACTCCCGGTGTTTTCGGAACTCCTTTAAGTTTCTGTTTCATTGCATCGCCCCCAGCCTTGCCAACTGATTCGCCAACTCGACAAATGTTTCACGTGAAACATTCCAAGACCACCGAACCACTCCCAAAAAATGTTCCACGTGAAACATTCCCCGCAACAGCACCAACCAACTACGCCATGTACCATTCCCACGGAATCAAACCCACCAAACCGGAACCCAAACCAACACACACCAACGAAATCACAATCAATAACGGCCTCTTCGTTAGCAAAATATCAACATTCAACGCAACCCTACCGATGGCAAAAAATGCCAACATGTACACATACAACTGAACCAAATGCAAAAACAACGACACCTCGCCACGCGTAAACATAAACGTCAATACAAACAACAATGCCGTAATCACAACAAACGAAAATGAATTGTACACCTTGCCAGGCAGATCGCGACCCTTCAATACATAAACCAAACCTATCAAACCAACATGAATACTCACAATAAATGCGTGAACAGCAAAACGCAAAAGCTCGGAAAATATGGTGACAAAATCAAACAACGGAACAGTGAACGGAGCAGGGGTGCCATTTACCATGGCAAGAACAACCCACGCAATGGAACCCAACAGTGCACCCTGAACAAATAAAATTGCACTCACAACCATGGCAAAAGGTGTCGCCTCAGATTTATTGAAAAAAGCAGAACCCATGGACATCAGCATTATAAAAAACATCACCAAAAATAGGAGAAGGAACGAATGGGACAAAAATATCCCCCATAAAAGTATGACAAAAATGTAAACATACCCTATTCTGCCCGCAAACACGCTTTTAAGAGGAAACAACCCTCGCAGAAGGGAATCATAACGACCCTCAATCAAATCGACGCCTGAAGGGCGTTCTGTGGGTGATGACTTGGGCGACGAATAAAGACGGCTCTGGTTCACCGCCATAAACGGCAGTATCAGCAACACCGATAGGGCCAAGACGGTCAGCTCCAAACCCGAATCCATGATGATGGGCAAGCTACGACGAACCACAAATATGATAATGGATGCAAAAAAGATGTACATCGGCAAAAAATCTTTTACCGTTTGAGGGAGCCTGCCGTAAAACATCACGTAGGTTGCCAAGGTCAGGACGACCATGACTGCCGCCACATACATCACCCCCTCAATAGAGGTTTGCAGGTGCATGTAGTCTAGTATGAGGATTACGGTGTAGAGGTACATGGGGGTAATGTATATTGATGCGAAAAGTAGTCGGTTCATTTTGAGCTCCTTTGGTGCTAACACCGCGACGGCGACGAGACGAGCACGGCTACGACACGGCTACCAATACCAATACCAATACCAATACCAATACCAATACCAATACCAATAGCAATAGGAACAGCGATGCTGATACGGCAACCCGATACTGTGCCACTATGCCACAAGGATGCCCCGTCTACCCGTCTGCACGATTGCACTACCCGTCTGCACGATTGCACGTCTACACACTTGCACTACCCGTCTGCACGATTGCACGTCTACACACTTGCACTACCCGTCTACCCGTCTGCACGATTGCACGATTGCACGTCTACACACTTGCACTACCCGTCTGCACGATTGCACGATTGTGGTTATGTTTGTATGTTGCAGGTGTGCTGTTGGAGCCCTACTTCTTTGACGAGGCTACCTTCGTTGTGTCTGCCGATTTTTTCTCGGCAGTTTTTGTTCCGTCAGCTTTGTTCGTGTGTATTTTTTTGCGTGATAGTTGTTTGTGTGTTGCGTTGCGTTGTTGGTATCGAGAAGCCTTTTGTTTGATATCGTCCATATCGATGGTTAGTTTGGTTATTTTTTTGGAGCTTGGTGCGTTGAACATGGTGTCCATCATTACTCCTTCGAGTATGGATCTCAGTCCTCGAGCCCCTAGTTTGCGTTCTAGTGCGAGTCGTGCGATTTCTTCTAGAGCGTCTGTTGTAAAGTTTAGTTGTACGTTATCGAGTTCGAGCATGAATTGGTATTGTTTGATGATTGCGTTTTTGGGTTCGATCATCATCCTTACGAGGTCTTCTTGTTTTAGGTCGTCTAGGGTACCGATAACGGGTAGTCGTCCCATGAATTCGGGTATGATACCGTATGCGATGATGTCTTCGGCTTCGACTAGTTTGAGTAGGTCGCCTTTTTCGTCAGGTATGGTTGTATTTTGGTTATTGTCGTTGGTTGAGAATCCGATTACGCTACTTTTTAGTCGTCGTTTGATGATATCATCCAGTCCGTCGAAAGCCCCTCCACAGATGAATAGTATGTTTGATGTATCCACGTGTATGTATTCTTGGTTGGGGTGTTTTCGTCCCCCTTGTGGCGGGATGTTTGCAATTGTTCCTTCGATGATTTTGAGTAGAGCTTGTTGCACTCCTTCTCCGCTAACGTCTCGTGTTATGGAAGCTGTTTCCCCTTTCCGGCAGATTTTGTCGATTTCGTCGATGAATATTATCCCTTTTTCTGTTTTGGCAACGTCGTAGTCGGCATTTTGCAGTAGTTTCAGGACGATATTTTCCACATCTTCACCGACGTAACCTGCTTCGGTTAGGGTGGTTGCGTCTGCGATTGCGAATGGTACGTTTAGGGCTTCTGCCAGTGTTTTTGCGAGGTAAGTTTTGCCTGTTCCTGTTGATCCTAGTAGTAGTATGTTGCTTTTTTCGATATCCAGGTTAGCTGATTTGGCATTGAGTATTCGTTTGTAGTGGTTGTAGACGGCAACTGCTAGTACTTTTTTGGGTGTATCTTGTCCGATAACGTATTCGTCGAGAATATCTTTGATTTCTTGTGGTACAAGTTGTGCTGCTTTGAGGGCTTCTTTTTGCGATTCCTCTTCTTCTCTGTCTTTGGAGGCTCTGCTTCCTAGTTCTGTTTTTGCGAGATAGATGTCGAGAGCAGAGTTGTTGTTTTCTGCTATGTTGTCGTTGTCTATGTCTATTTCGGCTAGGATATGGTTGCAGTGGTCGATGCATGAGTCGCAAATGAACGCACCTAGTCCTGAGACGATAATGTTTGATTCTTTTTCACTTTTGCCACAAAAGGAGCATGTTATGTTGGTCATAATATTTTTTTCACTCGTCGTTAATTTTGGTATTAGGTGGTTGTTTTGGTTAGTATTTTGTCTACAATGCCGTATTTTACAGATTCAGTTGCGGACATAAAGTTGTCTCTGTCGGAGTCTTTTTCGATCTGTTTGACTGTTTTGCCGGTATTTTTTGCTAAGATGTTGTAGAGTACTTTTTTGTTGCGTATCATCTCTTGCATGTGTATTTCCATGTCGGAGGCTTGTCCTTGCATCCCTCCGAGGGGTTGGTGTATCATTACGCGTGAGTGTGGTAGTATGAAGCGTTTCCCTTTGGTTCCAGCGGAAAGTAGTACTGCTGCCATGCTTGCTGCTTGTCCGACAACGATTGTGGATATATCGGGTTTGATGTAGTTCATGGTGTCCAGTATTGAGAATCCGCTAGTGATAACGCCTCCGGGTGAGTTGATGTAGATGTAGATATCTTTTTTTGGGTCATCGGCTTCTAGGAAGAGTAGTTGTGCTACAATAGTGTTTGCCATGAGGTCGTCTATCGGTGTTCCGATGAATATTATTCGGTCTTTGAGTAGTCGAGAGTAGATATCGTAAGCTCTTTCTCCGCTTCTTGTTTGTTCTATCACGTAAGGTACGTAGCTCATAAAACCCTCGCAAGTTTGTTTGTAGTGTGTTCGTTGTAGTGTTGTTTGGTATTGTTGATGCTACTATTTGTTTGTTTCGGCGTATTTTTCGTATGATAGTGTTTTGTTTGTGATTTTGTTTTTGTTTTTGATCATTACGAAGAATTTGTCGGTGAAGATTTTATTTTTCAGTGAGTCGCCGAGTTTGTCTGCTTGGTAGATCTCTTTTATTTCTTTGATATCTTTGTCGTATTCTTCGGCTATTTTGTTGTATTCTTGTTCGAGGTCGTCATCGGAAACGTCTATTCCTTCTGCTACCCCTAGTGTGTTCATGATGATTGCCCCTTTGACTTGGTTGATTGCCATGTCTCGATAGTCTTCGGCTATTTTGTCCACATCGATGCCGTAGAGAGTTGGGTCTATGCCTTGTCCGTAGTAGTTGCTGAGGGTTGAGTTGGCCATATTTTTGGCTTGTTCGGTTACGAGTGAGTTGGGTACTTCGAAGTTATTTTCGTCGATGAGTTTGTTGATGATGTTGACGTGCAGTTTGTCTAGTGTTTCGGTTTCCAGTGTTTTTTTCAATTTTGTGGATAGTTTTTCTTTGAGCATTTCCATTGATTCCACATCATCGTCTAGTTCTTTTGCTAGTTTGTCGTTTAGTTCGATTTTATCTTTTACTTTGATTCCTTTAACTTCGATTTTGAACATTGCGGGTTTGCCTTTGAGGTTTTCGGCGTGATAGTTATCGGGGAATGTAACGTTTATTTCTTTTGTTTCCCCTTTTTTGAGCCCTATGAGTTGTGTTTCGAAGTCACCGATGAATGTTCCTGATCCGATTACGAGTTCGAAGTTTTCACTTTTTCCGCCGTCGAAGGGTTCGTCATCGATATATCCGTCGAAGTTTATTACGGCTGTGTCCCCTTTGGCGATTTTTTTTGTAGCACTTGCGTCTCTGAGAGATCCTTTTGTTTCGGCGTATTCTTTTATTACGGTTTCCACATCTTTGTCGGTGAATTCCACATCATCTTTGTCGAAGTTGAAGTTGGAGTATTTTGTTACTTCGATTTTGGGATAGACGTCGAATTGTGTTTTGTATTGGATATGTTCCCCTTCTTTGACATCAACGTCGATTATTTCTGGTTTGCTAATGGGTACAATTCCGGCTTCGTCAATTGTTTGGAAGACGGTTGCGTTTATTGTTTTTTCTATAGCTGCGGCTGATATGGATTCTTTGTGTTTTTTTTCGATATAGTTGAGTGGTACTTTCCCTTTTCTGAATCCTTCGAGTTTCATATTTTTAGATGCTTCGATTAGTTCGGACTGGTAGTTTTCTTCGTATTTGTCATAATCCACAGTAATCGTTATTATTTTGCTTGAGTTTTTTGCATCTTCCACTTTAAAGTTCATTCTGATGGTCTCCATTCTGATATTTTATTATTTTGTTACTTTGTTTGAGTTTAGTGTTTTTCTATGTTTAGGGGTACGGTTATATATTTGTATTTTTCGTTCGATTTTGGTTCGATTATTATTGGGTAGTGTTTAGTTATTATTTTGAGTATTAGTTCTTCTTCTTGAATATTTGTTAGTATTTCCAGTAAATATTTTGAGTTAACGACGATTTCGATATCTTCCCCTTCGTGTTTGATTGCTGTTAGTTCGTCTCTTGATATCCCTTTTTCGGTTTCTAGTGATGATACGTTGATATTGTTGTTATTGAATTTGATGAGTAGTGCGTTGTTGGTATCGTTGATGAGAATTGATGATCGTTTGATAGCAGCAACTAGGTCGTCTTTGTTTAGTTCGATTTTGATGAGTGGTTCTTTGTCGAAGAGGCTTCGTATTGTTTTGATGTATCGATCTATTAGTCTTGAGTATATTTCCACATTTTCGTATTTGAAGAGTATCCATGATCCGTCTGTGTGTATATTTATTGTACCTTCTTTGGCGTCGAATACTTTTATTAGTTCTTGAACGGTTTTCTTTGGTATGTTTAAGGTAATTTCGTCTCCTTGATTGACATCGATGTTAAAGGAGTCTGTTGCTACTCTCATATAGTCAGCAGAAGAGAGATAGACGGTATTTTCTTTTATTGTTAGATGTGCACCTGAGTATTCGACTCTGTTGAAGTCGTTTGATATGCAGAAGACGGTTCTTTTTAGTGCTTTGATAAATTTTTCCAAATCCATGGGTATGTTGTGTTCCCATATGATATCTTCTTTTGTTGGGAAGTTTTCGGTTGATTGTGTATTGAGTTTTGATGAGAATTTGCCAGATTTGATATTGAGTCGTTGACCGTCGTAGTCGAACTCTATGTTTGCACTGTTATCTATCTCTTTGATAATGTTGTTTATGTCTTTGGCAGGTATTAGAACTTCCCCTTCGCGTTCTATGGGGTTGTCTATTGTTTCGATGAAGACTGTTTGAATATTTGTTGATTTGATTGTAATTTTGCCATTAAGTGTTGTTATTAGGATATGTTCTAATATGGGGTTGAGACCTTTGCTGCTAATGAATCCTGTTGAGTTTGTGATAGGTTTAGCTATTTCGTCTTTTAAGATTGTAAATTTCATTGTGTTAAGCCCTGCCTTTCATATTGAATCTATTATAATATAATATATATATTTTAGTAGTAGTAGTAGTAATTGTATGTTCAAACCTACCAAAACTATTTTCTTTGTCATTTCGTAATTGAAAATATCGTCTTCGACCTTAGTTGTTATTAGTTTTCATTGTTATTGCGATTAGTTGTTGTACCCTTAGATTTCTGTTCAAAATATGTTCGGTATTTTAGTTTAATTTTAAACATAAAACAATACTTTTAAACACCACTCTTTTAAACATTACTTTTAAACACTATCTTTGCACGGTTTATCAAAAGTAGTAGAAGTTGTCGAAATAAAGCTCAGACTCAATATCTGTAGCCTCAAAAACCTCCTCAACCACAATCGCTTTAATATTATCAATATTCGACTTTTTTCGGTAGATTACTGTATTTGTTTTACCAATGGTTTCACGTATAATACTCAATATCTTACTGCGACTCAAATAAAGCTTTTTCGGATTAGACGAAAGAATTGAAACATCCAATATAACAGTTCTACTATCCAAACTAACAGCTGTAATATTCTTAATCTTAAAATAATCATTTTCAACATAACTATATTCGCCACCACGACTAGAATAAAAACCTATGAGCGACTTGGAAATAGCCTCATTGCGATTAAATTTATCACTGCTACCTGTGGCAATATACGCAACAAAACCAACAAACACTAAAACACAAAAAAACAAAACTAACTGAAACAAACCCTTTCTACGCATCCTAATCCACCAAATATTAAAAACTACTACTATTTTATACAGTATTTGTTATACAATAGCACCTATTTTAATTTCAAAGAGGCACAACTTGAACATATACTTCCACTCATTCGGATGCAAAGTAAACCAATCCGAAGAAGACTACCTAATAGCAGAAAGCCTCAAAGCAGGCTTCACATACACCGAAAATATCGACAACGCACAATACATCGTTGTCAACACATGCTCTGTCACAAACCAAGCAGAACAAAAATGCCACCGATACATCAAAGGAATAAAAAATAAATACCCAAACGCAAAAATAATCGCAACAGGATGTGCTGTGGAAAGAAACCCACAAACAATCAAAAACGCCGGAGCATTCATCGTCGTCGATAACTACGGCAAAGCAAAACTACTAGAACACATACAAAAAGAAACAGACTCAATAAACAACACAACACCAGAATGGGAAAACCTACTAAACTTCTCCAAAACAAAACGATCACGAGGCTTCATCAAAATACAAGACGGATGCAACCTAAAATGCACATACTGCATCATCAACAAACTCAGAGGCAAATCACGAAGCAAATCGATGGAAAATATCCAAAAAGAGGTGCAAACACTAATCAAAATGGACGTGAAAGAGATAGTAATAGTAGGAATACACATAGGACTCTACGGACACGACATTAACTCAAACCTAAACACACTACTAAAAACAATAGCAAACATGGACGGAAACTTCCGAATAAGAATATCATCACTCGACCCACACGAAATAAACAACGACTTAATAAACACAATCGCAAACAACACTCACAAAATATGCGCAAACATGCACATACCACTACAAAGCGGTAGCAACAAAATACTCAAACGAATGGGACGAAGATACTCAAAAGAAAACTTCATAAACGTATGCAACAAACTAAAACAACGAATACCAAACATAACAATCGGAACAGACATAATCATCGGATTCCCAGGCGAAGGAGATGACGAATTCTACCAAACAATAGATACCCTGAAAAAAAGCAACATCGACTTCATACACCACTTCCCATACTCCGAACACAAAGAAGCTGTAGCCGCAAAACTCAATAACAAAAATACAACCAATATCATCGCACAAAGAACAAAACTAATCAAAACCGAAACAGACAAAATAACCAACAAAAATATGGCAAAACTCGAAAACACAATACAAAAAGCTCTGCCACTAAACTCAAACAACCTACTCTGCGACAACTACTGTAACGTAAAAATAAACAACAACAATACCAAAATACACAAAAATACACTCTACAACGTAAAACTCAAACAACATATACACGGACGAAACTTCGAAGGGGAAATAATTGAATAAAATAATGTTGTCTATCACGAAAATCTGTGATAACATCAAACAAAGGGTGTGCAACATAGTCGAAACTATCCCCAAAAATAACTTAATCTGAACTAAACGGGATAACGATTTATCAAACACAAACGGTGGCAAATACTGAAACAAACTACAGTAAACAAACCAAACCACCAACAACACAACGCGATTAACACAACGAGAACTGCACCAACGCAACGACAAAGCAACACCGCTAAACTACTTTGTCACTCCAGTGCTCGGTCGGAATAATACAGCCTAACCCAATACAATTCCGATACAACCTAATCGCATCCCACAAACCCGCAACACCCTTACTGTAGTAGTAGACAGTAGAAATAAATTACCCCAACGGCACTGTGCTTGCCGTAGCTATTGTGACCGCCGTAGCTATTGTAGCCACTGTGCTTGCTGTGACCGCCGTAGCTATTGTGACCACTGTAGCCACTGTGTTTGCTGTGACCGCCGTAGCTATTGTAGCCGCTGTAGCCACTGTGTTTGCTGTGACCGCTGTGCGAAGGGGTTGTTTTGCATATTTTTAGTAGTAAGTTAATTTAGAATTTAAAGTTTTTAGGAGGGGTAACAAATGAATAACAGTAAAACACTGAAACGTTTGGTTTATACCTTGACTTTGGGTGTGCTAGCTTTTGCTCTTGCATCCTGTGATGGTTCCGCCGTTAGCCTCAGCGGAAATCTCAGTAACGGATCGATAAGCATAGACACTGGTGGTCTCAGCCTTGATGATTTCGGCAAGGGTAGTGCCCGCACAACGGGTGATGCTGTGTTTTACACTAGCTACATGAACCACTTGACAAAGTATGAGTATGAGCCTATCGACATCGAGGAGGAGAACTACAATATTTTAGTTAGTTCCCGTGCTCTCCCCTTCACCCTTCCTACAGGCGAAGCAGCAACGGTGAAGGTTCGTGCTGGCGACAGGATATCCAAGTATCTCAAGGCGAATCTTGACAATGGTGAGGTACATTTTGAGATTATACCTGGTGTTGATCCTGAGAAGGATCTATCCCTTGAGGTGAAGTGGGATAAGTTTATTCAAAGCATCCCCCTACGCATGCTCAAGTCCGACAACTGGGTGCCCATATCTGAGGTGTCTGTTTTGGATAAAAACGGCACTGTTGTTAGCAGACCAACCTCTTCCGGTCTTGACCCTGTTAATGTTGATGTTGCCAACGGCATGTATTACGAGAAGGTTGCCGATGGTGGTCGGTTTAAGATTAGTTATGGTGAGGGTGTAGAGCCGTCCAACCCTGATCTTTATGTTGAGAGTAGTAACAAGGGTGACTTCCAAACTAGGCTTTTCAAGGATGTTACTGGTTATTCTTTGTTGGTGTTGCCGAATGAGCCTGGTGCACGGACAACTATTACTGTAACGTCTGTTGAGGACAGTTTTGTGAAGGCTGTGTTTAGGGTTCAGGCGACTGGTTCGGGTGACACTTCTGGTGGCGATGATAGCTCACCGGGTGGCGATGGTCCATTCATGACTAAGTTTGAAGATATACCTAACATGCGTAATGGTGTGCCTCAAACAATAAACTTCACAGTATTTAACGCTAACCCTGCTAAATACGAGGTTGTTGTCACATCGTCTAACAGGAATGTTGTGAGTGTTAAGCTTAACGATGTTGTTGCTGGAGCTTTGGGTAGTTTGACACTTACTCCTAACGACATATCTTCCGATCCAACAAGAATTTCCGTGGGTATCCTCGATACAATTACGGGGCGTGTGGTTTACACTAGATCGTTTGTTGTCAGCAACGTATCAAGCCTTGGCAATATTGGTATTGGTGATATTGCCGATATAGATTCCCTTGTGAAGCAGAGTTCTCAGGTTGTGATATTCGATCTTTCCGGGTACGCTCCAAACATCCACAATATTGAGGCTAGGGTTTCTGGTGGCGAGTCGAGTCATTTGAGTGTTGCCGTTGACGGTTCCTATGCCGACGGCAAGGGTAAGCTAACACTTACAACAACTTCTCCAACGCCATACCCTATTACTGTTACCCTTGAGGTACGTTCGAACAAAAAGCCGGGTATCGTTGCAAGCAGGTCGTTTGTTGTGAATCAGATTACCGATGTGAGATTGGGTATCATCTCAGGCACCCCTTCCATGGTGAGTGGCGATATTCTGTACACAGTGTTTGCCCTAGAGGGTTATGATTCGAGTAAGCATCGTGTTGATGTATCTTTCAGCCCTGCCAACACACAAGCTGTCGAGGTTCTTGTGGACGATGAATTCGCTTCAGACAAGGGCAAGCTAACGGTAAAAGCGAAGGATGCGACGAACTCCTCTGTACAGGTGACACTATCGGTGGTTGACATAAGCTCCTCCAAAGTATTGGACAGCGAGTCGTTTACCATTGGCAAGGTTTTCCCGAAGGAGAAGGTTTTTACCACAGCCTACAGTACATACTATTACAATATTGATCGTATTTCGGATAAGCAGAAGTTAAAGTTTGCGTTCCACGTTGGGAATGCTCCCGATGCGTTGCAGGTACGTATTCAGGTGCAGGGTGATCCTAACTCTCCGAACACTCCGATGTTTAAGACCCCTTACAATGCCCTCAAAACCGTTGACAACAACGGTGATGCTGAATTTACCCTTGAGGTAGATAAATCTGGGTTCATGATATTCAGGCGAGCAACAATTATTGCTACTGTTTTGGATCCTAAGGGTAATGTTGTTAAGAACAATAAAGGTGAGGAGTTACGCTTGACCACATATGTTCAGCCCCTCAAGGTCAAAGACTCCCTACGCCTCAGCAAAAACTCGGACGGTAGCACCAAGAAGGGTGTAAGCCCTGTATGCGGCTTCGATGCATACCCTGTTGCCTCTGTTTACGGATTTGCCTTTAGTGCCGATGCACCGAAAGCTTCTGAAGTTAACAATATTATTACCAACTCTCGTGTTCGCACAATCAATGGCGATTTTGCAACCAGAAACGTAGTTGGCAAGGTTAAGATTGCCGCACCACCAATCCCCCTTGTTAATGTTGACGCAGTGCACCTTTGTGTTGTTGATACAGAAGAGACACCCATGCCACTCGATCCTGGTACAGGTTACACCTACAGCTTGGGCATTCAGGGTGATCTGATCAAGGTTGGCAACGGCACTCTTAGCCCCGTGCCTCAGATTAAGGTTATAGATTCGCCACCAGTTGCTTCGGGGGAGAAGGGCACAACCCATATTGTTCTAGGACGAGCATACGACCCCATTAAGCACAACCTTGCACTACTAGATACCCCCACTCGTGTTAAAGGTTACTTTGTGAATATTGTGGAGCGGGGAACCGACAAATACGGTCTCGGTCTTGGCGGTAGTTATGGCGATGCGGATACCCTGTCATTCGTTATGAAGAACTTCGTGAGTAAGGGCGATACGTCTGAGTTAAAGATCTACATTGTGGATGAGTTTACTGGTCAGCCCATTGATAACAGTTCGGCAACAGCAACGTTTATCACGAAGTAGGTATTAGGTGTTTTGCGTGCTCATCCAAGTGTGGGTACGCAAGACAACGCCTGCCAAAGTAACGCTCAGGGGCAACGCTCAGGTGTAACGCTCAGGGGCAACGCTCAGGTGTAACGCTCAGGTGTAACGCTCAGGTGTAACGCTCAGGGGCAACGCTCAGGTGTAACGCTCAGGTGTAACGCTCAGGTGTAACGCTCAGGTGTAACGCTCAGGTGTAACGCTCAGGTGTAACGCTGTTGGAAGTAAAGTTTTAGTTGAAGAAAATTATTCAGGAGGGTGCTCAAAATGATTAGCAAAAGAATCGCTCATTTGGGCTATACTCTGGTGTTGGGAGTGTTGCTGTTTGTTTTGGCGTCGTGTGGTGGTACAGCCACCACAGGTTCTGCTAGAATGGACGATGCTGAGAGTCAGCGAATTGCCAACGATGCCAAGCTTTATGCTAGCTATCGTACTGGCGACATCAATGCTAGCACTACCTACACCACTGCGAGTATTAAGCAGGAGGTGAACCATGTTTTTGTTAGTACGCGTATTTTGCCCGTACAGCTTTTGGGCAACAACAGCAACACGGTTGACCTCCTTCTAAGGTCAGGCGACCTCCCCTCCAACTACCTCACTGCTCGCCTTAGTGATGGTCGCGTAAAGTTTGAGATTGTACCGGGTATTGTTCCTGAGTACGGTCTTGCGTTGGATGTTAAGGGTCGGATGAATACACGTTCTGTTCCCCTTATTGTTGTGCAAGCCAAAGATTGGACAGGGTTTACGGGTGTGTTGGTTGAGGATTCATCTGGTGCACAGGTCAACAAAAACAGTGACAAGGATCTATCACCTGTTGTTATCCCTGTTGGCAAGGCTTCCGATGCCACAGGTAACTCTGGTCACCTTACTTTAAAGTTTAATGGTGGTATCGTACCTTCCAACCCAGATATTTATATTCAGAACAGCAACGAGGAGGCGTTTAGCACCGAGTTGTATCGTAACGATTCGGGGTTATTTGCCCTAGTTACCGCTAAGCGGGCTGACGAAGAGGCTGTGTTGCGTTTTGAGTCTGTTGACAACAGTCAGTCAGTGACTTATGTTCGTGTTGCTTCAGTTGAGTCCCCCGATGGTGGTGGTGGTGGTGGTGATGGTACGATCGATCCATCTGCTACCCTTGAGGCGGTTTTGCCCCTTCTGTATGTTCCTCAGAGCAGGCATGACTCCACTGTTCACCTTGTGTTTGCTTCGAGTAATCTCCCTGTGGGCAACATTACTGCCAAGGTCTTTCGCGTTTCGGGAGATGATCTTTTCCAGCTTGGCGATGCCGCTGTTACGCCTAATACAAACGGCACATTTTCGTTTGCTGTTCAGGCGAATGGTATCGATGAGTTTAAGTCGGGGATGGGTACAACAATTATTGCGACCCTTTATGGTGAAGATGGTTCCCCACTTTTGAGTGATGGTTCCGAGGTTGTTGGAACTGTTGAGGTGCGTGTTGTTGGTGTCAATAGCACAGTTGGTACTGATCAGAGCATTACCCTCGATCGCAGTTGTGGTGTTGGTTCCTATGCGTTTGCCACCATTTCGGGTTACCGTGGTAGCGACACACCTAGTCAGGTATTGAGTTCCATTACCCTTGTTTCCGCACAGAATGGCACAAATTTCTACAACTCCTTCAAGCTTCTAGACACGACTGTGACACCGACATCTGTTTTGGCATGTTTGAGTGCGTCCAACAGTACACCTTTGGATCCGGGTAGTACAGTCGATGTTTCCGGCAAGGTTGTGATAAATGGTTTTGCGGTATCCCTCCCCCAAGGCACGATTATTGTTGATTCTGTTGCTCCCCCCCCACCTCCACCGGCTGTTGAGTCGGTACTGATTGCTAGCAGGGGTGTGATTTACGTTCCTGAGTCTGAGGGTGGCAGTACGATCCACCTTGCTTTCGACGGCAGCAAGCTTCCCACCGGTGCGACAATTCAGCTGACGAAGAGTGGTGGCAACTCGATATTCGATCTTGGTTCAGATAGTAGTGGTATGGTTCCCGATTCCAACGGCGATGTTGTGTTTGACATAACAGCTTTGTCGGGTAGCGACTTTGTTTCGGGTAAGCGAACAGTTCTTACTGCCACTGTTTTGGGTTCAGGAGGCGAGGTTATCGTGAAGGATGGTTCCCCAGTGACTGCTAGCACGAAGATTAGTGTTGTAGCCGTTGATGCTGTTCGAGGTACAAGCCGAGAGGATTCTTTAGATAAGTTTTGCGGTATCGACAGTGGCAGCTATGCTTTTGCCGTTGTTAGTGGTTACCCTTCCGGCGATACAAATTCTCAGATAGAGGGTTCGATTACGGGATCTCAGGCGTCTATAAATAATACCCCTTACACCACGATTGAGCGTTTGGATACCAGTACAACACCGGCGTCCATGGTTGCCTGTGTTGATGGCAGTTCGTTGGGTCAGGGTGTTACGGTTTCGGTGAGTTCGTCCATATCTGTTGATGGCGTTGAGGTTTTCCTCCCCGATGGCACCATCACCACCGCATCTGCTCCCCCTCCGCCACCACCAGTGATAACCGCGACATTATCCCCTGAGCGTGGTAGCATGTTCCTGCCTACAAGCGAGTTTGGCAAGGATCTCGACTTAGTATTTACGGGTACGGATCTCCCTAGTGGTAGCAAGATTAAGATAACAAAGCTATCTGGCGACACCATATTTTCTTTGGGTACATCAACATTGAGTCCGGGTTCCAATGGCAAGGTTACGTTTACGTTAGTGGGATTGGGCGAGTCTGTGTTTACTCCTGCGAGGAAGACGGTTTTGCAGGCACAGCTTTTGGATAGCAGCAATCAGCCCATATTGAAGGATAATAAGACGGTTGTTGCCAGCACTGAGATTCGATTGCTTAAGGCTGTTTCCGTTCTTGACAACGAGACTGTTCAGAAGGGTTTGAGTGTTGTTTGTTCCGTGGATTCGTATGCATTTGCACAGGTTAGCGGTTTTTTCCCGTCGGATTCTGAGAGCACCATGTTGGGTGCGATTACATCTGTTGGAGCGACCGGTGCTTCGGGTCAGTCATATTCGGTAAGAGCTAAGCTTGGTGGTGGTCTTGCTCCCCACACCGTTGTTTTGTGTGTTGATGATGCATCGGGCAACGAGCTGGAGCTTGATGCTCAGGGTGCTGCGGCTATTAACGGTGCTGTGTCCATCGACAACGTAACTGTTCCCCTAGCTCCAGGTAAAATACAGATAAACACTCCTCCCCCACCGATAACAGCCACCCTTTCAGCGGATAAGGGTCGTGTATTTTTGCCATCGAGTGAGTCGGGCAAAGTTCTGAGTCTTGGGTTTCAGGGCACCGGTCTGCCTAGTGGCAGTGTAGTTAAGATATCCCATGCATCTGGGGACAACCTGTTTACGATTAGTTCACCGACGGCGACTCCCGATTCGGGTGGTTCGGTGCTGTTCGACATTACTGCGGTGCCAGGCTCCTCTTTCAAGGGTGTAACTGTTCTTAGGGCAGAGCTTTTGGATTCGAGTGGTAACCCAGTCTTGACGGGAGGTAGTCCAGTTGTTGCCACCACAGAGGTTTGGGCTTTGTTGGTGGATCATGTTTTGGGTGACTCTGTTAGGGAGAAACAGTTGAATGCTGTTTGCGGTGCAGATTCGTATGCATTTGCGGAGATTAGTGGTTTCCCATCTGGTGCTAGTACATCGGATAAGCTGTCGGCAGTGAGTTCCACTCAGGCATTGGGCGAGGGTAATCGAGTTTACGCAACATCGTTGAAGCCTAATATGGACAAACTTGTTGCCTGTGTTGACAACACCCCATCGAGTCCTCTGTTTGCGAACAGTTCCGGTCTTGTGGTTGTGAATGGTCAGGTATCCATCGGCAACATAGACGTATCGCTCCCCTCAGGCACAATCCTCTTGGATTTCTACATAAAAACGGTTGATTCTTTGGAGGTTTCACCAAACGCTAAAGGTGTAATCGATATTATTCTTGGTGGTAAGTACGACATTAACACCATGTCCATGCGTGTTAAGATTAGTTCTGGTGGTCAAGTATTCTCGGGTTCCCCGGTATTCACTGCATCAGGGACAGATCGCAATAATATTGGTCCCGTGGAGTTTATCATGTCCAGCACAGCACGTCGTGGCGATATGGCATTTGTGAGTATCTACGTACAGCATTCCGGCTCCATAGTATTTACTAGGACAATAATGGTACGCGTAAAATAGGAGAAAGTGTGATGAGTAGTAAAACATTTAAACGCTTGGCGTTATTGCTATCTACGGTAGCTCTTTCGGTCGCACTGCTTTCTTGCGGTGTGGAGATTAATGCTCCGGGTCTTGATGGTCAAGGCGATGCGTCGAAGAACACGACTCCAAGCGTAAATATTACCCCCATAGTGGCAGATTCGTTTGCTCTGAGTTCCAGCTACAGAGATGTTTCAGGCGATTATGCTATTACCTACATCAAGCAGGAGAAAAACAGTGTATCACTTAGCACCCGCAAGGTTCCCCTCACATTTTTCCCCGCAGAGAGCAACACTGTAAATGTTTCAGTTGTGTCAGGTGGTTTGGGTGGCAGTGAGTCGAAATATATTAAGGCAAGTATTGTTAATCGCAAGGTTCAGTTCGAGATTATTCCGGGCGTTGCCCCCGAGTCGGATATGTTCCTTCTCCTTGAGAGTGCCAACAGTACCGAGTCGTTACCCATCGCTGTAACCGACGCTAGGTCTTGGAAGCGTGTTCGTAACCTTTCCCTTGTGGATATGTTTGGTGATACGGTTGGTTCCCCCACGGAGAACCTTGCTGAGTTTGTGTCGGTTCTTCCGGCAGAGGGAGCGAATCATGATCAGGTATCGTCTAGTGGTCGTTTCAGGATAGATTTTGGTAACGGCGTTGTTCCGTCCAATCCCGATGTTTACGTTGAGGTTGGCAGTCCCGAGTTTTTCGATACCGCTTTGGTTCGAGATGGCGACAACTTCTACTTGGATGTTTTGCCCCTCGTAGACGATGCTTCCACAATTATCCGAGTAACATCTGTTGAGGATGCGTCCTTCACCACGGTAATCAAGGCGTCTCCCCCTGGCGTGGCAATTCGAGGATTTGAGCCTGACATAATAAGTGCGTTGGATACAGGTAAGAAGTTTACGCCTAGGTTTTCTGTTTCACGTTTGCCCAAGGGTTCGACGGTGAAGCTTACCCAAAGTGCTGATTCCAAGGTTTTTTCAGCCATAACAAGGGATACTGTTACCATTAACGATAAGGCTCAGACCGTAGTTGAGTTTGAGGCTGTCACAGCAGATAACTTGACGGATGGTGATACGGGCACATTAACAGCCACTGTGTACACTGATAAGACGTTGCAGACTGTGCTTCATAACGATTCAGGCGAGGCGGTTCTGGGTGATATCTCTGTTAGGGTGGAGTACAATCCTCGCATCGGCGATGTAACTTCTGGTCGTTTTGCCACAGTGTTTCAGACCCCCAACTCCACTGCTGAGAACTTGATCTACACCGACTTACGAATTCGTGGTCTTGAGGACTACAGTTTGGGTGGTGTTAGCGAGACGAAGGTGCCTTTTACCCTTTTGGACGGTGTCAACCTCGACGAGGGTGATATCGTGGTACTTGGCGAGGATGGTGCCCCTACCGACAAGCTTCAGGCATACTACCGCAACGGTTTGGTGGAGTTTAGATATGCTGATGGTGGTACTGAGCAGGATTTTGTTGGCAAAAAGTTTAGTTTGAGGTTAGAGGATGCAAGCAGTTACCACTTAGTTGTTGTGCCTGTGGCGTTTAACGATTACATTTTGTTGCAGGGTGGGATAGGATTCTATGCTTCAACACCGCCCCTTCTTGGGGAACCTTTTGAGTCGTCAGGTTGGGAGGGTGTTTTTGGCATCGATGTTCCTGTGAATTCCGATGAAGCGATGGGTATGACTCCGTACAGCGATGTTGCTATCCCCTTTGAGATTGGTTTTGGTGGAACAGTGCCTACGGATACTGGTCTCAAGGTGGATATTCAGGGTTCAGGGTTTGAGACGGAGCTCATAGAGATAAAGGGGGCGACGGGAACGTTTTCACGGTACATGTTAATGGTGTCGGCGAAAGAGGTTGGTCGTAGTGGTCGTATTCGGGTTACAACGTCTGCTGTGGATGCAAAAGGTAACCATCAGTCTTTGTTGATAAAGGTGAAATCGACGCCCCCGACGCCACGTTTGTTGCCTGTGGATAATATTGTGATGACAGTTGGCGAGCCGACGAAAACGTTTGTTATTCCGTCGATTAACGGTTACTTGACTTCACCTGCTAGTGAGGATGGTTTCCAGTACATTCACAGTTTTTCCAGTTCAGGAGCAACACTTCAGGTGCAGCGACCTATCATCCAGACGCCCCATGATTATTTTAAGTTTACGGTAACGAGTCCACAGACCATTGGCGAGTCTATTTTGAGTGTAGACGTTGGCACTTACGGTTACAATGGTCATAGGGGCTTGAAGTACACATCTCGCATACGAGTTTTGATATCAGTGGTAGGCAAGTAGCCCTTGCACGTTGGTGTTGGCACGTTGGTGTTGGCACGTTGGTGTGCATGCAGTCGGGTGTTCGCGTGTGACTGCCTGTGGGTGTTGGTGACTGCCTGTGGGTGTTGGTGACTGCCTGTGGGTGTGACTGCACGTGGGTGTGATTGCCTGTGGGTGTGACTGCCTGTGGGTGTTGGCACGTTGGTGTGCATGCAGTCGGGTGTTCGCGTGTGACTGCCTGTGGGTGTGACTGCCTGTGGGTGTGATTGCCTGTGGGTGTGATTGCCTGTGGGTGTGATTGCACGTGGGTGTTGGCACGTTGGTGTGCATGCAGTCGGGTGTTCGCGTGTGACTGCCTGTGGGTGTTGGTGACTGCCTGTGGGTGTGACTGCACGTGGGAGTCCTGCTCGTGGGAGTCCTGTCTTTAGGAGCACCAGAAGTTGTCGTAGTTATTTTTCCGTCCCTTGGTTGAGTATGGTAGTGCGAGTCCTTCGCTGAGCATTACTTTGCCCACGTCCACCACCTCGCCCCCCTGCCCTTTCTTTGGGTGTATGTAGACATCCCCCACCAGTCGTCCGAACCTATCTTTGTAGAGGGAAACAACTTCCACGTTGGCATTGTTTGCTGTTGCGTTGTTGAGCATGTTTGTGAGCAGTTGTTTGGCTTGTTTGGCGTATGATCGTTCTTTCGGGCATCGTCCTTTTATTTCGGGTGCGTCGATGGCGTTTATTCGGACGGTGAATCTTTTTCCGACCAAGACTTTGTGCACTGTGTCGGTGGTGATGGTGAAGGTGTCGCCGTCGGCGACGTAGACGATTGATGTGACGTTGATGCTGATAGGTTTGGCTATTGCGGTTGTGGGTGCGAGTAGCATTACGGTTGCGAGTGTTAGTGCGACAGTTGCGATTGCGGTCGCCGTTGCTTTGAGTGCATAGTTGCCATAGTTTCCATAGTTGCCATAGTTGCCAGTGTTAGCGTTTTGTGTGAGATGCACGGTTTGCCCCCTAGTAATGTTTATTATTTATTCCAACTCTGCCTGTAACATGTTAGAATAGATATCTGTTTGAGTTACGATTAATAGTAGCATAGAATTGGAGAAATATTCATTATTTATTAATTTTTTTTGGAGGGGTTTATTGTGGGAATGAAAATAGGTTTTTATGGTTTGGGCATCATGGGTTACCCTATGGCAGGTCATATTCAGTCGAAAGGTTCGTCGTTTGGAGCTAGCGTGTCTGTTTACAATCGTACTGCATCCAAGAGTATTTCTTGGCAGAAGGAGTACGGCGGTGTTGTTGCGAGCAGTGTTTCGGA
The DNA here is from genome assembly GCA_947313855.1 of uncultured Deferribacteraceae bacterium. Classification (GTDB taxonomy): domain Bacteria; phylum Chrysiogenota; class Deferribacteres; order CAMZNJ01; family CAMZNJ01; genus CAMZNJ01. Next base: position 20,965 of record CAMZNS010000028.1, read on the forward strand.
TCTTGCTCAGGGTAAAGATGTTGTTGTGACGTGTCTTAGCAATGATTCTGCATTGGAGGAGGCGATTCTTGGCGATGGTGGTATTTTGGCGAATATCCCTCAGGGCTCGACAATTGTTGATCATTCGACGGTAAGTGCAGAGATTAGCAAGCGTATCGCCCGTGAGGCGTCTGCTGTTGGCGTTAATTTTTTGGATGCACCTGTTTCTGGTGGCGAGGTTGGTGCGACTAAGGGTGTGTTGACGATCATGGTTGGGGGTGATGCGGATGTTTTGAGCAGCGTTTCTGCGTTGTTAGGAGTGTATTCGAGCAGTGTTACGCACATGGGTGCCAGTGGTAACGGTCAGCTTACTAAAATGGCGAATCAGATATGTATTGCGGCGAATTATGTTGGTCTTGCTGAGGCGATAAAGTTTGCTGAGGTAAACGGTTTGGATATGGGGTTGGTGTTCAACGCTATCAGCAAGGGTTCAGCGGGTTCGTGGAGCATGGACAATCGGTTTGCGACCATGCATGAGCGTAAGTTTGATTTCGGGTTCCCCATCTACCTCATTGCAAAGGATTTGGGTTTGTGTCTTCATCAGGGTGCCGAGAGTGATGCTCCCCTTATGGTAACGGCACTGTTGAAGGAGATGTATGAGTCTCTTAAGGGTGCACATCCCACGGATGATGCCAGTGCATTGATACGACTACTTGACAGGGTGAAGTCGTAGTCGTCTTTTCGGGTTCCTCAGGAGTGCTGAGCTGAGCCGCGTCGCTGTACCATGTACCGTGTACCGTGTACCATGTACCGTGTACCGTGTACCGTGTACCGTGTACCATGTACCGTGTACCGTGTACCGTGTACCATTCAGCCCCCTCAGGAGTGCTGAGCTGAGCCGCGTCGCTGTACCGTGTACCGTGTACCGTGTACCATTCAGCCCCCTCAGGAGTGCTGAGCTGAGCCGCGTCGCTGTACCATGTACTGTGTACCATTCAGCCCCCTCAGGAGTTACGCACCTTGCACCTTAGGCGTTACGCACCTGTTTTGCTCGCATGAGAGCCTCCATGACAACAATGTCGTCCGGAGTTGTTAGTTTGTGGTTTGGCTCTTGTGCGATTACGACAGCTACGGGTATGTGTGGCATGTATTTTACGATGATGCCACAGTCGTCCGTTACCTGCAGGTTTGTGTCATCCATGGCTATCAGGTATGCTTTTGCGATGGTGTTTAGGTGGAAGCATTGTGGTGTTTGGACAGCACGCAGGGTATTTCGTTGCGGAATATTTTGTATGATATTGTTGTTGTTGATGTGCACAATGGTGTCGGTAGTGTAGGTTCCTGTTGTTACGGCTTGGAATTCGTCTAGTTTGCGGATGCACTGTTCGATGATGTTTGGTGCAACGAGCATTCGGGCACTATCGTGAATAGCAACGTTGATGTGTTGCGAGTTTGTTGAGTTGTTGAGTTGAATGGCGTTGAGGGCGGCGAAAGTTGATAGGTAACGCTCTGTACCCCCTTCCACGATTTGCACGATTTTTGTGAACCCGTGTTTTTCGGTTATTTTCCGAACATTCTGTTTGTGCTCTTTATTTGCGACGATGTAGATTTCGTGTATGAGTTTGTGTTTTTGGAAGGTTTCGAGAGTGTGTTGGAGGACTGTTTTGCCATGAATGACAGCAAACTGTTTGGGGGTGTCAAGCCCTGTGCGTAATCCTTTTCCTGCTGCGAGTATGATGGCGATATTTTTCGGTTGTGTTTTTATGTGAGCCTCCTGTTGTTTGGTAACGGTTTTGGTTTAGTTGATTGTACCTTTTTGGGTTGATTTTTGTAAGTCAAAAGTTTTTCATCGTTGTGATAGTGTTGTTTGGCGGTGGTTTGTTGGCTAGCAGACAAATAACACTAAAATAGTTTTAAATAATAATGTGCAAGCTCTTGCAAGTTTGTGTGATAAGTAGTAAAATTAGAGTTGGTTGTGTTAAGGATCACGCCACTTAATATTATAAAAACTTATCCTTAGGAGGGAGAGAGTTATGGCTATTGGTGTAGGGGGGAAATTCCCAGAGTTTCATCTTAAAGCGGTGGACAAAAAGCCTTTGAACGAATTAAACATCAACAACGTGTTTGTTGAGATTAGCAATGATATTCATAAAGATAAATGGATGATGATTTTCTTTTATCCGAAAGATTTTACCTTTGTGTGCCCCACAGAGATTGAGGCGTTTGGTAAGTTGAACGAGGAGTTTGAGGCACGCAACTGTGTTGTGCTAACAGCTAGCACGGACACCGAGTTTACCCATTGGGCTTGGCGTAAGCACCAGAGTGAGCTTAACAACTTGCCTATCCCCATGCTTGCTGATGTAAGGCGTGAGCTTTCCAGTGCGTTGGGTATCCTTGATCCTGTTGAGGGTGTATCTCAGCGAGCAGTGTTCATCGTTGATCCGAGTGGAACTATCCGTTTCAGCATGGTAACCGATCTCAATGTTGGTCGTAATCCTGATGAGGTGTTGCGAGTACTTGATGCGTTGCAAACGGGGGAGCTTTGTCAGTGCAATTGGAATAAGGGTGACAGTGCCATCGATTTAGAGAAGGTATCGAAGTAGTTGGCACACGAGGCACACGAGGTGCATGTGGTGCATGTGGTGCATGTTGCACACGATTGTTTTTTCTGAAGAGATTTCCTGTCCCTCCGAGTTTTGAACATATGTTCAAGGTTTGTCGGGGTGCTACCTTCGGTTAGGGCAATCAAGCCGTGTATTTCAATGCGAAAGGCTCAACTTTGGCGGGCAAGAGATTTGTCCCCCTCGGTTGAGCCTTTTTGCGTTTGTGGTATTACGTTTGTGGTGTTGTATTTTTGCGGTTATTTTTTTGTATTAGCGGCAAACGGTTGGAAGTCGCCACTACTATCGTAGATCGGTTGCACAGATTCTGTTCCGACTACAAGGGGTTTGTCGCCGTTGAGGTCAAACTTAGTCATGTCCGCAACTTTGATTGTTTGGTCTTCGTAAGTTTTCCAGTAGTAACGCATTTTGTTAGGTTCCCGAGCGACAGTGATAACGGTGTAGTCGGAGTAGATTTTGCCGTCGTGTTTCTCTTTAGCAACGCCTACAGGTATGTCGAAGTTGTTGAGAATGTGGAACACTTGGTTTACGCCTTCTCGAGATGTTTTTGATGGTGTTGCGGTAACGCTAAACACAGTTGCTCTTACGAATCGTGATGGTGGTGTAAAGTCTCCGGGTAGTCCTAGCATTCCGTTTCCTTGTCCGATTTGTTGTAGTTTTAGTCGGTCAAGTTTTAGTTCGTTAACGTTGTATGCTCCGAGCGAGATGTAGTTGCGTAGGTTTGTGAGGTGCCAAGCGTGTGTTGGTGAGTTTGCCATTGATCCTAGCGGGTTGTTGGTGATAACGAGTTCGCCGTTTAGAGGTTCGATAACGATGCTGTTCCCTTTGAGGTCGTAGACAACGTATTTTACTGGTGGAGCTTCGTCTCCATACCCTTTTATGAGTGTTGGTACGATAACCGCTTTTTTAGCTTCGACAGCTCGACGCACCTCTGCAACGGTTGCGAAGTTTCCTAGTATCCAGTCGCCGAACTGAGATGCTGATAGTGCTTTTGCTCTGTTGTTGTTGGTTTCTTTTGCGTATTTTGCGTACGATGGGAAGTAGAATGTTCCGAGGGAGAGTCCTTTTTCGTTGATACCGTCGATATACCCTGCTTCACCGAAGGATATCATCCCCATTGCAGCGTATTTGGTTGTGAAGACCATCCCTTTGCCTTTGCCGCTGGGGGTGTTCCCTTTGACAACGTTTCCTCTTGGTGTAAAGAGAATGCTTGGGTCGAGGTAGTAGCCGAATTCTAGGGTACGTCCGTGCACGTAAGTTTTGTCGCTATTTTTGAGCATAATACCTGTGCAAGCTTGTGCAACAGGTTGTACGAGAATCATAAAAGCTGTGGCTATGGTAGCGATTATGATAATGGGGTTTGTTTTCCTCAGGCTTATTCTGCCTAGATTGGTGTTAGTGTTCATGTGTATTTTTCCTCCGGTGAGTTTGGTATAGCTTATGTGGTTATGAAAGTATTGTATAAATCAGTATATGTTTTTGTGTGTAGCTTACAAGGGTTATCGGTTTTATTTTAGTTAAGTATTTGTGTGATTGCAAATAGTATTGCAGTTGTGTTGGTTGTGGTGTAGAGTAGGGGTTATGATATTTTTAGGCATCGATCCGGGATTGAACCGCACAGGGGTGGGGATAGTCGAGCTTTCGTCGTCGCAAGTTCGTGGTCGTGGTAATTCGTTGCGTTATGTTTACCATGAGACCATTGCTCCTAGTTCTAAGTTGCCATTGCCTGTTCGTTTGGGTCATTTGAGTCAGTCGTTGCAGAGTATTTTACATCGCTACCCTGTTGATATGGTTGGTATTGAGGATATTTTTGTTAGTGCAAATGTTCGCAGTGCCCTTTTGCTTGGTCAGGCACGGGGAGCATTAATCGGATCGGTTGCTCTTCGAGGAGTACCTGTTCGCGAGTTTACTGCGTTGCAGATAAAAAAGGGTGTTACGGGTTATGGTCGTGCGACCAAGGAGCAGGTGCAAAAGATGGTTGAGATGGAGCTTGGTATCCGTCTTAGGGCGAACGAAGGTGATGCGTCTGATGCCTTGGCATGTGCTATTACGTTGGCATACAGCAATCGGATGCAAGGTTCGGTGGGTTCTGCTAGTGTTGCTGGTAGGTAGGTGTCGGTCGGGGTTGTGAATAAGTTGCGAATACGTTGTGAATAAGTTGCGAATAAGTTGCGAATAAGTTGCGAATAAGTTGCGAATAAGTTGCGAATACGTTGCGAATAAGTTGCGAATACGTTGTGAATAAGTTGTGTAGGAGAGGATAAATGCTTGTATCCATTGAAGGTATTGTGACGGATAAGTCCTTTAGTCGTGTAACGATTACTTTGGGTGGGTTGGGTTACGGGATAAACATCTCGTCTAAAACCTACGACACACTGCCACCTGTGGGGGAGTTATCGTTTCTGCACCTTTACACCCACGTACGCGAAGATGCCATATCATTGTTCGGTTTTGCTCACTTGGCGGACAAGGAGACGTTTTTGTCCCTACTTAAGGTTCCGAAGATAGGTCCGAAGCTGGGTTTATCCATCCTTGGGGAGCTGGATACGCCAACCCTGATTAGCACTATTCTGAGCGAAGATACCGCAACTTTGAAGAAGTGTAGTGGTGTTGGTCAGAAAACGGCGGAGCTCATCATCGTTCAGCTTCGCGACAAGATGCACGCTCGGTCACAATCTCAGTTGCAAGACCAGTCTCAAGGAGCGGGAAGCCCTTCGTCACCCACAGGGAAACATAGTGCCAAACTAGATGCCGTATCGGCGTTGGAGAATTTCGGTTACCGCGCAAAGGAGATAGACGCAATTATTGGTCAAGCGTGTGCACAGTCTGAGAGTCAGACGGTTGAGGGCATAATTAGGCAGGCGTTGCAGTTGTTGCGTCGGCAGTAGTGCGGTGTGCGATGTACGGTGTGCGGTGTGCGGTGTACGGTGTGCGGTGTGCGGTGTGCGGTGTGCGGTGTACGGTGTACGGTGTACGGTGTACGGTGTACGGTGTGCGGTAAATAACAGAGGTTAAGCAGATACCGAATGGATAAAACAGGACAAGGAGCGGAAGAATGGGTGCATTAGCAGCATTTACGGCGGCATTAGCGGCAGTACTACTTACAGGGGCAATACTCTACCTACTCTACATGAGCACGCAGGATAGTCAGTTCACCGTAACACGCAAACGCCTCATCAAGAATGCCAACATAGATGGGGTATTTGCCCATGTTCAGGATCTCCTCAAGTGGAGCAAATGGAACCCATGGATCCCCATGGACAAGGATATTACCCTGCACTACTCCATGTTAACCGACAAGGAGGGATCTCATTACAGTTGGGATTCTCCCGTTGTGGGTCGCGGCAGCGTCAGTGTCGACAAGCTGTCGGGGACAAATGCCTGGCGTCGAATGGACTACACTCAGAAGTTGTATCGTGGCAGAAGCACTCGTGCACAGGTGTGGCAAGCCTATTTGGAGGTTTTTCAGCGTGGTGAAGATGTGGAGGTTGTTTGGAGTGTCACAGGTTCGAACAATATTTTGTTACGTTTTCTCAATAAAATGATGGATAAAGTGCTTGGTTCGGACTATGAAAGGGGTTTGGATAGTTTGGCATTGTTGATGGGGGACAAGACCGACGAATACCTCATCGCCCAAGAGGGTGTCGAGCGGATGGATCCCATACACTACATCGCCCTGTCTGGTGTTGGGAACATTAACACTGTCCAAGGGGATGATGGTCTTGATAGGCAGATTCTACAACTTTTGAGCAGGGTGTCGGAGTACATAAAGTTGCACGATGGTTATGAGGTGGTCGGATCGCCGTTTGCCTTGTGGGACAAGGTTTCGATGATATCGGGTCGTGTTCGGTTCCATGTTTGTGTTCCTGTAGGTCGTCTCGACCTTGGTTCGGGTGGTGCTGGTGCTGGTGCTGGTGGTGCTGGTGGTGGTGGTGCTGGTGGTGCTGGTGGTGGTGGTGCTGGTGGTGGTGGTGCTGGTGGTGGTGGTGCTGGTGGTGGTGTATCAAAGCCGTTTGTGTACGGTTTGTATGCACCGGAGTATACGTCTACAACCCGTCTTTATGGTGATTACGGTCATTTGGGAAAGGCGTGGTCTTATGCTATGACAATGTCTCGTGGGGAGGTTGATTTTCGTATTGAGAGTGGTTTTCCGCCGTCGGAGTTTTGGGAGACATCGCCACCGAAGTTGGGAATGGATATTGTGACAACCATCCGTATCCCCCTTACGCGTAAGTAGTGGCGTGGCGACGGTGGTGTCGGTGGTGGTGTCGGTGGTGGTGTCGGTTGTTGTTACCGCGTTCCGTTACTGAGAGTTTGTTTTGTCAACGGCACTCGGTGTTCGGTGATCGGTGATCGGTGATCGGTGTTGAGAGTTACTGAGTGGTAGTACTACTTTGTTCCTTCTTCCGTCACCCACAAAACAGACACGTCAATATTCATATTACGGAGGTGTTTATACACTTCCGAGAAAGTAACTAAGCTGAAGTAGGGTAAAGACCCCCTATTCTCTTTTTGTCTAGAGTCAATAAGTGCGAAGATAACTTTTGCTTTTGTGTTGAGATTGTTGTTGTTGTCGTTGAGAATTTTCTTAAAGTCACTAGCGTCACTTTTATTGCCTTCTTTTGTAACTTCGTCGATTTTTTTTATAAGGTGGTCTCTTGTGTCTTCCTCCTCTTTGAGTATAAAAACAGAGTTGAGTCCCTGCATGAATAGGTGGCTTAAGGTTGAAGAGGAGCAGCATTTTTTAACGTGTATAAGCTCCTGCTTACGTGAGAGCAAGTCGCACACTTCAAATTTGTTTCTGTCTGGCAGATCGGGAAGTTCTCTGTTCAAAGAGATTAGTTCGGGGCTATCTTTGGCGACTCTTTCGTTGTAGTTGTCTTCGTCTTCTAGAGAAAGATTGTCGGTATTCTTTTTCTTCTTGTCCCTTTTGATCTTTGGCAGTTTTTTGGTATGAAAATTTTCGGACTGCCCAGATTCAACTGCTTTGGCAAACACACTTTTAATTTTGTCGTAAAAACTACTATCAACCCTGTACCAAGATCCATCGGTCAAGATATACTTATTCTTATCAGCATCGTCTTTAGTTTCAAAAGTTAAGCATTTGTAGATTGACCACTTAGAAATAGGAGCTCTGTCACTATCATAGCTTTGGACGTAAGATGCTGTTAATGAGTCGATCGAAAAGTCAACACTGCTTTTGTTTAACTCGAAAAGGGTCTTAATCTCCAGATCTGCGAAAGCGATATCGCTTTTAAGTTTCCCTGTAAATTTGTAATGGTTGATCTGTTCGTAATCCACTATTTCTGGAGGCGAAAGGTAGAGTTCGCCAGAGGGTTCGTCCCCTTCCACACGATCTTCAAGTGCGTTCTTTAGTTTTTCGTTGAGCTCAGCACTTTCGACTTCATGTTTGTTGAGTGCTTTCATATTGTCGATCCATTCAAACTGTGTATCTTTGTATGTATCTTTTAGGGACTGTTTGTAAGCTTCGAGACATAACTCCCTTAGGTTGTCGAAACTAGTAATCGATGCTTTTAGTGTTAGAGATGAGCTACCGGTAATAGAGCCTTTTAAGTATTGAAGGTTTTCAGCCTGTTTTTTGGAAACTTTTCCTGTAATACCTTTTAAGATGGAACTATCTAAGGATAGTGCAAGCTGCTCAGGTTTTGCGTGGGTTCCAGTTTGTATAGCTGCCCTTAGGCTCTCGGAGCTAGGGGTGGAGGTATTCATGCTTTTGATCTGCTCGCTATCAATACTATTCACAGCAACTATTATTCCAAAAAAGGGTTCGATTATTACATCAGGTATGCAGTGATGCCCCTGCCCAAACGATAGAATCATTATTCTATTATCGTCACCGATGTTATCGACTACAAGTACTGCTCCAGCTGAAGATGTTTTTAGTTTTTCTAGCTTTGCCTTTGGAGCCATTAGCTTGACAAATGGCACCCAAGTCGGCGGTGTTAGTTTAGGTGGGCGGACTAGTACCAACGGGTCGGCACTGAGTTTTTCGGTGCACTTCTTCTTTAGAATCTTGGCCACACTGTCGAGGTCTTTAGCTTCGTAAGCCGTAGTTTCAATAATGCATTCAGCATCCTTGGCGACCAGTCTGAGGGATAGGTTGTATGCTTTTTTGGACATATGTTTGCTCCTTCAGCAGTAATTTTATGTATAGTTATGATTATGATAGTATACGGAATGTTTTCGATTTTGTGAATAAATATTGCAGTTTGCACATATTTATTCTTTTGCGTGACGTGGTGACGTGGTGACGTGGTGACGTGGTGACGTGGTGACGGTTGTTGTTACCACGGTGGGCATTAGTTTAGGCGTCTTCGAAAAAAGTATCCAGCAATGGCGAGGGTGGTAGTGCCGATAATCAGTAACGGCCACGTGTTGTCCCAAACATCAGAGGCAGGCATATCTTTAAGAAACAACCCTTTGGCTGT
>CAMZNS010000029.1 GCA_947313855.1 uncultured Deferribacteraceae bacterium
AAAAGCACCGCAACTACTTACTCAAACACAAATAACACAAATAACCAGAAAAGATGATACTTGCACCATTATAATATTTATTATATCAAAAATATGACGAATAAGACAACGAAACCCCATGGATAGGGCGAAGATAAATAACACAGAAACAGTATCATAAACCGACGTTGTATTTTTTAACTAGACTAAACGATGACAATAATATATGCTATAAGAAAATAACGATAAAAACGAATACACTTCAACGAGGAGGATGTTTTAATGAGTAGTAAACACCTTAGAACAGGGCATGTTAGGAGCTTTTCCCGAATGGACGGGTACTTAGACTTCTTCCAAATGCTCTCAGGTATAGGGCTAATACTTTTTATGTGGTCACATATGTTTTTTGTGGCAACTGTAGTAATTTCGCCAAAATTGTTCAACTTTGTCGCGTGGCTCTTCGAAGTAACATACATGGCAAATATCGCCGGGGTGCTAATCGCTACAATACTTATCTCACACTTCATACTCGCCGCAAGGAAGATGCCTTTTAAACGTAACGAATTCGGCGAAATAACCAAACACGCACTCCTGATTAACCACAAAGATACATGGAAATGGCTCATTCAAGTTGTCTCTGGGATGATAATTCTTGTCATGGGACTTGCACATGTCTGGGTCGTACTGTCCGCCGAACCGATGAACATCGGAGGCAAAGAACTAATCATCTCCGCAACAAGCAGTGCCGGTCGTGTCGCCAACGGATGGCTACTCTACTACATGGTACTACTCCTCGTTGTCGAAGTGCATATCGGTATCGGATTCTATCGCCTAGGGGTCAAGTGGGGATACATTAGCCGCAAAACTAGACCGTTCTGGAAACGTATCGAACTAGCTGTAACGGCATCGTTTATCGTGCTAGGGGTTGCAGTGCTGTACACCCTGTTGAAGTACTCTGAAATTTCAGGGATTTAGGGAGCAAAATTATGAAAACAACATACACTGACTTACTATGCATCGGTGCCGGGCTTGCAGGGGAAAGAGCGGCCGTGGAAGCTGCACAAGCAGGACACTCGGTAATCTGCCTGAGCATCGTACCTGCACGCAGATCACACTCCTCTGCAGCACAAGGCGGAATGCAGGCAGCTCTAGGGAACTCCATCATGGGGGAGGGGGATAACCCCGATATTCACTTCGAAGACACGGTCAAAGGATCAGACTGGGGAGCCGACCAAGAGGTCGCAAGGATGTTCACCGAAACAGCACCCATCGAAATGCGTCGACTAGCTCACTGGGGTGTACCCTGGAACAGAATCGTCCCCGGTGAACAAACATACTACAAAGGGGGCAAACCCTTCACCGCTGTGGAAAAAAAAGAGAACGAAGGTCTCATACACTCTCGTGCATTCGGCGGAACAGCCAAATGGCGAACATGCTATGCCGCTGACGGAACAGGACACTCTGTCTTATACACACTCGATAACAAAATCGCCGAACTTGGAGTCGAAGTGCACGACAAAGTCGAAGCCATCTCACTCATTCACGACGGAAAACACTGCTACGGTGCCATTGTACGATGCCTCAAAACAGGCGAACTCTCCAAATACATGGCCAAAGCCACACTCATCGCAACTGGAGGCTTCGGTCGCATCTACCGTAACTCAACCAACGCCGTAATCAGCGACGGCGGAGGAACAATCATCGCACTAGACACCGGTGTTGTACCACTAGCAAACATGGAAGCAGTACAGTTCCACCCCACAGGGATTGTGCCCACCGATATCCTTGTTACTGAAGGGTGCCGAGGAGATGGAGGTACACTGCTGGACAAAGATGGACACAGATTCATGCCCGACTACGAACCCGACAAAGCAGAACTCGCATCGAGAGATGTTGTCTCTAGACGGATGTCCGAACATATGGCAAAAGGGAAAGGGGTTGAATCACCATACGGAACACACCTCTGGCTAGATATTCGTCACCTTGGCGAAAAACATATCAAAACCAAGCTCCGTGAAGTGGAAGAGATATGCAACTACTTCCTCGGAGTCGACCCTATCACCGAACTCATCCCCGTAAGACCAACACAACACTACTGCATGGGCGGAATTCGTACCAACAAAGACGGTGCCGTTTACGGACTCAAAGGACTCTTCTCCGCAGGCGAAGCCGCTTGCTGGGATATGCACGGCTTCAACCGACTCGGGGGCAACTCGCTCTCAGAAACTGTTGTGGCTGGTGGTATTGTCGGTAACAAAATCGTCGAATTCCTCAACAAATTCACCGCCGAGGTATCAACCAAAGCAGCCGACAAAGCATACAAAAAAGCTACAGAAAAAGTTGAAAAACTGCTGGCAGAAGCTGGACAAAGTGGCGGCGAAAGCGTGTACGCCATTCGCGAAGAGATGTTTGACATACTCGAACAAGCAGCATTCATCTACCGTAACGGCAAAGACCTCGAACAAGCTGTAGAAAAATTGCAAGCACTACTCAAAAAATCCGAAGGGATCAAACTCCTGTCCAATGGCAAAGGTGCCTCGCCCGAAATGACTCTCGCTATCAAAATGCAAGGGATGATCAAACTAGCTCAGTGCGTTTGCTATGGAGCACTAAAACGTACCGAAAGCCGTGGATCGCACACAAGGGAAGACTTCCCCGAACGTAACGACCAAGAATGGCTAAACCGTACTCTCGCTGTCTGGAAAGAGGGCGACTACCTACCAACACTATCTTACGAAGCCTCATCGCCATACTACGAAATGCCTCCTGGGGAAAGAGGGTATGGTGACGGAAAAATAATACAAGCAGATTTAGATAAACTGCCGAAGATGCCCGCAAAATCTAAAAAACCCAAAGCAGGAGAATAAATATGGCAAGGATGTTGACATTCAATATTTTTAGGTTTAACCCCCAAGACGAAGGATCAAAACCGAAAATGCAGACATTCAAAATCGAAGAAACAGACAGTATGACGCTATTCATCGCACTAAACAAAATACGCGAAGAACAAGACCCATCACTGATGTTCGACTTCTGCTGCAGAGCAGGGATATGTGGTGCTTGTGGCATGATCATCAACGGACGACCAGAGCTAGCATGCCATACCAAAACCAAAGACCTACCAAAGGAAACAACACTCATGCCACTACCCGTATTCAAACTTGTGGGCGACCTATCCGTGGACACGGGCACTTGGTTCAGACAGATGTACCAAAACTCCGAATCATGGATACACACTAACAAAGAGTTTGACCCTAACGCACCTGAAGAACGCATGAGCAACGAAGTTGCAAACCAAATCTACGACCTGGACAGATGTATCGAGTGCGGATGTTGCGTTGCGTCTTGCGGTACGGCGAGGATGCGACCTGAGTTTATGGCACCTGCAGGGTTGATGCGTGTTGCGAGGTTTATGGTTGACCCACGCGACCAACGTGACAGTGAAGACTTCTACGAAATCATAGGGAGCGACGAAGGTGTATTCGGGTGCATGGGATTGCTGGCTTGCGAAGATACTTGCCCCAAAGACCTGCCCCTACAAGATCAACTAGGGTATTTACGCAAAAAAATGGGGATAACAGCCATCAAACACCTTATCCCTGGACGCAAGGGGTAAGGCGAACCGTACACGCAGTTCGAGTAGCTCCACTACTTGCGATGTAGATAAAGTTATGCAGTAGCGGGGCTACGGGTGGGAGGTTTTTATGAAAATAGTAAAACTGCTTCCAATTCTAGCCCTAATGCTTGCCTACACAATGTTGGCCGTTGCTGGTGAGTATCACGTTAATATTTCGATCATCGACGCAAACCTTTACGAAACAGGAACAGGTGCCGAAATCGAAACAGAAGGGTGCGACTATCAAGCTGAGGAAGAGGATTCCATACTGGAGTACATTGAAGGACGATCCAAAAATAAGATCTACTTTCAAAATAGAACAGTAAGTTGCAGGGTTATACGCGTAATGATGCATTAATGGCTTTTCGGATTATTTGCTGTGCCGTGGCGAACTTACCACTAGTCGCTGTGCCGTGGCGAACTTACCACTAGTCGCTGTGTCGTGGGAACTTACCAACGAAATAGCTTGACAAACACGGGCTAAGTATGTATAATTTGGCTTTCAACATGTGCCTGTAGCTCAACAGGATAGAGCAACGGACTTCTAATCCGTAGGTTGGGGGTTCAAGTCCTCCCAGGCACGCTTCTTCCCCCCCCCTAAATTATGCTACGCCTCGTGTGTGATATTTGCACGATTACGATTACGATTACGATTACGATTGCACGATTACGGTTGCACGATTACGATTGCGTACCCCCAACGGTGCGACTACCATCCACCTCTTTGCACCACCCTACAGCTGAGCACGACGAATCATAACCACTAACATCGTAACGGGTCGGTCAGATACTCGACCGAATAACCCTACAGCTGAGCACGACGAATCATAACCACTAACATGGCAGGTATAAAATATGAGAAAAATTGTGATAGCACCAGATAGTTACAAAGGGAGTCTTTCAGCAAAAGAGGTAGGACTAGTTATCGAACGAGCATTCAAAGAGGTCTTCCCAAATATTACCACCGCGATTGTACCCCTTGCAGACGGTGGCGAAGGCACAACCGAAACACTAAACGACGCACTGGGCGGAAAATGGACAACTTTGGACGTGAAAAACCCCCTAGGTAACAGGCACGCTGCAAGGTATGCCTACGTTGAAGATAGGAGGCTAGCCATCATCGAAATGGCGGAAGCTTCGGGGCTGAACCTGGTCCCAACAGACGAACGCAACCCCCTCGTAACCTCGACATACGGCACTGGAGAACTAATCAAACATGCTCTCGAAAGGGGAGCAACAGAGTTTATCGTTGGGCTGGGGGGATCGGCTACAAACGACGCTGGCATGGGGATGATGCGTGCATTGGGCGTGGCGTTTCTGGATAAGGCTGGCAACCCCATACCATGTGGAGGAGGAGCTCTTGCCCGATTGGACAAAATCAACCTAACGAATCTGCATCCTAGGCTTGCAGAGGCAACGTTTCATGTTGCTTGCGATGTTACCAACCCTTTAGTGGGCGAAAATGGTGCTTCGGCAGTATTTGCACCGCAAAAAGGAGCTACACCTGCCATGGTATCCGAGTTGGATGAGGCTTTGACCCATTACGGAAACATTGTTCAGAGTCAGCTAGGGCTTAGTGTTGCCCATATTCCTGGCGGTGGTGCTGCGGGGGGGATGGGTTCGGCGTTCTGTACATTTTTCCCCAAGGCTGAGCTGAAGTCGGGCATTAGTATTGTTGTTGAGGCTGTTGGGCTGAGTGATCATGTTGCTGATGCCGATCTGGTGATTACAGGAGAAGGGTGCATGGATTATCAAACGCAGTTTGGCAAGACGCCCATGGGGGCACAGCAGGTTGCGGAAGTCCATGGTGTGCCGATAATCGGTATTGCGGGGAGCCTTGGCGAGGGGTACGAAAGCCTTTTGCATAAGGGGTTTCAGGCACTGTTCGATACGACAGTCAGACCCTGTAACCTCCATGATGCCATAAAGCTAACTGAGGAGAATTTATTCCGTACAGCCTTGTCGGTGGCACGGTTGATGCGTCTTGGGTAGGCGTGGGTGTGGGCGTGCGTTACGTTGGTGCGTGTGGGCGTGCCCCACTAATCAGAAAGATGGGTGGGGCTATTGCAACCTACATGCGTTCCATGGGTGTTATTCCCAGTATTTCAAACCCTTTAGCAATTGTTTGTTGAGTTGCTTTGCAGATGATGAGTCGTTTGATGCTTTCGTCCCTGTTATCGTCAACAATTTTGGTGCTGTAGTAGTATGCGTGGAACTCTTTGGCCATGGCTGTGAGGTAGTTTGCGAGTCGATGGGGTTCGTAGAAAATCGCTGATTTTTCCAAGGTTTCTTTGAATTCGATAATGTGTTTGACGATCATCTCTTCGTGGTCGGAAAAGTATTTGTCACCGTTGTTGAGTTCCGTTGTGGGGAAATCTCCTTTGTTCACGATGTTCATTATGTTTTTGTCCATGGTTTGCGTTGCTTTGTCGAAAATGGAGTTGATTCGTACGTACGCGTATTGGATGTAGTAGAGTGGGTTTTCGTTAGACTGTTTTTTGGCAAGTTCCACATCGAAGTCCATCATTGAGTCGATGGATCTCATTAGGAAGAAGAATTTGGCGATATCGGCACCAACTTCGTCGATGAGCCATGTTAGTGGTACGAAGGTGTCTTCCCGCGTACTCATTTTGATGCGTTCCCCCCCTTTGTTGAGTCCGACCATCTGCACAATTGGTACGTAGAGTGAGTCTTTGCCGTATCCCAGAGCCTCAACGGCAGCAGTTAGCCGTGGCACGTAACCGTGGTGGTCGCCCCCTAGGATGTCGATGAGTTTTTCGAATCCGCGGCTATATTTGTTGTCGTGGTATGCTATGTCTGGCGTTAGGTAGGTGTAGCTTCCGTCGGATTTTTGTAGGACGCGATCTTTTTCATCGCCGAACTGTTCAGATTTGAGCCACAGTGCACCGTCGTTATGGTAAGTGTAACCTAGGTCGTGCAGTCGT
Source organism: uncultured Deferribacteraceae bacterium (assembly GCA_947313855.1). Taxonomy (GTDB): domain Bacteria; phylum Chrysiogenota; class Deferribacteres; order CAMZNJ01; family CAMZNJ01; genus CAMZNJ01. The sequence goes on from CAMZNS010000029.1 coordinate 6,541, forward strand.
TTTAGGGCACGCTCAACACTTCCGTCTTCGTAGAGTGATGCTTCGTTGTACCAGTTATCGTGCTGTATGCCAAATGCTTTGAGGTCGTTGACAATCATGTTTTTCATGTAATCCACCCCCTCTTTTTTGCAGATGGCGAGTGCTTCCCCTTGTGGCATTGTTGCTAGGTTTTCGTGTTGTGATTGAATGTGCGAGGCGATATCTTTGATGTAGCTCCCTTTGTAGCCCCCTTCGGGGAATGGGTAGTCTTTGCCTGCGTCATGCATAACGTGGTGGTAGATACTTCCTGCTAGGTTGTTTATCTGGTTGCCGCCATCGTTGTAGTAGTATTCGCGGTAGACGTCGAATCCGCACTGTTGGAGAAGGTTTGCGAGTGCACCACCGTACGCGGCACTGCGGGCATGACCGATGTGCAGGGGTCCTGTTGGGTTTGCCGATACAAACTCCACCATGGTGCGAACCCCCCCACCCATGGAGCTAGTGAAGAGGGAAGTATCACCGTTGGCAGCCGATTTTGCTACGTCCATGATGTACTGTTGGGATAGGCGAACGTTTAGGAAACCAGCACCAGCAACGCTCACTTCAGAAATATAGTTGTGCTGAATGTGGTCTTTGAGTTGCTCAGCAATGACCAAGGGGGACTGACGAAAGATGCGAGCAACTTTCATGGCGATGTTGGTGGATAGGTCGCCATTGCTAGGGTCGTTAGGTTTTTCGATATTTATCAACGCATCAGGGGGCACACCAGCCTCCCCCCCTAGTTTGAGCGGTATGTCGGTAATACTATTCTTTTCAGCAATGCTTAGCAATGCGTTGTAGACTTGTGTGCGTACGATGTGTTTGATGTCGCCTTGGGTGTTCATGGTTTCTGCTCTCCTAAGTATTTTAAGCTATTTTGCGTTCGCGTCGGTGTTCGCGTCGGTGTTCGCGTCGGTGTTCGCGTCGGTGTTCGCGTCGGTGTTCGCGTCGGTGTTCGCGTCGGTGTTCGCGTCGGTGTTCGCGTCGGTGTTCGCGTCGGTGTTCGCGTCGGCAACAGCGTTCACGTTCTCCACACCATCCATATCAACCAGCGGATGGGTGGACATATCCTCGCCGAGGGAGGCACGTACCGCAATCAACGCAATTTCGATCATGTCGTCGTTAGGTTCTTTGGTTGTGAGGCGTTGCAGCCACAGTCCGGGTGCGATTATTAGCTGTACTAAAATATTGTTCCGATACACGCCACTAAGCTTGAGAGCCTCAAACGAGATACCCGCAATAAGGGGAACCAAAACAATACGCCCAAGGAAATGTATTATGAAATGGGCATTAGATGGTATAAAGCTGAAGACAATGATGGAGATAATCAGCACAATCAGAAGGAAACTTGTTCCGCAACGTGGGTGGAAACGACTATTATTGCGAGTGTTTTCCACTGTGAGCTCTTTCCCCATTTCGTACGTGAAAATTGCCTTGTGCTCTGCACCATGATAGCGAAACAGCTCCCGAATATCCTTCATCATGGAGATTGCCATAATGTAGCCGATAAATATGAGTATGCGAACAAAGCCGTCCATGGCATTGAATAGCACGTAGTGACTGTTGATATCCAGACTGAGAAGCCAGAACGTACCCTTGGCAGCAGCAAGGGGGGCGAACACGAATAAACCGATGCTAATCCCTATGGCGGCCACAATGGTGAGGGTTTTGGCGATGCCCCCCAATGGCTCCAGCTCCTCCCCCGAGGACTGCTCAGCACTAAAGTTTAGTGCGTTGAAGCCAACAACAATTGCGTCGTAGAGCATGATAATTCCACGCAGAATCGGTTTTTTGAACCACTTATTGTGATCGATACTAATATTTCGAATACGCAGGGCGATACGACCGTTCGGCTTGCGTACAGCAACGGCATACTTACCAGGAGCACGCATCATGACACCTTCAATAACGGCTTGCCCCCCCATGCTTTTGTTTTCAGAGCGTTTGTTTTTCATTAAAATCCCCATGGTTTGTTTTATTTTTATTGGGTCTAAACTCATACTTCAAACTCTCCAACAGTATACATAAATAACGTAGAAAAGTATAGTTATTGTATTCAAGAGAGTTGTATTACAAATGGCTATTTTATTATATTAAACGCTGGGGGAAGAATAGTGTTGAAAAAATACTATATTTCATTTATAATTATTTTGATTCACGTTTTAACGCAATATTAATCGAATTATCATACAAACGTATAGAGCATTTTTTCGAATAATATAAACCAAACGACACGTGTTTTAATATTGTACGAACTACTACTTTTAAACATACTGGGAGGTATGAAGATGAAAAGAATTGTCTTGATGATAATGCTTGCAGGACTAGTTGTCTCCTGTACGGCGAAAGATAACGGAAGCGGATCAACAAACGAAAACACCGCCTCTAGTGGCGAATACGCCGTCGTGATGAAAGGCGACGCAAACCTTGACGCACAAACCATAACCCTCGTCGAAACATCCGACCTGCACGGAAGAATATACCCATACGACTACGCCATCGATGGCGAAGACATGGGCGCCGGATTAGCCAAAATAGCCACAATCGTTAACCAACTACGCAACGAAAACCCTGCACTCATACTCATGGACAACGGCGACACGGTGCAAGATAACTACATCAACCTATTCAACGACCAAGAAGTAAGCCCCATGGTCGAAGCCATGAACGCAATGAAATTCGACCTCTGGAACATCGGAAACCACGAATTCAACTTCGAAAAAGACTTCCTCTTACGTAACGTGAAAAACTTCAACGGAACCGTACTCTCCGATAACGTAATAAGCACCGACGACGGAACGTATTTCGTCAAGCCGTATCAAATATTCAACGTGAACGGTGCAAGGGTCGCCGTTGTTGGTGCAATGGTGCCCTATGTACCCATTTGGGAAGCGTCAACTCCTGAACACTTCGAAGGACTGCAATTCAACGAAATCATCAACTCAACAACCAAAGTACTAGACGAAATAAACGGACAGTACGACGTTCTAGTAGGACTCTTCCACGTCGGACGAAATGACGAAAGGGGAGGAGACGGTATCTACGACATCGCTAACGCCTTCCCACAATTCGACGTCATTTTCGGCGGACACGAACACGCTAGATACACCGAAGTTGTAAACGGAGTAAACATTATCGAACCCGGATTCGCAGGATGGGCTCTTGCCAAAGCTGATATCGATGTTGCCAAAGAAGACGGCAAATGGGTCGTAAAAAGTGTTTCCGTTGCTAACCTCGAAACCAACGGCGTAGAACCCGACAAAGCTATACTAGAACAGTTCGAATACGTGGACACAAAGTCCAAAGCTGTAGCAAATACCGTTGTCGGACAGGTTGTCGAAACATTCATCCAACGACCCGACTACATCACTGGAGATGCCAAGGTCACAACAATGCCAACAGCACAACTGCAACCAAATGCGGTCATAGACCTAATCAATGACGTGCAACTCTTCTACTCAGGAGCAGACATATCCGCTGCAGCATTCTTCAAATCTAGTGCAAACCTCATGAAAGGGGACTTCAAAAACAAAGACGTTGCCAATATCTACAAATACCCCAACACACTCATAGGAGTCGAAATATCTGGAAGCAGTATGCTAGAATACATGGAATGGTCAGCAGCATACTACAACACATGGAAAGAGGGAGACGTTACCGTATCGTTTGACAAAGATATTCGCGGCTACAACTACGACATGTTCACAGGCATCGACTACGAAATAGATATCTCCAAAGAAGCCGGTAACAGGATAGTCAACCCCATGGTGGGCGGCAACCCCCTAGATCCAAGAAAAATATACAAACTAGCAGTAAACAACTACCGCTTCGGAACACTAACTCAACACGGATGGGTAACATCGAACAACAAATACTACGACTCGTATGAAGAGATGCAAGACGCAGGAAGGATTCGCGACCTCATCGTGAAATACACCAAAGAGGAACGCAACGGCACACTCGAACCCATCGTACACCACAACTGGGGACTCATCGGCATAAAGCTAGACTACCCGCAAGCAGAACAAATATACGACATGGTGAGAACAGGAGCAATCGAAATACCACGCTCGGAGGATGGCAGAACGCCAAATGTTAAATCACTCAACATTAACGATTATCCAAACCTGAAGTAAGCAGGGCTTGCACGACGGAGCTTGCACGACGGAGCTTGCACGACGGACAAACAGGGGGGTGTGGGGATGCCCCCCCTGTGTTCGTTAGTCGATCAAAGTTGATGTGCTGACGTGTGCTGACGTGTGCTGACGTGTGCTGACGTGTGCCGACGTGGTGCTGACGTGCCGACGTGTGCTGACGTGCCGACGTGTGCTGATGTGCTGACGTGTGCTGATGTGCTGGCGTGTGCTGATGTGCTGGCGTGTGCCGACGTGGTGCTGACGTGTGCCGACGTGGTGCTGACGTGTGCTGATGTGCTGATGTGCCGACGTGTGCTGACGTGTGCTGATGTGCTGGCGTGTGCCGACGTGCCGACGCAGAAAGAGGGACCAAGGCACCACCATGAGCAACAAGTGCAAGGTGGGCACAAAGCCCCTATCTGAAACCAAAACTAATGTCGTCGAACAAGACTACTTGCTTGCGTTGGCATCCATGTTGTATTTCTTCATAAACTTCTCAACGCGACCAGCAGCATCAACAAACTTCTGCTTGCCAGTGTAGAACGGGTGACAAGCTGAACATACGGCAACTGTTGTACGCTCAGGTTTTGTGCTCTTGGTTTTAACAACATGCCCACATGCACATGTAATTGTAACATCTTTGTACTCTGGGTGGATTCCGTTTTTCATAATTGTGTAGCCCTCGTGTGTGTTTATTTATTCTGTCCAATCAGAACAGATTATACACCATTGAAGCGTATAAAGCTAGTCATAATAAACCGAAAATACCACTGTTGTCAACTAAATATATTGTACGTCATACTATTGTACGTTAGCATCAGAAAATCTAGGTGTAACACGCCCACACGCCCACACCCTCGCTCCAACAGAGAATATTATTTTGGGTTGCTGGTTTACTTGTGGACTAATTTGTAATATACTAGAAGGAATAGGGTTGCGTGAGGCAATATTAATGACAAACAATACCCTAAGTTGTTGCAAAAAAATATGGTGGTAGTGGTATGGTGGTAGTGGTATGAACGGTTTGCTCATTGTTGTCAGTGCACCCAGCGGTGCCGGCAAAACAACCCTGTCGAAAATGCTGATGAAGGAATTTCCCAACCTAAAACAGTCGGTATCGCACACAACGAGACCCCTAAGGGAAAACGAAACTCACGGCAAAGACTACTTCTTCGTCAGCAAAGAAGAATTCAGTGACATGCTACAACGTGACGAACTACTCGAATGGGCAACTGTGCACGGCAACCTCTACGGCACCTCCACCAAATACATTCGCAAAGCTCTAAACAACAAAGAAGACATTCTCCTAGACATCGACGTGCAGGGCGTACGCAAATTACAAGGACAGGAAGGGATACCAGCAATATACGTCTTCATCTCGCCATCAAAAATTAGCACGCTAGAAAAAAGACTCAGCAATCGACCCGACAAAGACGTTCTAGACTACTCACAACGCATTAGCAACGCAAAAGACGAAGTCAAAGAGTTTGGACGATACGATCACATAATCATAAACGACGACCTCAACCAAGCACTACAATGCTTCAAAAAAATATACCTGGCATCAAAAACAAGTAGGCTAAGGTACGCAAGCTACAACGAATTTATCGACCTAGGCGACGAAACAAACACACCAATAAAAAAATAAGCCGAAACAACAACACTACCACGAGGTAACCAAACTATGATGTTCATCAATATGGATAACTACTTTAGACGACACGAAGGCGTTGGCAAGTTTGACGTTATAAAGCAGGCCGGGGAAAGGGTCGCAGAACTCATCGACGCAAACGACGAAACACTGCCCCTACAAACCGCAAGGGGTAAAAAAATTACCACACAAGTGCTAAACGAAATACTAAACGACGAAATAGTCGCAACAGTGATGGACACCAAGATGGGCACCGAACAACAAAGTGACTAGGGAACCAAGGCGAAACCTAATACTAAACGACACTCGCCCTTCGATAGCACCACAAACTACGCATCTCAGTCCAGAACCATGCCAGAACCATGAGGCGAAACTTTAAAATATTCATTAATTATAGACTTAACTTGAGTAGTTTTTTAGAATGTGATAGTATTTGAATAATATTTTTTACCCATCAGTAAACAGTAATCAATAATCGGGTAAGTAGACCTAAGAACCCCCCCTGATTGGGCTGTTTGTAAAAGGTGCCTCTGACACGCTAAGACCACAAAGTACGCCGTGTTGACGACTCTGTTTTGTTCTTCAGCGTGCAGAGATACTGCTAGGAGTTAGATTGTTATGGATTTAGGAACAGTAGTAGGCTTTATAGTTGCCTGGGGATTCTTGATTTTAGCTGTCCTACTAAATGCCGGTATTGCGGCTTATGCCGATATAGTCTCCGTATTAATAGTTGTCGGAGCCAGCATGGGCATCTACTACATGTCTTACCCCGCACGTACCGCAACCAAGGGGCTGATAGCCCTCATGAAAACCATATTCTTCACACCTATTACCCCCTCAAAAACTATTGTCCAAATAGTCGAATACTCTGTTGTTGCCCGTCGTGACGGAATACTAGCCTTGGAGGCGATGCAGGACGAAGCCGACGATCCCTTCCTAACACTCGGTATCGGTCTTGCCGTGGACGGCACCGATGGCGAAGTATCTCGCAATGTTCTCGAAAATAGTCTGGATGGTCTTGACGTCCGACATCTCCGTGTTGTTGATATGATCAACAGCGTTGGGGAAGTTGCTCCAGCCATGGGGATGGTGGGAACACTTGTGGGACTAATCGCCATGCTGTTGAACCTCGATAACCCCGACCTCATCGGACCCTCACTGTCGGTCGCACTCATCACCACACTGTACGGCTCCCTCATAGCTAACGTTATCGCGTTCCCCCTTGCACGCAAACTCAAGGCTCGTCATGAAGAAGAGGTGCTGGTTAAAACCATTATTCTCGAAGGGATACTTGCCATACAAGCAGGGGATAACCCTAGGATTGTCGAACAAAAACTTAACGCTTACATCGCACCGTCGGAACGCGAATCCCGCTTTGAATAACCATAACACTTTTAGTTTTAAGTATAAATTAGTAGGTTTGAAAAATGGCTAGAAAAAAGAAAAAGCCGGTCTGTCCTTACTCACCCTCTTGGATGACCACCTTTGCTGACATGAATATGCTACTTCTAACATTCTTCGTTCTACTTTTGTCCATGGCAACCCTGGACGAAGTGAAGATACGTGAAGCATTCGGCTCGTTGCAAGGCTCCGACGGTATTCTATCCGTGGCACGCAAACCGATCGTCTCTGAAAATATGCCCATACCACGCGTAATCCTAACCCCGTCCACCCCTAAGGAGGGGAAATCTGAAATCTACGAAAATGTGCAGGAACTAATACAAAAAACAGAAAAATCCGACGTTATCTCAGTCATCGACAAGCCCGAAGGGGTATCCATACGAATTGTTGGCTCCGTGCTCTTTGGCAACAGTGGAGACGCACTCACCGACGAATCACGTATTCTGCTGGACAACCTCCTATCCATTATCAAAAACTCGCCCTACAAATTAATCAATATCGAGGGGCACACATCAGACCTAACCCCCCCCGCACCATGGAAGTCTAACTGGGAACTATCCGCCGCTAGAGCAAGTACTGTCTTGACCTATTTCATAGATAAGGGTAGAATAAACCCCGGACGACTATCCATGACTGCTTTTGGCGAATACCACCCCCTTTTACCCAATATATCCCAAAGAAATAGGGGGGCGAACGACAGGGTGGAGATAAACTTATTCTCATCCGATTACTCCGATGTACGACCACGCGTAACCGAGCAGTAACACGTAACACGTAACACGAGTAGCCGTAACACGTAACACGAGTAGCCGTAACACGTAACACGAGTAGCCGTAACACGCAACACGAGTAGCCGTAACACGTAACACGTAACACGAGTAGCCGTAACACGCAACACGAGTAGCCGTAACACGAGTAGCCGTAACACGAGTAGCCGTAACACGCAACACGAGTAGCCGTAACACGCAACACGAGTAGCCGTAACACGTAACACGATTCTAAATTGTGAATAGTAAATAGTAAATAGTGACGCCGTAGCAAACTATTTGAGATTCTAGGAGAAACTAAAATGCCCATCGAAAATGATATTGAAGTTAGCAAAGCCACCCAAAAAAAAGGTGGATCCAAGATAACCAAACTACTAATGCTACTCCTACCCATCCTGCTTATTGCTGCTGGCGGTATATACTTCATGATGTTCCAAGGGAACAAAGAAACTAACACAATAAATGCCGCAATCGCCACCGCCGACCTCGCCGGCGAACAACCCATATCTGGAAACATTGTTGACCTAGATACCTTTACCATCAACCTTGCCGATCCCGGTGCAAGCAAATTCCTCAAAATGACACTCTCTCTCGAAGTCACAGGATCCAAAAAAGCCGTGGACGAAGTTAACGCAAATATGCCCAAAATACGGGACATTATCATCACCGTAGTGTCGTCAAGAACATACGACGAAATAAGAACCGAACGTGGACAAACCATCTTCAAAAACGATATCAAAACACGGGTGAACGCCTTCCTGAAAGAGGGTAGGGTGATTAACGTGTACAAAAAAGAGTTTGTTGCACAAGGGAACTAAGACCGAACGCAGAACACAACCCTAAACACAATCGCAAGCACCGAAATCTATAAATACTCAGGGGTGTGGGCAATCAAAAATATTGCATGGACTGGGAACTAATGCTATCATACTGAGGAATGCACGCTTACCCTTACAGGTAACTGACGCAACGGGAGGCTGTTATGGCAACACTAGATATAGACCCAGATTTGGTTCGCGAACTGTTTGGCGATGTTCTGCTAAACTGTACATGCGAACTTGGTCGTACCAAAAGTAGCATCGGCGAGATCCTCAACTGGAAAGAGGGCGACCTTGTGCATATCGACAAAACCTCCGGCGAACCGGTGGACTGCCTAATTAACGGCAAACCTATCGCTTCGGGGGAAGTAATGGTTGTTGATGATAGGTTCTCACTGAGAATCACAGATATCTCTGATGACGAAAAACTAACAATTAAATCCAAGTACGGTCTTTACTCATGGTAGCTTTGTCGCCTCTAATCGCTCACCATGTTGCGGGCACGACTACCGCTCACCATGTTGCGGGCACGACTACCGCTCACCATGTTGCGGGCACGACCACTGCTCACCATGTTGCGGGCACGACTACCGCTCACCATGTTGCGGGCACGACCACTGCTCACCACCGAACCCTGTTGGGACAGCTACGACAAATCCTGCCACTACTAGTAGCGTTTACGGTTATCACCACACTGTTCCTCGCCCCAGCGGGTGCCCATGGCGGGATGGTTGTACGCGATTTCCAAGACAACCTCACCTTCGAAATAAACTTTGAAGGCTCCTACTCCGAAATAACAACTCAAGGGGTGGGAAACCTATCCATACTGTCGTTTAAGGCTTCGGAAGACATCATCTTCGACAACACAAGCTACCTCTATCAGCAAGTTACGCGTAGCTATTTGGAGCGTGAAGGGGACTCCTATCGCCTCGTAACAGAGTTCCGACACGAACCCCCTGTTACACCGCTGCTAGAGAAGACAGATACGGGCATCGCCATAACATATGTTGGTGTTGGGCTGCCCGCGGAGGATGACTTAACCGCTGAGGACACCCCCTCATTAGGTACGTTTTCAGTGCGAGCACTAGTCTTCCTCACTGTTTTCATAGGGTTGGCACTCGGTCTGGTTTGGATTCTGAAAAAGTCGTTCAGGCGTGTTGCCATTACCGAAGTTCGCGGTGTTGCTCGGGTTCTCGGTCGCCTCGATATTCAATTACGCAAGTCGTTATATTTTTGCGAAGTTGGCGACAAGGTTTACATCTTGGGGGTCACAGACGACAACATTAGTGTTGTGGACACCCTTGAAGGGGAGGAGGCGATATCTCGCATCAAGGCGGGGTTCTCGCGTAGGGAGGATTTCGGTAGCTACCTACGCTTTTTCAATACCCGCAACGACACTGCTAGCAATATCTCTGGTACTGTTCCTGCTGGTTCTGGTTCGGTTGCAGACGATATTATTGCCGATAGCATTTCGGTTGACACCAACAGAGCACATGGCAATGAAACTAGTCGCCTCGGTTCAAAATGGAAGGAGCGTACATCATCAAAAAAATAGTAATACTTCTTCTGATTATGACACTACTTCACGGTGCAAGTTACGCCGTCGAAAACAAGGCATTTTTGCCCATCCCTCCAATACCCGGTCTTGAAGATGACGGCAACGTGTCCATACTACTGCAGATAGTCTTCCTGCTGTCGTTCCTTACCGTTCTGCCTGCGGTTATCATCATGATGACGTCTTTTACGCGAGTGCTCATCGTTTTGTCGTTCCTGCGAACAGCTATGGGAACAGCCACCATGCCACCATCCTCGGTTTTGATTACGTTTGCCCTTGCTCTCACGTTTTACATCATGTCCCCCGTTTTCAGCAAAATAAATGAGCAGGCAGTTGTTCCCTACATCAATGAGGATATTACGTTTCAGGTTATGGTTGAGCGTTCGGTTGATCCCATGCGTGAGTTTATGTTGTCGAATACGCGTAAGAAGCATCTGGACATGTTCCTCTCCATCGCCTCATTACGTCCGAAAACCATGGATGAGGTTCCCCTTCATATTATCGTTACGTCATTCATGGTGAGCGAGATACAGACGGCGTTTCAGATCGGTTTCGTGTTATTTTTGCCGTTTTTGGTGATAGATTTTGTCATATCGAGCATACTTCTCTCCATGGGTATGATGATGCTTCCTCCCATTATAATTTCGTTGCCATTTAAGGTTATGTTGTTTGTGCTTGTGGATGGCTGGGCGTTGCTGACAAGCTCCCTTGTGCGTAGTTTTTACTGACCTAGCAGGTTTACGTCCATACCCTAGGTACGCCCAAGCCTTATGTTATGCCATACCGTGAAGGAGAAAAATTATGAATCCTGATGTTGTTATAAATTTGTTAACTCGTGCTTTTACGTTGATACTCATTATTTCTGCCCCCATTCTAGTTATCACCCTTCTTGTGGGGCTGGTAATCAGCATCTTCCAAGCGGTTACAGCCATTCAGGAGATGACCCTTACTTTTATCCCTAAGATATTTGTTGTTATCATCTCGTTGCTATTCTTTTTTCCATGGATAATCAGACAGCTGATGACCTACACATACGCCCTTTGGGGGGATTTTAGCCCCTATATCGGCAGGTTCTGATAAGGATCAAATAGGAACGAAGTTGCAATTATAATTGCTAAAGCAACTAATGTTGTGTTATTGTAGAACTATTATTGATGAGGTGTCTTTCTAGCATGAACCTATTTACACAACCCCTACACGATCTCGCTACGCAAGCTAATAAAATCCGTGTTGCCAAACATGGTACAAAATCATATTTTGTGCGAAACATACAACTAAACTGCACCAATATCTGCATCTACGACTGTCTGTTCTGTGCCTACAAACGCAAATCAGGGGAGGACGGAGCATACTTCATGTCTGTAGACGACGCTGTAGAATACGTTGCCACCAATGCTGGCGATGCCGTGGAGATTCACATGACCGGTGGCATCCCCGCAAACATCACACTAGACTACTACGTCGAACTACTTGGTGCCCTCAAGAAAAACTTCCCCGACAAAGCAATCAAAGGACTCACATGTGTAGAAATTGACGTTTTCGCACGACGTGCACGACTCGACTACGCCACAGTTTTACGCACACTCAAAACAGCCGGACTAGACATGCTACCCGGTGGCGGTGCCGAAATATTCGCACCACACGTTCGAAATAAAATATGCAAAGGCAAACTCTCCGCCGATGAATGGCTGAATATTACCGAAATAGCCCACAACGAAGGGATACGATCCAACGCAACCATGCTGTTCGGACACATCGAATCCTACGACGATCGCATGAATCACCTCGAACAACTTCGCGAACTACAAAACAAAACCAACGGCTTCAACGCCTTTATACCACTAACCTTTCATCCACAAAATACACAACTCGACCATATTAAAAAATCAACCGCCGTCGACCAACTCAAAACCATTGCCGTCAGCAGGATCGTTTTAGACAACATCAGCCATATCAAAGGATACTGGGTTATGCTGGGGGAAAGTATTGCACAAATGTCACTCTACTACGGAGCAGACGACCTTGACGGCACAATCGTGAAAGAACGTATCACACATGCCGCCGGTGCAACATCACGGGAAGGACTCAGTGGCGACGACATGGTGTTCCTCATACAATCCGCAGGACTCACACCCGTCGAACGCGACGCCTACTACAACGAGCTGAAAATTTATGCATAAATACTGCTTCATTAACCCAACACCCAACATGGTTCGCCTATCTCGCTCTAGGCTATTTCAAGAACACGAAGTATGCTACGCTTACGTTGGCGAAGTGTTCAGAAACTCGTTCCCACGCATCTACCACATCAACAAAGGACACTTTTCGTTCGTGGAACTTGACGAAACCCCCGGCAAAACAACGTTCAACCCCATTGCCGAAAACGCCTTCACTGTTTTCCCAAACCGCTTGGCAAACCTAAACCTAGGGAACATCTTCAAAGGCAGAAACAAACACGCCCAAGGTCTCACCAAAGATATTATGCTAAGTAATGCTGGGTATTCCGTTGTGAGCTACAAACACATCACCGCACAGCAACTTAGCAAGACGGACGCCTCAACAACATTCACAACCTCGAGCAAACAAAATGTAGCCCCCCCCGAAGAGCCGGTGTTTGACCCCTCCAAGGTAGAACTATTCTCCTCCCTAGAGGAACTTCAGAAAAAACACGACAAAGCGGTCTACATATCCTCAGGGATTATCGACGATACGGACAGAAGCCTTAGCCTGCAGATCTACTCCTCAACAATGGACATCGAAAAAACACTGGGCGAATACTACTATATTTCAAATGTTGGCGACAGCAGGGTAGACTTCTTCGTTCGCAAAGGCAAACTACACATAATCTCGAAAAATGAACAGGGACTCAGTATCTTCTCCGCACTCTATCCCATCGCCATGGACTACTCCTTCATACTCCTCAAAAGCCATGGCATGAGGGTGAATAACTCCAAAACATTGATTCGAAACAAAGGTGTCTACTACATCGACGACTACAGCTACTTCAACATATCACTGCAACTATCCGATAATTATTACACACAACTCGCAAAAAACTTTACATCTGCTAAGTTTCTAAGGTATAATGATAAAAAATACTAACGTTTTATTATTATAACCAAGGAGCAAAAGCATGATAAAAAAAGCTGTATTCCCCGTTGCAGGGTTTGGCACACGTATGTTGCCCGCAACAAAATCTATCCCCAAAGAACTACTCAACATCGTCAACAAACCCCTCATCCACTACGCCGTAATGGAAGCCATCGCCGCCGGTATCGAAGAGATTATTTTCGTTACAGCAAACCACAAACGTGCCCTAGACGACTACTTCGACGACAACTTTCAACTCAATCAAGCCCTCAAAGAGGCTGGCAAAACCGACCTGTATCACGAAATGAAAGATATTGCAGGACGCGTACACCCCATATTTGTACGCCAAAAAGAACAGAAAGGCTTAGGACATGCTATCCTGCAAGCAGCCTCTGTTATCAATAACGAACCGTTCGTAGTCATCCTACCCGACGACATCTTCTACTCCAAAGAATCCGTAACCAAACAGCTTGTTGACAGGTTCGCCACTGTGCAAAAATCTATCGTGGGACTCCAATCTGTGGCACCAGAAAAAACACACCTCTATGGCGTAGTATCCATAGACTCGGACGAAGGGAACGGACTCTACAAACTCAACGACATGGTCGAAAAACCGAAAGTTAACCCACCCTCAAACAAAGCCATTGTCGGACGCTATGTACTAACTCCCGACGTAATGGACGTTCTAGCATCAATAAAACCCGGAGTCGGTGGCGAAATACAACTCACCGATGCCATACTCAAGGTATGCCAAGACGATGCCGTTTACGGAATGGAATACGAAGGGCGTAGGTTCGACTGTGGCAACAAAGAGGGGCTACTACGTGCCAGCATAGCATTCGCACGGGATTACCCCGATACCCTGTCGGCACTCATCGACGAAACAAAAGACTTGCACAACAATCACAGATAATGAACGTGCCATCGTGCCATCGTGCCAGCGTGCCAGCGTGCCAGCGTGCGAACATGCGAGCACACGAGCATGCTGGTATGGTTGTGCCCCCTGACGCAGGCACCGACAAATATACGCCACATGGCAACAGTCAGACCTAACCTTTTAGATTGCATGCTTCAATAAAGTGTGGTATGTTGGAAAAGTAACGCAGTATCAATTTATCTTAACCGGAGGGCTATTGACTATGGTATGGATATTTAAATCGAAAGCAGCAACACAGCCTCTACCGAAACACAAGGTGGATCCCGCCTACAAAAAGCTTAGACGCCAAGTTTATCTAGGTATTTTTGTGGGGTATGCAGGGTACTACCTTGTACGAAAAAACTTTACAATTGCCATGCCAGGGTTGCTCGAAGAGTTCGACTACTCCAAAGCTGAACTAGGGATGACACTTGCAGCCACATCGCTTGCTTACGGCCTGTCCAAGTTTTTCATGGGCAGTATCTCCGACAAGTCAAACCCACGATTCTTCATGACCGCTGGACTCATGATGTCTGCACTAGTTCTCCTGCTCATGTCAACCAACTTTGTCGCAGGATCTATCCTACTCATGACCTTCCTCTACTTCATGAACGGTTGGGTACAAGGTATGGGATGGCCTCCAAGTGGTAAAACCATGGTTCACTGGTTCTCGCACAACGAGCGTGGTAAGATCGTCTCATTCTGGAACATCGCACACAACTTCGGCGGTGCTGGTATGGGTATCCTTGCCGCATACGGTATTGTTATGTACGGACACTACTTCAACCCTGAAGAAGCCTGGAAGGGTGCCATGATACTCCCCGCATTTGCTGCCATATTTGTTGCAATATTCATACTCATCACCCTACGCGACACACCTCAATCTGAAGGATTACCCCCAATCGAGGTTTGGCGTAACGATATCCCACCCATCTACGACGCTGAAGATGGCGAAAAAGAACTTGCCCTTAAAGAGATATTCTTCAAACACGTCCTTAACAACAAAATCCTTTGGACAATCGCAATCGCCAACGCATTTGTCTACATGGTACGTTACGGCGTGCTCGACTGGGCACCAACATACCTGTACGAAGTGAAAAACTACAACATCAAACAGGCTGGTTTTGCCTACTCACTCTACGAACTTGCAGGTATCCCTGGCACCATCCTTTGCGGAATAGCCTCCGACTACCTATTCAAATCGAAACGTGCTCCCGCGGGACTGCTCTTCATGATACCAATCGTAGTCTTTCTCGCAATTTACTGGCTAAACTCATCAGGTCCAATATGGATAGACCTTGTATCGCTATTCGCAATAGGATTCTTCATCTACGGACCCGTAATGCTCATCGGACTCTATGCACTTGAGCTAGTTAACAAAAAAGCTGCCGGTACTGCCGCAGGATTCACCGGACTATTCGGATACGTGGCAGGAACATTTGCCGCCGGTATCCTTGTGGGCTACATGGTGGATATCTTCGGATGGAATGGCGGATTCCTTGTTATCATGATAGCAACAAATCTTGCGGTACTACTCTTTGGACTAGCGTGGATTATGGAAGAACGTGCTGTTCGCAGAGCCAAAAGACTCAAAGACAAGTTAGAAGCAGAAGCATAAACACTAGCCACAACTGTTGTAAAACGGTGAAACGGTGAAACTGTGAAAGCTGTGAAAGCTGTGAAAGCTGCGGAACGGTGAAACTGTGAAACTGTGAAAATTATGGGTGCAGGTGAGAAATAAACCTGTGCCCATCGCTACATCGGAGCTTGGAGGATGACACTATGTCAAAACTAAGAATGACATGGAAAATTAGCAAACTAATACTCATAGCGGTGGGAGTATTGGCAATAGGACTGACTGTCATGACACTCACAAAAAAAGACAACGATGAAACATCTAACTCGACAACCACACAGTACAATCAAGGGGACGACTACGAACGACTTAACGCTAGCCGACTAATTATCGCACACAGAGGTGCATCTGGATACCTACCCGAACATACCACCGAAGCAAAAGTCTACGCTCATGCTCTAGGTGCCGACTACATCGAACAAGACGTTGTACTGACCAAAGATGACGTACCAATTGTTCTGCACGATATCTATATTGATGACGTTACAAATGTTGCAGAAGTGTTCCCCGGACGAATGAGAAGAGATGGACGCTTCTACGCCATCGACTTCACTTGGGCAGAAATAAAAAACCTCCGAGCACACGAACGAACAAACGACAATGGTGAACAGGTATTCCCAAACAGATTCCCACACCAATACACAATGTTTAACCTCAATACGCTGGAAGACGAAATACTACTCATCAAAGGACTAAACAAAGCAACAGGACGAAACGTCGGAATATACCCCGAAATGAAACAACCCGAATTCCACGCCTCCGAAGGGAAAAGCGTGGTAGCAGTAGTCGTGGAAATGCTAAAACTCTACCAGTACGACCTAAAAAGTGACAAAATATATCTGCAAAGCTTTGACCTGCAATCCCTGAAAGATGCTAGAGACGAATATGGCTACCAAGGGAAGATGATATTCCTCATCGAAGACGGGGAGGAGAGCGAAAACCTCAGAACAGAAAAAGCTGTCGCAAAATATACCAAAACGGTGGACGGCATTGGGGCGGAAATTAGCACGCTAGTGGAGTACGATTCGGAAAACAAGACAGTAACTGTGTCGGATTTCGCCAAATACCTCAAAGGCAACAACCTCGAAATACACGCTTGGACGGTAAGAGAGGACGCACTGCCAGAATGGGCGGACTCCGTAGAGCAGTTGCAGGGTATCCTCTTTAATCAGGTGGGAGTAACAGGAGTCTTCACTGACTTCCCTGACATTAGCCTCAAGTACACAAACTAAGGCGTTCACAGCTGTCTCCGGTGGCTGGTGCAACACGTCATCAGCCTGCCACACTAGCCTCAAGCACACAAACTAAGGCGTTCACTTAGCAAGACAACTTGCAATCCCGCACATAAAAAAGCCTGGCAGGACACCGAATAAACAGTGTACCTACCAGGCTTCTAATCTACCAGTAGCGAACTACCAGTAGCGAACTACCTAAGGTCCGTCGGCTATTTTAGCTTACGGAAAAACTTAGGATTGTTGGCTTTAAGCACGTTTAGAGTGATGCCACCAACTTTCTCAGGATCAAACATCTTCTCACTAGTGTAGAAGTAGAGAGGCATTACACCAGCGTCATCAAGCAGAATTGTTTCTGCCCGCATGAATAGACCGTAACGCTCATCAAGTGGTGCTGATGCCGCTTGGTGCATCAACTTGTTGTACTCAGCGTTATCGTAGTTACCGTCATTTTGGTCGCTTGTGTTGGTAACTAGGTCAAGGAAGGTACTTGGATCGAGGTAGTCGCCTAACCAACCATTTCTGGCAAGAACGAAGTCACCTTGGTCACGTACTTGAAGGAATGTTTTCCACTCGTAGTTTGCAAGTTTGATGTTAATGTTGAGGTTTTGTTTCCACTGCTCTTGGATAAATTCCGCAATCTTTTTGTGACCTTCGTTGGTGTTGTAAATAACGGTGATTTCAGGGAAACCTTTGCCGTTAGGGAAGCCAGCGTCAGCAAGTAGTTGTTTTGCTTCGGCAATGTTTTCCTGTATTTTGGAGCTATCAAACTTTACAGGAGGGGTGTATCCTGCCATTGGGGGAACGAATGAGTATGTAGGAATTTGTCCACCTTTGAGCACGCTGTCAACAAGCACTTGGCGATCAACAGACATGGATAGGGCTTTACGAACACGAACATCTTTCATTTCAGGTTTAGCATTGTTGAAGGAGTAGTAGTAGGTGCCGTACTGAGCTGATTTGTGGTAGTCGGGGCGATTTTTTACGCTCTCAAGACGATCGTTAGGTACGGGGCTGTTGAGGAGTACGTCAACTTCGCCATTTTCGTACATGTTGAAGGCAGTGTTGCCGTCTGAGGTTGCGAAGTAAACTAGCTCTTCAACTTGAACGTTGTCCCTGTCCCAATAGGTTGGGCTTTTCTTAACACGAATGTGGTCTTGAGGAGTCCATTCGGTAAGAACGTAAGGACCGTTGCCAACGAAGTTTTCGGGCTTAACCCAAGCAGCACCAAATTCTTTGATTACGTCTACAGGGACGATTGCAAAGGACTGGTGGGTTACAACTTCAGCAAAAAATGGTGCAGGACCAACAAGGGATACTTGGAATGTTTGATCATCGATGACTTTGAGTCCAAGACCAGATGCGTCTATCTTACCTGAGTTAAAGTCTTGTCCACCTTTGATGAATGAAGCGGGTAGGTAAGCATAAGGTGCTGCGGATTCAGGAGCTAGCTCTAGTACCCAAGAATCGTACACAGTTTGTGCTGTTATGGGTGTGCCGTCGCTAAACTTAGCATCTTTGCGGATGTGGAAGGTAAATGTTTTAGCGTCGTCGCTAACGTCCCAGCTTTCGGCAACACCAGGGATGGCGTGAGCGTCAACGGGATCGTTAATTGTGAGCCCTTCGAAAAGTGCTTTAGCGATGTCAGAGCCGGGGGTGCCTTCAACCTTTTGTGGGTTAAGGGAGCCGGGCTCAGCACCATTTGCTAGGTAAAGGATACTGTCACTTGCAGCTTCCTTTTTAGAGCATCCGACAACAACTATCGCAGCAATGCTTGTGAGTAGTAGTATCTGTAGTATTTTCTTCATTGAACTTCCTCCTATGAAATGTAATAGTGTATTTTTTAATAACTAATCGTAACTAATTGTAATTTCTTTACTTAAGTTTGCGGAAATATTTCGGATTATTACGCTGAAGAACGTTCAGGGTAAGTCCGCCAACCTTTTCGGGGTCGTACATTTTTTCCACGATAAAGTAGTAAAGGGGGATAACGCCGGCATCATCCAAAAGAACTTGCTCGGCTTGGCGAAACAGTGGGAAGCGATCCTTTTCCGTTGCCATGGCCGCCATCTGCACTAAGTCGTTGTAGCGTTTGCTGTAGTAGCGACCGTCGTTGTAGTTGCTGGTTTCGGTTACGAGATCGGTGAATGTGCTAGGATCGAGGTAGTCGCCATACCAACCGCTACGGGCGATTTCGAATTCTCCGGATTGCCTTACTTGCAGGAAGGTTTTCCATTCGTAGTTGGCGAGAACAACGTCGATGCCAAGGTTTTGCTTCCACTGCTCCTGCATAAATTCAGCAACTTTTTTGTGAAGCTCTTGCGTGTTGTAAATCACGGTGAACTTCGGAAACCCTTTACCACCAGGGTAACCAGCGTCTGCAAGGAGTTGTTGTGCTTCCGCAATGTCTTTCGAAATATCAACGCTGTCGTAAGGGATGAGGGGATCGTAACCGTCCATTGGTGGGACAAAGGAGTAGGTCGGAACCTGACCACCTTTCGTAACGCCTTCAACAAGCTGAGTACGGTTAACGCCTTTGGAGAGGGCTTGGCGGACACGAACGTCGTTGAGGACAGGGATGGTGTTGTTCAGGGCGTAGTAATAGGTGGCATACTGAGGTGCAACATGGTAGTCGGGGCGATTGCGTACGCTGTCGAGAAGATCAGCAGGCACAGGGCTCTGAAGAAGAACATCAACCTCGCCATTTTCATACATGTTAAACGCAGTATTTTGGTCTGGAGTCGCGTAATAAACTAGCTCCTCAACCTCAACAGTGTCCCTATCCCAATAGGTGGGGCTCTTCTTCACGCGAATATGATCTTGGGGGATCCATTCAGTAAGAACGTAGGGACCGTTGCCAACAAAGTTTTCGGGCTTTGTCCAACCGTCGCCGTACTTCTCGATAACATGAATAGGTACGATGGGAAACGCAGGGTGAGCAATAACCGTAGGGAAATAGGGGGTCGGGTTGTTGAGGCGTACGCGAAAGGTGTATTTGTCAACAACCTCCATGCCAAGATCGTCGATGCTACCTGTGCCAGCAGTGAAATTTTGAGCACCCTGAATAAATAGACCGGGAAGGTAGGCATAGGGGGCAGCTGTTTCGGGGGCAAGCTCCATCAACCAAGAATCGTACACGGTTTGGGCAGTAATCTGAACACCATCGCTGAACATAGCATCTTTGCGAATGTGAAAGGTAAACGTTTGGGCATTGTCCGCAACATCCCAGCTCTCAGCAACACCCGGAATACCCTTAGCCGTAACAGGATCACCAGTGGTCAGACCCTCAAATAGGGCACGGAAGGTTTCAGAGGCGAAGAGGCTTTCAACTCTGATAGGATCAAGTGACTCAGGCTCAGCACCGTTCGCAAGGTAGAGAATACTAGTCTCGTCGCTTTTCTTGGTACAGCCAACAACAACAAGTGCTGATATGCTGAAAAGCAATACAATATTTAGTATTTGTTTCATTAAATTCCTCCTTTATTCAGAAATTAATAATTAATCTACTTATAAAAACGCTACCGATTGAGCTTAAGTGTTGATGGAAATCGCTTTGTTTACCTCCGACATAATAGATAAAGGGGAATGACCACACTTCAGCATAATCGCAAAAGATTCGCTAACAATCATGCCAAGGTGGTGTGCGTCCTCGATGTTAATATTTTTGTGCTCGTTGCTAGTGTCGCCAGCAGTGCGGTTGCTAGTGTGCTCGTTAGTGTCAACGCCAGTTCCGCCAACGCCAGTGTCGCCGCCAACAGTGTCGCCAACGCCAGACTCAACACAACCAACATGGTGACGAAGACGTTGCACCATCTGTGCAACAGTATCCGTGCTACTCAGCTGAGCCTTGGACTGAAGTGTAATATTCTGCTCCATGGGGCTCATACTAGCAGGAACATTGATGCGACCACTGTTTTCGGAGCTCTTAATCTTAGACCAAAGCTTCTCCACATCACCCTGACTAGTGGCAACGATTTCGCCAAAAACATGGGGATGGCGACGAATTAGCTTGGAGGTAACGTTATCCATAACGTCGTCAATGGTAAACTCACCATCACCCTGGGCAATAGTGGCATGCATGACAACGTGGAGGAGTAGGTCGCCAAGTTCGTCGGCAATGTGCTGGTAGTTCCCCGAATTGATGGCGTCCACGGTTTCGTACGCCTCTTCAATAAGCTTTTCGCGAAGGGAGTGTATTTTCAAGTCCCTGTCCCAAGGGCAACCCTCATCGGATCGAAGGAGATGGACAAGGTCGACAAAGTTGCCAAATTTATCTTTGGTGTTTGTATGATTGTTGGGTTGGTACGGTATCGGATTTACTGCCATAGAAACACTTCCATTCTTACCTTTCGGAAATCATTATCAATGCTGTTTTTGTTATATTTTTCAAATTACAGGGTATTATTTCGCTAACCCGTTAAAGGGGCTTGTGGTAATCTTATTTATGTGGCTAGATTGTGCATCGCATCGAATCTCTATCGCGGCTTGTGGTAATCTTATTTATGTGGCTAGATTGTGCATCGCATCGAATCTCTATCGCGGCTTGTGGTAATCTTATTTATGTGGCTAGATTGTGCGAACTAAATAACGAACTGACCGTTGCGGTAAACAACGACGTCATCGAAGTAGATAGTACTTTCGGGTGTTGTCATGTTTTTGATTAGATCCCAGTGCAATCCGGATTTATTTTTGCCACCAGCTTCGGGGTATGAGGCACCTACGGCGAGGTGTACCGTTCCGCCGATTTTTTCATCGAAGAGGATATCTTTGGTAACTTGTGTGATGTTGTGGTTTGTGCCGATGGCGAATTCGCCAACTTTGCGACTACCGTCGTCCATGTCCAGCATTTTTTTGAGGTAGCCTTCACCCTTTTCGGCTGTGGCTTTGGTACAGATGCCGTCTTTGAATTCGAGGTAAACCCCTTGTGCTTCATTGCCACGGTATGATGTTGGGAAGTCGAAGTAGATGTGTCCGTTGGCGGAGTTTTCTACGGGTGAGGTGAATATTTCGCCGTCGGGCATGTTGAGTGTTCCGTTGCAGTTGATCCACTTGCGTCCTTTCATGTTGAGTGTTAGGTCGGTTTTTTCGCCGACAACGCGGATATTGTTGACTGTTCCAAATTTGGAGATGAGTGCGTCTTGTTGTATGTTGACTTTGTTCCATGAGCCGATGTAGTCGTCGTCGTTGAGTTTGCATGCGTTGAAAACGAATTCGGCGTATTCTTCGTAGCTCATGTTGGCGTTTTGAGCCATGGCATGGCTGGGGTATGGCAGTATTGTCCATGAGAATTTGCCTTTGGCTTCGCGTTTGTCGGTGATGTCGCGGAGTTTGACACGGGCAGCCATTGCGGCGGAGACGAGGGTATGGTCAACGTTGGCGAGGGTTGTGCTATTGGTGTCGCAGGAGATGTACACTTTTTTGCTAACATGTTCGAACATGGATTCGTCCCATGGGTGTATGGTGGACACGGTTTTTTTGTTGCCGTATTTGAATGTGAGGTAGTCTTGGTCGGGGAAGGTGAGGTGTACGACAGGCATACCGCCACGTTTGAGTATATCTTTGTAGAGTTCGCGTACTAGGGGTTCGCCGGCGGTGGATGACTGTATGAGGACGGTGTCGCCTTCGCGAACCTTGAGGCAGTAGTCACAGCATAGTTTAGATAGTTTTTGTTCGTTAGTCATAGTACGCTCCAATTGTTTGTAACTCTATTTCCCAAGTCTTTGTGCAACTCGCAAAGGTTCTAGAGCTGACAAAGCTCCAATTATTTGTAACTCTATTTCCCAAGTCTTTGTTGCTGTTTTGTTGCTTATTTGTTGATTTGATTTGGATTTAGTTAGTTGAGTTAGGTCGACACTACAAGCATAAACATAAACGTTAAACTCGGTGTGGTAGATGCTGTTGGGGTGTACGCCTATACTTCCCATTCAATTCAACTGTCAATATATGAGGGTGCAACGACAACTAACTGAACTGTTAGCTAGGCTAGTTTTGATGCACTCAAATGTAGTTAATATATAATTATAAATAAAATTTACGCAAAGGTCAACATATTATTTAAAAAAATGGGTATTTATTATGCGGGGCTCTGCTGAAGAGAAAGGACTAGACACCCTTCTTACTTGTAATGGAATTGTACAGCTGTCGCTTCTTAACCGCCAAACTGGTAATGCTTTTCGCAGCAGACTGATTGTTCTCCACGATAAGCTTGATACCACTGCGATAGTGTGTGTCCGCTTGGCTTGTGTTCACAAGGAACGCCTCGATGGTACCCATTTGCTCCTCCCTAGTTTGGGCGAAGTCAAGGATGATGATTTTGTTGAGATCGATGGGGGTTTTGTGTTCGAGGAGGGCACCACCCATGGAGATGTTTTTCAGGGTACCACGAATATAGTTCTCAGGAGTACGTTTGATGTCGTAAAAACTGTGGCTACCACTAGTGTACTGAAGAAAAATATTGACACGAATAAAGCTAGGAACACGCTCGTATTGGGCAAACGACTTGAGCTGTAAGTTGTTCGGAATGAAGGATATGCCGATATAACGATCCCCACGCTTCAAAACTTTCTCACAGTACGAGGAAAAAACAACGATACCCTTGGGGATGGATATCTCGAAATGGAGAAGGCGTCGTGAGGCAAGCTTTTTCGCAGTGGTGGGGGGGAGAACATACTGAATAACACCTTTCAAATTGTCGCAAGAAAGAACAATAAATTTAAGGCGGTACAGCTTGGACGTCTGAGAGTCGTTGTACGTAATCTTAATCTCCATCCCAGGTTGAATATACGATAAAAGAGTAGCTTTATTCATGACTAATACTAACCTCCGCTGATATACCTTATTCTTATACTAATTTTATAAGTTATTCAAGAAATACTTTGTTTAGACGATGAATAAGATACAATTATTACAATATGTGTTTGGGTGGAATATGCTAGGAAAAATAGACCTTCTATTGGTGGCTTTTGCCATTGTGTGCTACCTTGCCTTGATGTATGACTTCTATGTGAAACAAGATTCGTACGAAAGGGGAAAGGCGTTGCTGGAAAGACGTAAAAGGTATATGGACATTGTATCCGATAGGGAAGATAGTGAAAAACGGATGCGAGAGGAAAAGAGCAATGCTGAAAAGAACAATCGGGAAAAAGAGCTATCAGAAAAAGTAGCAATCGGAAGATAGCTATCAGAAAAATAAGGACGTTGTTCGCTGAAAACAAGCTTTGACCCTAAACAATAAACTAAAATGGCAAACTTAACAGACGAACTATTACGCAACAAAAAAGGGTCTCAGGAAAAATATTCCCGTGAGACCCTTTTTTAATGGCGTCAACACTCAAACGTCAACACTCAAACGTCAACACCAATGCGGAACACTCTGCAACGAAGCGTTACAAAAACACCCTACCTGCCACGCAAAATCATAAGGATGCGGAGAACATTAATGTACAACCAGATGAGAGTTACAATCAAACCGAAGGCAGCAACCCACTCGTAATGCTTGGGTAGCCTCTGATCAACAATACGCTCCATGGCATCAAAATCCATCAACAACATAAGGGCGGAGATACCACCAACGAAGAGGTAGAATAGTAGCGACAAACTGCCACTGCCGTACACGAGGGGAACTGCCACACCAAATAAGGACAACACAAGGGTGAACATGAAAAATACGAATATGCCCAAAGTCAGGGTCATCATGATCGAACGAAATCGCTCTGTTACCCGAATAATGCGTGCCTTGTAAAGGAGTAGCATGGTGGTGAAAATCGCAAATGTTACAATAACTGCCTGGAAAATAATGCCCGGATACATCTGCTCAGCATAACCGGAGATGGCAGAGATAACAAGACCTTGCAAAAGTGCGTAAGCGATGGAAAGATTTTTTGCCAAATGGGGCTTGGAGTAAACAACAAAGGCTACACCGATAGCACCAAAGATGGACACCATGAAAAACATGTTGTACAAAGATTGGAACGGTGCGCCGGGGGCAGCAATAAATTTCCAAGATAGAGCCGCACTAAGAATTACAATACCTAGTAGGATCAAAACCTTGCTCACAGCACCCTGAGTCGTGGCAACGCCAGACGATGCTACAGCAACAGAACCTGTATCGGTATTAACGCTAACATTAACCGCGGAACCATGGACATTATGGGCATTACCCTCAGCTTTTGCCCTAAAGGCATCCTGATTTAGGAATGGATTGTTTGAACGAATCATTATACACCTCGTGTAGTAAATTATGTACGTAATGGGATGGCCTGACTAGCTACCAACCAACAATATTGGCATAACTGCTGGGATTGCTAGTTATTTATTAATCGACTATCGACTAATAAGAGCTTGTTGGGATTTAAATGGTTCATGATTTAAAAACACCAAAAAATAAGCCACACCAAAATGATAGCACAATAATATTTTTAATACAAGAAATATGCGAAAGCTGTGGGGGTTGCGAAAGCTGTGGGGGTTGCGAAAGCTGTGGGACGAGGCAGAGTGCTCTGCCCGCCATTCGATTTGTGGGAGTGTAGAAGCTGTTTGAAGATGTCGCCCCACACCATAAAAATGAGCAGGGCGACCAAGGGTGTGTATGATTTTGGGTGTAAAAACATACATGTGTGTGCATCTAAGGTTTAGCAAGACTCATGCCAACTTTGCAAAAAGATTATCTTTTTTCCCAGCCTCCTCAACTAAAAAACCGCGAAAACCAACAAACACAGCGACAAATCCCCCCTCGATGAAAAATACTTATGGCGGAAAATATAATGTTTGATGTATAATTTAGTAATTTCTGCTACAATATTGCGTCCTCCAAAAAGAGCTAAATGACGCCAAAGGGCAAAAAATTCCACATCGAAACCGACATGGAGCATGGAGCATGGAGCATGGGCTATGTGAATTATTTTTGCAAAACTATACACTTTGACAACAAGAAGGGTATATTAAGCTGAGTATTGACGGAAATGTAACACTTGACGGGAATAACACATTCGCCTGACTAGACTGTAACATAACAAATATAGTAATACTGTGAGGTTCTAAATGAAGAAAGTGACTCTCCTGATTGGTGCAATATTTGCACTAGACATGCTGACGAAGGTGCTAACAACAATGTTTGTGGGTTACGGGGAGCGTATCACCATTATCCCTAACTACTTCGACATTACCTACTTGCGAAACCCTGGTGCCGCTTTCTCACTATTTGCCAACACGTC
Organism: uncultured Deferribacteraceae bacterium; assembly: GCA_947313855.1. GTDB lineage: Bacteria > Chrysiogenota > Deferribacteres > CAMZNJ01 > CAMZNJ01 > CAMZNJ01. The sequence continues at coordinate 32,973 of CAMZNS010000029.1, forward strand.
GTCGCAATGGCTTACAACGAAGGCTTTGGCTGTTGTGAGTGTGGGTGTGATGGCTTTTATCGCCCACCTTATTATTGCCGAGCTACGACGCAGTAAGTCGTCGAAAGGTCTGGGTATTCTGGTGTATGTTTACTCACTAATATTTGCCGGCGCGGCGGGAAACCTTGTGGACAGGGTGTTTCGCGGTGAAGTTGTGGACTTCATACTGGTGCACTACAAAGACGTATACTACTACCCTGCATTTAATGTTTCCGACTCAGCAGTAACCATAGGGATAGCTATGTTGGCAGTGTATGTAATTAAGGACGTTTTCACTAAAGGGGGGGGGAGGCTGTAGCTTGCAACATGGTGCTTTCGGTGCGGTGCTTTCGGTGCGGTGTTTGCAACATGGTGCTTGCCGTGCGGTGCTTACGACAGCAGGTCGATGAAGTCTTGTGTTAGCCGCATCACTCTGCCTGTGGATCCTTTGACAAGGCAGTGTTTTGTTGTGCCTGTTGCGAAGGTTGTGCCATTGTTGTTGTGGACGGTGTACTTGAGGGAGAACCATGCCTTTGCCACTTCATCCTGCTCGACGGTAACGAAGCATGGTGTTTCGAGTGTGACAGGTTGTTTGTAGACACAGCTTGAGGCGGTGAGAACTATCTGCACACCCTGTTTGGTCATCTGGTTGAAGAGGTCGAGAATTGCGTTGGTTCGTGCCACTTCGAAGTATGAGAGGTAGACGGAGTTGTTGACGTGTGCGTATGGGTCTAGGTCGGCGAATCGGACTTGAATCTGTTCGGTGTATTGAAATGGCATGCCTTGTTCCTTCTGATTGTACGGTTGGTTGCTGTTGCGGTTATCGCTGTTGCGGTCTGTTTGTGGGAAGAGGCACTCCGTTATTTAAATTGCAGTTGCAGTTGTTCGGAGTACCTCTTTGTTGTCGTATGGGTGGTATTTGGTGTTACCCTTTGGCTCTTTTGTTGAGCGCTGCCTCTTTTTTTCGGCACCCGTCGCAGTTGATGTAAGCTGCTATTTCCACGTATAATACATCGTCGTCGGCTATTTTTTGGATATCGCCGAGCATGGACTGGTTTGTTGGTTGTAGTGCGGTAATGGATCCGCATCCGCGACAAACCACGTGAATATTTTGGTTAGACTTGCTGAGTTCGTAGTATGCTTGGCTAGAGTTTACGCTCATAACGCCGAGGATAGAGTGTTCGACAAGTGTATTGATGTTTTTGTAAACAGTTGCTAGCGATATGGATGGTGATGTTTTTCTAACAGCGGCGAAAACGTCTTTGATAGTTGCGTGTTCTTTGTTTCTGATTATTTGTAGTATGCTTAGTCTTTGTGGTGTAACTTTTAGGTTGACACTTTTGAGAATCGGTACTAGATCGTCTTTCATGGTAACCTCCATGGAAATATGAGTCTAAGCTAAGTGAGTGAGAGTCGTTTACGAAGATAATGTTGTATGAATATAAACAACCCACTTAGTAGCTTTAATATATTTCAATATTCAATATTTTTATCTTACGTACTTGCATTTATTTTGGTTTTGCGTATTTGCGTGCTCTTTTTAAACTATATTTTAGAGACTACATAACTGTTGCGACTATTCCTCTATTTGTCTGTTCTTTATTCTTTATTCTTTATTCTTTATTCGACTGTGTTGAATAGTCGTTTAATTGGACTACATAGCGTTAAAACTCTACATGTGAAGTTACCTCTCTTGCTGTGATTGTTGTTTAGGGTAAAAGCCTGTGTGTGTTTGGTTGACACATACTTGGCAAACACCCTAGTTGAGGCGAGGGTACCACACATATGTTATATTGTAAAGTTTTTATACTAACTTCGTAAACTAGTCTGTAATAATTAGCTACAGTTATTCGTCGTAATTATAGTTTGAAGCACTTCTGTTGCGGTGTTTGCAAGTGCGTCTAAAGCTTTGACTAATTGCCAGTCCTGTTTATTTCTGTCGCCACAGTAGTTTGAGATGGCACGTATTTGGATAGGTACTACCCCACATTTTTTTGCGGTTAGTGCAAAGGACGCTCCCTCCATATTTTCTATTTGCGTCGTTGTTTTTTTGCTATACAGTTCAGCCAAGTAATCATTACTCGATAGTAAGGATACCGTATTGCTGTGTATAAGTTCATAATTTTCTGAAAAGTATGGACGTATCAAGGGGCTAACCTCAAGGTCAACAGTGTTATTGGGGCATATGGGGAATCCTATTTCGGAGGTGAGGGATAGGGTGTTGTCGAAAAGGGATGCCTCGTCAACAAAATACTCCTGAGCGACAGCAACAACATCGCCTTGGGTCAATGGCGACTGACGGTATGCACCAGCAACACCCAACAGTACCGCACTGCTAACGGGAGTACTCAGAAACACCTTGGTGCAGGTGATGGCAGTATTTGTCTTCCCCACGCCGGTGAGGTATACTGGTGTGAGGAGCGTGGGGTCATCGGTGAAGGGGTAGAGAATTTGCTGTGTCTGTTTGAGCTCCTCTTTCTGTGCAGGGACGAGCTTGTGGAGGATGCCGTACGCTTCGACTATTGTGGGGATAAAAACAATTTTCATTATCATTCCTTGCAGTAATTTATGTATTGTGATAAAATTATTGTAACATAACTGTTGCTCGAGGTGTCTCTTTAATTATTAGCACCTTTGTTGAATGCTAATATTGAACACCAAGCCCCACACCCCAAAACTCCTCAACAAGGGGGGAGGCTAAAACAGCGATGTTCCGTAAATTATATTAATGAAATATAACTAAGAGGGAGTTTCCCCAAAATGAATAAAAAACCTGTAACCAGAGTGGCACAGGAGGCAAGGTACAAACAACTTGAAATAGAGTTTGCTGACTTCCGAAAAGGCGTTCTCGAATCCATGGAGAAGTACTTAGAGACACCTGCGGGCAGAGCCACCATTGCCATGGGCAACCCAACAGCACAAAGATCTCCAAATGCCACCACCAACCCCGATAGACCATACGATAGCTCCGCTCTAGACTTTATCACACACATCGTAACCACAGTGTCGGAAGGGGTAAACAAAACCGTTAGCGGAACAAAAGTCGACTTCATCCGAAACGCAAAAGACCTACTCGTTACCTTCGACACCATGGCTATCGAAATGGATATCTGCTACAAAAAGTTTTTCTCAAAATACGTAAGCCCCTTCAACATGGACATCAGTATTCAAGAAGAGGTGCGACAACTCGTACTACCACGTGCCATTCGTAGCGTAATGGGGTACATCGATAACCACTACTTCCTCTACAAACTACTACAAGACCTCGGCTTCAAAGAAACTTACAACAGATTCGACAAACTAGTCTGTGCCTTCGCCGGACTCGAATATGGCATATTCTCCACCATGAAAGTGCTGCGTAACAATGAAGAACTCAGCTCCCGTATCTCCATAGACAAAGACGTAAAGAAATTTATCCTACAGTTCCGCGGACTAATGGAAGCCTTCGCCGTCGATCCCATCGGCAAAGCTACGATAACACTAAAACTAAAAGTGCAAAATATCGCAGTCTACAACTACTGCATAGCCAACGACGTACTGGTAACACAACGATCTAGCATCGAAAAAACAATCAACATCAAAAAAATCAGCAAAGAGTATAGCGATGCCTTGCACCCCATTGTTGATAGCATCAGCAAGTACAAAAAAGGGGGGGACGGCGGAACAGTATCAACGCCATCATCGCGATACCATGACTCCGAAATATCATTCTGGGACGTATCCAAACACCTTGTGTCGTTCAAAGACTCCATGGTGCTTGTAGAAGACGAGATGCGTCATGGTGTTGAGCCCGGTAGCGTTGCCATGAAGGGGTTCGAATTTATTGTTCAACAGATACTTATCCCTTACTACGCCCACCAGCGTGGTGCGATAAATCACACATTCATCACCATGATAGCCCAGCTAAATAGACATTACACCATGGTTTTACAGGAAATTATATCCAACTCACTCCCAAAAGACTACTCGTTTGACGAAGCTATTGGCTTATCTGTGGATCTCGAAAAAGCCTTGGAGGATCTGCAAGCAACAAAAAATAAGCGTCGGCTTGCCATGGAAAACTTGGGGGGCAACACCCCCGCGACAGGAATGGTTTCATCTGTCAAGAAGAAGAGGTTTTTTGGTAAGTAGTTTTGCCCGTGAGTGCCGTGAGTGCCACAGTACACGTGTCTTTCGGCAGTTGTGGCGGGTTCGGCAGGTGTAGCAGATGGTATTGGATGGTTCCCATGGTTATGTTCCGCAGTTTTTATAAGTTTTCCCTGAGTGTTTTCGTGGTATTTGCACTTCTGCTGAATATCTCTTATGCTTTTTTGTCCAATGGTGGCGTGCGTAGTTTGTACTATTTTGATGCTTTGCCCCAACGGTTTTCGGCTGTGTACTACTACACAAGTTTCTCACTTTTAGAATCAGGTTTTTTTGCTCCCAAGCTTTCGACGTCAGAAATATCATCCTATATATATGATACGTATTCCGATAGTGATGCGTCTTCGGAGTTGTGGCCACTATCTTCGGCATTGCTTTTAAACACAGTGGTTGGTCAGGTGTCGGGGTACGGTGAGAAGCACCTCTCCTTGCGTGGCAGGATGGGTGTTTCAGGTGTATCCCCCAAAATATACTCCACCTATGGCAACACATCATCCTCGCCGTATGACTATCGCAACAACATCGACATTGCCTATGGCTATTTTTCTGCGGGGTTTCAGGCGGGGTTAGGTTTGGACGTTTTATTAGGGTTGTTTATTTTGGGGGATGATTTTGCTAGTCTTAATCCTCGGGAGAAGACTTTATCGCAGGTTCATTCCGACTTGGCTCGCAGGGGTCTTCGTGGTAACTATGATGCTATTCTTGCGGGGTTACGGAGTTTTGATACGACCCCCTAGCTTGTGTTTATCTTGTTCAACGGTATGAATATTGCTTATAATTCTTTAGTCTCTCACGGTGCTCACGGTGCTCACGGTGCCAAGTGCTAACGGTGCTAACGGTGCTAACGGTGTCAAGTGCTAACGGTGTCAAGTGCTAACGGTGCCAAGTGCTAACGGTGTCAAGTGCTAACGGTGTCAAGTGCTAACGGTGTCAAGTGCTAACGGTGTCAAGTGCTAACGGTGTCAAGTGCTAACGGTGCCATATTTGTTTTATTTGTAGTTCACTCATCGGGTTTTTATGTCTAAAGGTAAGTTTGTATACGGCTTCATAGATTTGTACAACAAGTCGCTATCAGATCTCCATAGATCTGGCGTGACTTTTGGCGATTTGGGTGTACAGCGTGTTAGTGTTCTGGATCTGGACGATGGTGATAGTCTTGGTCATGAGATACTCAACTCGTCCATACAAACATACGCAGTAATTCTTACTCTGACCGCTCTTCTTGCGGTTTTAACGGTGGTTTCGATACTTCAGTTTTTGGGGGATACCCGTACTTTAAGTATGTCTAGCAAGGTGGAGGTATCGTTCAAGCTTCCTGATACGGAGACCAATGTTGTGTCCCCCTTGAAGTACGACGTCATAGACACTTTTTCGTTGGATGGTGCTCGGGGTGTTCGTAGTGTTGCTCGTGCTAATAAGTACTACTTTCCTCGCTATTTTACTGATTTACGTGAGCTTCCCCCCGTTGCTGATTTGGATATGCCCAATCCTGTTGCAGTGCCTGTGTATCATGCACCTGTGTACACGGAGTTAGATTTCAGTGGGAGTAGTCGTTCCCCTGTGGTTCCCGATCTACTTTTGGCGATTCCGGATGCTAAGCTTCCCCCTCCTATTATTCTACCCCCTGTTCCTGTTTACAGCATTAATATTCTTGGTTTGGGCGATATTCAGGTTGATGTTATTGTTTCGAAAGCGAAGTTGATGTCTTATAATTATTCGATTATGCGTAATGAGTTCGACAACTACAGTCTTTTCCGCGTATACAAACCTGCTGACCGCGGGAAATACAACATAAACGCCGTACGTGCAACCCTTGTAGGGGAGTTTAATCTTATTGAAGACGCAATTATTTACGCCAACTCCATTGCGGGGGATTCGTTTATTAATGAGGAACAGATTATTACCGGTTTAACAGACATTGTAATCTGCTGTGTTACCTTGGAGAGTGCACAGAAGTTTGCACAGAGTATGGACAGCATACTGCTAAACAGACCTATCTACTTGGCACGCACAGGGTATCGATAGACAGCATACTGCTTTGATAAAAGGTTCATCTAACGAAAATAGACCAAAATTTGGAGTTATCAGAATGATGGAAGACAAAAAATATAAAATAGGCGAAGTGGCCAAAATTCTAAAGATTAATACTTCAGCAATACGCTACTACGAAAAAGAGTTTGCGGAACTAACACCACAAAAATCCTCTGGGAATCAACGCTACTACAGCTTAGAAAATATCTACTTTCTCAAGAAAATCCGCTACCTCGTGGAAGAGGAGGGACTCACCCTTGAAGGGGTCAAGAAACAGCTTGCCGATACCGAAAAAATGAAATCAAAGATATTTATCACGAAGCAGGAATTAACATCAGATTTGTCTGAAATCATCAAGGTGTTAGAAAAATATTCCACGGGCAAAGACGACGATAAATAGGTGCTATTGGCAGTTTCTGTTGTAACTGTTTGATAAATTTTAGTGATATCTCATAATTTTTATGATACAATCATTTATTACTTGCGTTGTAAATATCTAACTCAGGAGGTCTATTGCTAATGCCTAGTTTAGTTAAGTCTGGTGCGATTAAGCACGAATCGCTGTATGCACCCCACGGTACCCTGTACGGCTCTGTTCTAGAGCTTATTCGCCTATGTTCCACCACTCTCCCACCCGATATTGTGGAAGCACTATCGAAAGCCCTTAACGTCGAAGAGGGGGGGAGCATTGCCAAAAATGTTCTCGATTCTGTTCTATCCAACATCGAAATGGCAAAAAGTGGCTCCACACCCATCTGTCAAGATACAGGTTCGCTGGCTTTTTATGTTCACTACCCCTTCGGCGTGAGCCAAATGAAGCTGCGTGCCCTTATCAACGAAGCTGTTCAGGAGGCAACGAAAAAGCAGTACCTTCGCCCTAATGTTGTTGATCCCATCTCTGGCAAAAATACTGGCACAGGTGTTGGGCTCGAAACACCACATATCCACTTCGATGAATGGGACAAAGATGAAGTTGAAATACGCCTAATACTAAAAGGTGGCGGTTGCGAAAATGTTGGGATACAGTACGCATTGCCCCACGGCGAACTCGGAGCATCACGTAGCAACGATGGTGTTCAGAAGGTTGTTATGGACGGCGTCCACAAGGCTCAGGGGATGGGGTGTGCACCCGGTATTATCGGTGTCGGTATCGGTGGGGACAGGATTACATCCATGGAAATGGCCAAAAGACAACTCTTTCGCAAAATCGGCAACCGTAATCACGACCCTGTTATTTCCGAAATGGAAACAGAACTCGTAACCAACCTCAACAAACTAGGGATAGGACCCATGGGGTTCGGAGGGATATCCACCGCCTTGGATGTGTTTTGCGGAGTTATCCCAAGACACCCAGCAACGTATTACGTATCCATCTCTTACAACTGCTGGGCATTGCGAAGATACACCATGACCATAAGTTACGATAGGGCTAACGGCACATTGGGGGAGGCATCTTATGATTAGAAAACTTACCACACCGATTAGTGAAAAAGATATTCGTGCGTTGAAGGTTGGCGATCAAGTTTTGCTCAGCGGAACAATCGTCACAGGGCGAGACGCCGCCCACAAATACATGGTGGAGGAGAAACCTGACTTTATTCGCCCCTACCTCATGGATGGAGTAATCTACCACTGTGGACCCGTGGTCAAAAAGGATGACGCCACTGGGCAGTACTCATTCGTGTCCGCCGGACCAACAACGTCGAGACGTGAGGAGCCTTACCAAGATACCGTCATTGACGAATACTCCATACGGGGCGTTATCGGCAAAGGGGGGATGGGGGATCGAACCGCAGCTGGACTGCAAAAAACAGGTGCGGTGTACATGCATGCTGTTGGCGGGGCTGGTAGTGCCATTGCCGCTAATGTTTCGGAAGTCTCAAAGGTATTTATGCTAGACGAATTCGGCACACCCGAAGCCTTCTGGGTAATAAACGTAGTGGATTTCCCCGTTGTTATTACCATGGACTCCCACGGCGACTCACTGCATAAGGTTGTATTTGAAGAATCAGAAAAGAACTTGGCAAAGCTGTTAGGGAAAGCGTAGGGGATGGTTGCTAGTAATATTCATAGTGTTGGCGGTGTTGGCGGTGTTGGCGGTTCGGGTAGTGCTGGCGGTGTTGGCGGTGTTGGCGGTG
>CAMZNS010000030.1 GCA_947313855.1 uncultured Deferribacteraceae bacterium
CGGCACTAGCCAAGTTATTCTCGCTCCCAGAGTCCTCAGACTTTTTTATTGGATTTATACCTAGGTAGCTACCTATCGGACTATTGCACCCGTAGAGCGAAATAGCAAATACGAGCAGAATGCCTAGCGTAACTTTTGGCAGTAGCCTAGCCCCCCCCCCGAATCGACAACTTCGTTACATCCGTATCATTCTCAAACATCTGAGTATTTATCATAATAGCACCTCACTATCAAGATATTCTTTAGCACCTACTTTATCCCTACGTATAGGACATTTCCACTAGTGTTTCTAACTTACCATAGTCAATATCATAGGCATTGTCAACATATTTTCTCATATTTTTATAAATACATACCATTTCCCTACTTGGAGGCGTGTTCGTGCTGGGGGAGCGTGTTGAGGGTGGGTTGTAAGTGCGACCTTAGGCATTTCGGAAGCGTTCCGCTTCATCACAACGGCTTCGCCTCGCCCACAGAACACCACTTCATCACAACGGCTTCGCCTCGCCTACAGAACACCACTTCATCACAACGGCTTCGCCTCGCCCACAGAACACCACTTCATCACAACGGCTTCGCCTCGCCCACAGAACACCACCACTTCATCACAACGGCTTCGCCTCGCGAATTGGCAACTCTGTTCCTACAACGCACCGAATTCTGCACACATCCTACGGCACACGGAAGTAACACCTTGCAACCCTGTTCCGGTGGGCATGCCTGCCCTGTGTACTTTGGTAGGGCTTTGCGAAGGGGTCAAGAGGGCATTCAGCCCCTTGCGTCTGCAGGGACGACCCTGCTGGGGGGTGTGGGGGAAACCGCCCCCACGCCATCACCCTACAGAAGGAAAAAACAAAACAACGCTAGGAAAGTGTTGAAATAAAATGAAAAATCGCGAAACGCATGAAACATGAAACAAAATTAAAAAATGCCTTGGCAACGACCTACTCTCCCACGTCTTACATTAACGCAGTACTATCGGCACAGGAGGACTTAACTGCCGTGTTCGGGATGGGAACGGGTGTACCCCCTCCGTTATTGTCACCAAGACAACTCTTTAACTTTTCAATAGATAACGAAAACCCCCAATATGAAGAGTAAACGATATCCAACAATGCTAATTGTCTGTTGGTAGTGAATAAGACACTGGATATAGGGATAATAAGATATGCATATCATAAGTACAAAGAATTGGAAACAACGTGTTGTCCTATTAGTACTGGTTAGCTCAATATGTTGCCATACTTACACACCCAGCCTATCAACCTTGTAGTCTGCAAGGGGACTTCTGTAGTAAACTACAATGATATCTAATCTTGAGGCTGGTTTCTCGCTTAGATGCTTTCAGCGGTTATCCATTCCGAACATAGCTACCCAACAATGCACCTGGCGGTACAATTGGAACACCAGAGGTTCGTCCATTCCGGTCCTCTCGTACTAGGAACAGATCCTCTCAAATATCAACGCCCACAGCGGATAAGGACCGAACTGTCTCACGACGTTCTGAACCCAGCTCGCGTACCACTTTAAATGGCGAACAGCCATACCCTTGGGACCGACTACAGCCCCAGGATGTGATGAGCCGACATCGAGGTGCCAAACCTCCCCGTCGATTTGAACTCTTGGGGGAGATAAGCCTGTTATCCCCGGAGTACCTTTTATCCGTTAAGCGATGGCCCTTCCACTCGGAACCACCGGATCACTATGACCTGATTTCTCACCTGTTCGACTTGTAGGTCTCACAGTCAAGCACCCTTGTGCCATTACACTCTACGACCGATTTCCGACCGGCCTGAGGGTACCTTTGTGCGCCTCCGTTACTCTTTAGGAGGCGACCGCCCCAGTCAAACTACCCGCCTGACATGGTCCTTCCGCATCCACTGCGGCAAGTTAGAGGTACAATATATAAAGGGTGGTATTTCAAGGGTGACTCCATACCTACTGGCGCAAGTATTTCATAGTCTCCCACCTATCCTACACATTATATACCGTAACTCAATGTCAGGGTATAGTAAAGGTTCACGGGGTCTTTCCGTCCTGCTGCGGGTAATCGGCATTTTCACCGATACTGCAATTTCGCTGAGTTTCCGGCCGAGACAGCTCCCAGATCGTTACGCCATTCGTGCAGGTCGGAACTTACCCGACAAGGAATTTCGCTACCTTAGGACCGTTATAGTTACGGCCGCCGTTCACCGGGGCTTCAATTCGGAGCTTCGCGTAAACGCTAACACCTCCTCTTAACCTTCCGGCACCGGGCAGGCGTCACACCCTATACTTCCTCTTACGAGTTAGCAGAGTGCTGTGTTTTTGGTAAACAGTCGCCTGGGACTCTTATCTGCAACCACGTTCAACTAGGCCTGTTAAGCTTCATCTAATTGTGGCCTACCTTATTCCGAAGTTACGGTAGTATTTTGCCGAGTTCCTTAGCCAGAATTATCTCACACGCCTTGGGATTCTCTCCCTTTCTACCTGTGTTGGTTTACGGTACGAGCCGTATTAAATATACTTAGAAGCTTTTCTCGGTAGCAGGGCATTTGTGACTTCCCCTACCTTCGTAGGGTCGTATTCGGGTCTCATCTATAAAGGATGCGGATTTGCCTACACCCTAAAACTACGCCCTTAAACAGAGACTTCCATCCCCCTGATCACATAGCCTTCTACGTCACTCCATCGCGCTATAATACGGGTACGGGAATATTAACCCGTTTGCCATCGACTACTCCTTTCGGACTCGCCTTAGGTCCCGACTAACCCACCGCGGATCATCCTGCCGGTGGAAACCTTAGATTTTCGGCGGACGGGGTTCTCACCCGTCTTATTGCTACTCATGCCTGCATTATCTCTTCAGTACACTCCAACATACCTCACGGTACATCTTCTACGCTGTACTCAATGCTCTCCTACCACTAATGACATATTCGTCACTAATCCGCTACTTCGGTGGTAAACTTTAGCCCCGTTACATCTTCGGCGCAAAAACACTAGACCAGTGAGCTGTTACGCTTTCTTTAAAGGGTGGCTGCTTCTAAGCCAACCTCCTGGTTGTTTGTGCATCTTCACATCCTTTCACACTTAGTTTACACTTAGGGACCTTAGTAGGCGGTCTGGGCTCTTACCCTCTCGACTACGGAACTTCTCTCCCGCAGTCTCACTGCCACAATATGCAACACGGTATTCGGAGTTTGATTATGATCGGTAATCGCTATGACCCCTCACACATTCAGTGCTCTACCCCCGTGAATTAAATTGCAACGCTGTACCTAGATACATTTCGGAGAGAACCAGCTATCACCAGCCTTGATTGGCCTTTCACCCCTATCCACACGTCATCCGAACACTTTTCAACGTATATCGGTTCGGGCCTCCACTAAGTCTTACCTCAGCTTCACCCTGCACATGGATAGATCGACTGGTTTCGGGTCTACCGCATCATACTCTCGCGCTATTCACACTCGGTTTCCCTACGGCTACACCTTAACGGCTTAACCTTGCATGGTACGGTAACTCGCAGGCTCATTATACAAAAGGCACGCCGTCAGCCAAACATAAATGCTCAGCCTCCGACCGCTTGTAAGCACACGGTTTCAGGTTCTATTTCACTCCCCTAACAGGGGTTCTTTTCACCTTTCCCTCGCGGTACTAGTTCACTATCGGTCAATGAGTAGTATTTAGCCTTACGTGATGGTCCACGCAGATTCCCACAAGGCTTCACATTCCCCGTGGTACTCGGGGTTAGGCTACCGATCAAACAACTTTTCGCATACGCGACTATCACGCTCTTTGGTCAGGCTTTCACAACCTGTTCCGCTAAATTGTTCTCTCAGATATCGCCGCCCCACAACCCCGGACCGTAGTCCGGTTTAGGCTCTTCCGCTTTCGCTCACCGCTACTTACGGAATCGTTATTACTTTCTCTTCCTCCAGGTACTGAGATGTTTCACTTCCCTGGGTTCGCTTCCACCAACTAAATGATGGATACTATGGCTCACACCATAGTGGGTTGCCCCATTCGGACATCTCCGGGTCATAGCTTGTTGACAGCTCGCCGAAGCTTTTCGCAGCCTGCCGCGTCCTTCATCGCCTCTCATTGCCTAGGCATCCCCCGCATGCTCTTGTTCACTTTGTTTTGATAATTCTTTGAACTCATATTTATATGCTCACCTAACACTAGTCCACAACGCAATATGATGCGAACCATTAATCGTATTAGGGAGCATGCAGTATCTTATTATTGCCTATATCCCGTCTCTTATTCACTATTCAACTTTCAATCAACTTGCCAAAACCTGTTACCAAGGCTCCAAGAACCCAAACCTAAATAAGGGAACCAAAAGCCTGCATAACCGACTCAAGCAACACGCCTCGAAAATAAAACAATAACCACAACCTTTGCAAGGCTGGCTGTGCTAAGTAATGACACCGCCCTTCCCTGCTAGCAGAACTAATCTGCCTAAATCGTAACTTCTTGCCCATCTCTTGGCTAGATGACCACAATAGCACCCTGGATAACATCTGTCAACACTTTTTTTGAAATAAGTTCGGATTATTTGTGAAAGATGACCACATTGGCTCACAGGAACACCCGCAAAACCACCAACAGCAGGGGGATACAGAGCTGCACGAATATTTACACCCCGTCAAAGATTTTTCTGCCACCGTCATCACCGTC
>CAMZNS010000031.1 GCA_947313855.1 uncultured Deferribacteraceae bacterium
GGCTTGCGGTTGGCTTGCTGGTGCTGCTAGTCCTCTTCACGCCGAGACAGGGTTAGTATTCGATCCTCTATCCCTTTACAAATGCAGTAGTTGAGCTTCCTTTTGAATACCTCATACCTTGGTGAGTGGTGAAACAGGTAAAGTTGGCTGGCGGAGCTGTCTAGGAATATTTTTTTAGCAATATTAATTGTTAGGTGCTTTTTGATATGTGCCTGCTCCTTATCCTCCTCCATGAATACCCCTTCCATAATCAGAATACTACTGTTTTGGGCGAGTAGTGTTGCCTTGTGTATATTTTCTTGCGTGGGTGCAAGGTCGGTTGCAAAGGTCACACTTTCGGAGGGTGACTCCTGTAGCATGTGGAACAGGCTTTTTGCAGGCACACTCGCACCGCCCGTATCGCCCGCATCGCCCGCACTGACCGCACTGCCCGCACTGACCGCACTGCCCGCACTGCCCGCACTGCCCGAACCACCCGCATCGTTGACGTAGTCGGGGGTAATGTCCGTTTCGGGGTTGTTGTCAAGGTAAGCTTCCTTGAGTTGTCGCACCCATTTCCCCCCCTTTAGCCCTAGCTCCATCATCTTGGTTTCGGAGATATTCACTCGTCGTGGCGATTCAATTCGGTATCCCACAGATGGTATTCCATGGTCGAAGATTTCGTATGTTAGTGTGAAGCCATTGTTGAGTGTGAAAGCGGTTTTGTTGTTATTTTTGAGGATGCAGTTGCACTCGATTGGTTGTGGTTGGAACTGTTTGTTTGCTGGTAGCAGGGCAGATTTGTGAACGCCAGTGTTGTTGAGTTCGTGTATTTCTAGTTCGAATGAGTAGCTGTCTACTAGGTTCCATGTGTACGATTGTGTTCGGTAAAACACGTTATCGATAATTCCCTTTGGTCCGAAAATGACTAGTTTTTTGGATGAGATTAGCATGCTTCGTATTATTCGGTCGAATCCGTAGAAGTGATCCATATGGGTGTGGCTGATGCAGAGGTGTGTGACGTTGTTGACCTGGTTGTTGTTGTAGTAAGAGATGTTGCCGCAATCCATCATAATGGACCCTAGTAGGTGGGTGTGTTTGATGATGAACGAGATATCGCCGAAAGGGCTTGCACCGAAGATTTTGTATGAATGTTGAGTTATGTTAGTGGTTGAGCGGTTAATTGTATTTGTTTCCATGGTTTTAGCTGAGGAATGTGTATTTGTCGGTTTCGATGATGATTTTCTGAATTATTGTGTCCACCATTTTAGACACAATGGGGTTTAGTTCTATTGTTAGGTCTTCATTGTTGAATGAGTAGGTTTCGAGGTGTTCTTCGAGTAGTCCTTCGTGTGGTTGTGGTATTGAAGTCATCCCTGTGTTTGTTGTGTGTTTTGCTAGTTCTAGGTTGTGTTTTAGTTCGGCGATATCGGCGTCGAGTTTTACGACAGTGGGTTTGCTCATCATGCCTCTTAGTAGTTCTTCGTAGTATTCTTGTTTGACTAGTGCGGCGTCGACAATGGCTGAGCCCCCTGTTGATAGGTATTCGCGTATGATTGTGCCTAGTTGGTAGTGTATATCGAGTGAGACTTGGTCGCTGTAGATACCTTTGCCGTACTGCATAGACTCGGTCATATCTGTGCCTCGCACTTTGGAGTTGGCTCTGAGCTCTTCGAGGCTGAAGTATTTTGCTCCGAGTTGGTTTGCTAGTGTTTTGGATATAACTGTTTTGTTGCTACCCATGTGTCCTGCGATGATGATACATTTTTTGTTATCAATATTGAAGGTATAGTTGACCGATCGATATATGGCTTTGATTAGCATTGAGCGTGTTTCGAGGTAGTCGTCAGACCATTCTTCGGTATTGTCCAATTTTTTTTGCAATAGTACAGCGTTTTCCAGTGCGACAAGGCTTTTGTAGAAGCTGATGAGGCTAACGTAGGTTTTATCGGGGTATTCCCTGCTGTATTCTAGCATTAGTGCGTCGGAGATATCAAGCATGTCAAGTGTTTCAAGTTCGTATGCGAGGCTAGAGAAGTCGTAGATAATATCGCGGAACCGTGTGTAGTCGTCTTCGTAAACAGCGTTGATTAGTTCTAGTCGTCGATCAACGATGGCGATGTTTGATAGGGTAAGGTTGCCGTGGAACCCTTTGATGAATCCTGAGTCGATGCGGTCGCGAATAACGTCCGTATTTTCGCGAATAAAAGCCATGGTTTTTTCGGAAATGTAGGATAAGTGTGCACTATTAACGGTGTCGATTGAGTAGTTGTTGAGGTGGTCAAGGTATTTTGCAAAACGTTCACTCATGGGTTTGGCACCGGCGTATTCGATGGCTTTGAAGGATATCCCTTTGATGGAGCGATATTTGGTTGCGAGTTGGTGCGAGATATTTTCGACGTAAGCCTTATCCATGGACCCCATCTCCACAACCATCCTTAGGGTTCTGTTGTATGTTTTCATTTTGATGATGTATTCGACGACAGGGTAGGGGGAGTCGATGGTGGCAACGAAGTGTTTGTCGCCACCAACAACAACCTTGTACACACCTTCGTACAGGTTGGAGAAGCGTGATCCTGTTTCAAAATCTTTCATGCAAGCTTGGCGTCGTCGTTCCATGGTGGAGTAGTCCACCTGTTTATTTTTGATGATTACTTTGACGATGTAGATATTGTGATCAGACGTGTAGATTTCGCTGAGACCGTTGACAACAACTGTATTGGCAGAAAATACAGATTTGAGCAGTTCTTTACGTTTTTTTGTGGCGATGCTTAGTTTGTCCATGGGGTTCCCTTGTTTGCGTGCAGTGTTTTGCGTACGGTGTTTTGCGTACGGTGCCCAGCTTTGGAGTTTAGTCTCTGTATGACTTGAGTTTGTTGAGTTCGAGTTTGTAGTTCTCCTCTACAGGGGTTTCGAGTATGCCTAAGATGTTGTCGAAGCGGGAGTCGTTGACGAGTTGTATGAAGGTATTTTTGCCGATAAAGCCATCGCCAATAAGTTCGTGTCGGTCTCGTCGGCTCCCGAGTTCTTTTTTGGTATCGTTTAGGTGTATGACCTTGATTTTGTCGCCAAATGTTGAGAAAAAGTTTGCGATAACGTTTTCGTAGTTATCTTTGATATCATAGCCAGCGGAGAACATATGGCAAGTGTCGAGGCAAACGCCGATTTTGTCGCCATGTTTGCATTTGTCGATGATCGCGGCGAGGTGTTCGATTGTATGACCGATGGATGAGCCTTGCCCTGCAGTGGTTTCCAGCAGTACCATTGCATTGTATTCGCCTTGGTCGTATACACGATCGAGGTTGGCGGCTATGGAGGCGATACCGGCGTCATCACCGTGCCCCATGTGTGCCCCAGGGTGCATAACATTGTACGGAATGCCGAGGGTATCGCAACGACTAAGCTCGTCGCTGAGGCAAGTGATGGATTTCTCAACGTTTTCAGGCTTGTCTGAAGCGAGGTTGATCAAAAATGTGGCGTGGGAAGTTAGGTTGCTAAACCCAAGCTTCTCTGCTGATGCACGAAATCTTGATATATTCTCTTCACTTAAAGGCTTAGATGACCATCGGTTGGAACTTTTAACGAATACTTGCAATGACTCGCAACCGTCATGGGATGCCAAGGGGAAGCTTCTCTCCACACCGCCAGCAATAGATTCATGGGCACCTAGTATCATAATTTTTCTCCAAATAGTTTTTTGTAGACCTCAACTTCGTACGGGGAACCGAGGCAGAGGGGAACGCGTTGGTGAACATCTGAAATGGGTACGTCAAGGATATCGGTATCCCCTGTGGTGGCAAGACCGCCAGCCGACTCAAGCATGAACGCAAGGGGGGCAGCCTCATACAAAAGACGAAGCCAGCCTTGGGGATGAGACTTTATTGAGGGGTAAGCGAAGACACCACCCTTTATAACGTTGCGATGGAAGTCTGCCACCAATGAACCGGTAAAACGACTAGTGTAGCGTCTATCGGGGTGGGAACGGAAAAACTGACAAAAATCTTGCGTGCTGGAATCTGTCCAAACATGTTGGTTGCTTTCGTTGACACTAATAATATCACCGTACTCCTTAATACGCCAGTTGGCATGTATGAGCTTGTAGCTGTTGTCGCCTAGGGATGGGTTGTGCTCGGGATGGAGGATGGAGTCTTGGACGTCGTTGGCAAAAACCTTGATACCCCTGTTGTTGCCAATGGAGAAAACAAAGTAGGTGTGCATGCTGTAAAGAACGTAGATGGAGGCAACGAGATCACGACCTTGCGGTAGTGGAAGGTTCTCAGAGGTGGACACAATGGGCAACTTGCTACGATATATGCCGAAAATACTGCCAACAGGGGTAGCAAGATCGAGAACTTTGGAGCCATCGATGGGATCGAAGGCAACGTAGTAGTGGTTGCTATCGCCGGGATTGAAAATACTGAAATCTATCTCCTCTGAAAGGATGGCACCGACACCCTCTAAGTCGCTCAGGGTGCTGGTAAATATCTGATTGGCAATCATATCTATGGGCAAAACATCGTCGCCAGAGACGTTGACGGTTTGGGGCTGATCGCTGTGTGTGTTGAGATTTTTGCTGAAAGGCTTGTGGGCTATCTGCTCTGCCACATCGATGCTAGCAACAGATATCGCCCAGAGTATGGATGATAGCTGACTGTCAATCTCACCCTTATTAACAAGTGATTTGAGGTAAGAGTGTAGGGGTAGACCCCAGTCGGTACTTGGGTTATTTAGCATTATGCCCCCTTGGTAATGACCCTGTTTGTACGCGATTAAATAAAAGTCGGTCTGAAACAAAACTTGCAAGTCACAGCAAAACTACGACCTCGTCAACGTAATAATATCACACGGAGAACATTTTGTGCAACTAGAAACTTTATCCCAACCAGTTGATGATATTGCGTGTTTCATGGAAGCAGGGGGAGTTGATGAAGCTTGACGGTTTATGGATATTGATGCGTGAGGGGTGATCGCACTCGAAAATACCGTGGCTGTGAGAAATATACTGTGTGTAACGCTGGACTTGGGTGCCGAACATGAACCATGAAATATTCCTGTTGTATGAGGAAATATGACCTATCAGAGCCGAACCATACCATGACCAAACATCACCATGGGACTGAGGCGAACCTGTGGACACCGTGGGGAAAATATTCAAAAACAGAACTCCCTGACGCTCAAGGGAATTAAACCAACTTGGCGGAGGAAGGATAGGGAACGCACCTGTGGAGATAGCATTGCGAATATGCTGAATGCTAGCATATTCATGACGATAAGTGCGGTACATAAGCTTCAAAATATTGTTGAGGCTGGCATTTCGCAACGGAGTTTGCCACGACTCATAACCGCCAACCTCAAAAGCACGACCAGTGGCAACACCAACCTGAGGGTAGGGATCCATACCAAAGATTACCACACGGACGGAAGATAAATCTTGGGAAGCATAGCGAAACACACTGCTGAGAGGCAATGGAAGGGGGTCGCCCTGAATCTTACGCAGGGAGGTGAGGAGACGCTCCTGTTCCTGAGCAAAGAAAGGGGCGAATGAGGGATGAGGTGGAGTGATGTTGAAATCTACCATGCCTCATACCTCGTGCCCTGTGTTCTGTGTTCCATGGCAATGCCCTGTGTTCTGTGTTCTGTGTTCTGTGTTCCATGGCAATGCCCTGTGCCCTGTGCCTCGTGCCCTGTGCCTCGTGCCCTGTGGCTATCCGATACCTATTTTACGATCGTTGTTGCGAAGGATTGCAGGTATCTCGTAGTCGCTCTCTTGAGACTTAATATTCTCAATGGTAGGGAGGTTCTCCTTGGTGATAGTGCGAGGTGCATTAGACTTAGTATCAGTACTACGAACCTTCCCTGTAATGTCGATCATCTTACTAGAATCTTTGGAAGCGTCGGAAAGACCTGTGGAGACGATGGTTACCCTTAGCTTACCCGCTAAAGAGTCGTCGATGCCTGAGCCCATGATAATGAGGGCATCGTGCCCAACAATGTCGTGTATGGCTTTGGCAATGTCGTCAACCTCGAGCATGGTCATATCTTGACCACCTGAGATATACAGGAGGAGTCCGCAAGCACCACTAATGTTGATATCGCAAAGTAGGGGGGAGTTAAGTGCTTCCCGAACAGCTTTATCGGCACGGTTATCACCTTCGCCGACGCCAATGCCCATAAGAGCCATACCCTTGCTACCCATGATTGTTTTGACATCGTTGAAGTCAACATTCATGAGTCCGCTGTTGTTGATGCTATCGCTGATGCCCTGAACACCCTGACTAAGAACATCATCAGCAAGTGCTAATGCTTCTGAGAAGGTTGTCTTTTTTTCGATAATAGGGATAATTCTGTCGTTAGGAACAACAATATAGCTGTCAACACGGTCTTTCAAAAACTTGAGACCTTCGCTCGCAAAAGCTTTACGACGGCTGCCCTCCCAAGAGAAAGGCATTGTAACAACGGCAACAGTGAGGGCACCGATATCTTTGGCAACGCTAGCAACAATTGGTGCTGCACCAGTTCCAGTACCGCCGCCAAGTCCACAGGTGATAAACACTAGGTCAGACCCTTCGAGGGCTTCTTCAATTTGGTCGATGGCTTCGATGGCAGCCTTACGGCCAACCTCGGGGTTACCCCCCGCACCAAGTCCTTTGGTGAGTTTCGAGCCCAAGTGTATTTTTGTCGGACAGTTGCTCTTGGATAGAGCTTGAGCGTCAGTATTTGCGGCAATGAAGTCCACATTACTGATACCTTTTTGTATCATATTGTTGATGGCGTTGCCCCCGCCTCCGCCAACACCGACAACTCTAATTACGGCATTTTTTGCCACTTCTTCGAAAACAAAATAATCGTTATTCATTTGCACACACCCCTTACTATATTTTTTTTGTACACCCAAAAGTTAATTAATAATAGAATTAACATAGTATGGAAACGGAGCCTTGAATTAATGCTACGACTTCCGTCGTACTACTATGTATTTTTTATGATATTGTAAGTTCACTATATTTTAAAAGGTTCCGACCGCAATGGTATTTGGTCTTAAAAAAACTCCTTAAACCAACGACCAAGTGCCCCGAAGACCTTTTCGGTAGTACGTTTTGTACCACCTCCGACTCCATCGTCGTCCCTATTTCTATTTCCGTAGGCATGGCGAGAATTGGTGTTGTTGGAGCTGACAGGAGAGCGACTAGGTTTGACTCGCCCTTTATTTTGCTGCCTCTTCTTCGCCACCCTAGGTGACTTAGATCGTATCGGCTCTCTGCTTTTAAATAAAATTAATGCAAGACCAAGGGCAACGCTGTAGGAGGGATCCTCAACATAATCGGTGAATCCGCTGAGCCCGAGGGTGGAGTTGCTACCAGTACGCACACTCATGGACAGAGTGTCGGAGGCGAGTTTGTCTAGCCCAAGAAGGGAGCTAGCACCGCCAGTAAGAACAACACCAGCACCAACGTCGTGGATGAGACCCTTATCGGTGAGGTCGTTGAGTAATATCTTGTAGACCTCCTCCCCGCGGGCATAAAGAATGCTAGCGATTACCTCAAGGGAGGTCTGCCTGTCCTCTTTGCGTCCTACACTGGGGATGGGGATAATATTCGAGGGATCAACAATGTCCATATTGACAACGCCGTGCTCGATCTTGATACGCTCAGCTTCACCTTCGGGCATACTCAGACCGATAGCAAGGTCGCGAGTGTAGTTGTAGCCACCAATCTGAAGGGTATTCGAGTAGATGAGGGAGCTATTTTTGATAACGGCAATATTGGTTGTGCCACCACCGTTGTCTATGAGAACAACGCCCATGTCTTGCTCATCGTCTGATAGGGTGGCTTCTGCGGAAGCAAGTTGTTCGAGGTGGATGCCGACGATTGCGAGACCGAGTTTGTCGCAGATGGCTACGATGTTGGAGTATGCCGAGGTGAGTACCAGCACAATGTTGACGTCAACCTCAAGGCGAACACCACTCATCCCCATGGGATCTTTGATGCCACTGTGGTCATCGATGGTAAATTCTTTTGGAAGAACGTGGAGAACTTTGTAGCCAGCAGGGATGCTAACGGCACATGCTGAGTCCATGGCACGCTCAACATCTTTTGCCATGACGCTACTCCCTCGAATGGCGACAATACCACGTGAATTAATATTTTTGGAGTGGGCACCTGAAATGCTCACGTTGGCACTTTTGATGTTGACGCCACTCATGATACTTGCTTGATGCAATGCCTCTTTTGTGGCACCAACAGCCGCGTCGATATTGATTATGGAACCTTTGCGTAACCCTTTGCTAGGGGAGCTACCCACACCGAGAACGTCGCAGCCACCTTCAAGGTTTGGGCGAAGGACTACAACACGAATCTTAGATGTTCCAATATCCAAGCCTATGTTCAAGTTATCGTTGTGCATGGTATGTTCCTTTTACGAGTATTTTCCCTTCAAAGCGAAGATCCACCGAGTTAATGGAGGAGTACGCCAGGGATAAGTTATCAGTAAACACCTGATAATTATTCTGTAGAATATCTTCATCGTAGGGTAGTAAGTAGTCTACGCCATCGATGTTAGTAGAGATTCCACGTCGCTGAAGCGTTGTAATGGCATTATGAATAAAGCTGTTGGCATTGTAAACCTTTATAAAATCGTCCATGAGGGACTGATTTACGTTGCTATCCATAAAAATATGTGCTTCAGAGCACTGTGTTGGTATGCGTTTGCTATTGCGAGTAACATAGTAGCAGGCGTCGTAAGAGTTTACCGCAAATAGGGGCGACTCTTCGTAAACGACGATGGCTATGTTGTTGGGAAGGGATCGCACCAACCGAACACTACTAATCCAAGGGTTTGATAATGTTATCGCCTCAATGGAGCTTTGGAGCTCGTTTCTATTGAGGGATAGTAAGGATTGGTCGAGAAGACCTCTGGCAAGTTCGTCGAACGACGAAGCATCAGAATATTGCACACCCACTATCTCAATCTGCTCCACAGAAAAGAATCCTAATGAAGCTACACCCTTGTAAGAATAATATAGCATCATCGCAAAAAATGCAACAAATAAAAATATCAAAAACTTCCATCGTAGTAGAACCATAAAGGGGGAAACCTCAGTAAAACAAGCCTCACAGCCGTTATTTCTTGTTGGAAATTGTCTCTAATAATATTTCGCCCAAAGAGATATTGTTATGAAGAAGAATCTTCGGAACGAGGGAAGTGGATGTCATACCCGGAACAGTGTTGACCTCAAGAACATGCATAGAAACCTCTGAAGACTCCTTAACAAATATATCAGCGAGGGTCGATCCTTGCAAAATAAAATCAACGCGGGCAATGCCACTGCAACCGCAAAGAGCGAATACACGCTCGGAAGCTGACTTCAATGACGACATAAGACTCGGACGGAGATCATCCGCAACGATGTAGTCGGTTTTACCATGCTTGTACTCGTATTTCGCATCGTAACTATAAAAACTGTTGGAGGGGGGAGTAATAAGGATGGGGGTGTAGGCAACACCATTCAAAATAGGGACGGTGCACTCAACCCCCTCGATACACTCCTCGATGAGAATCTCACCTTGAACACTGTTACCTAAGGTGCCGGACGCCTGATGGAGTGCCGCTGTTGAGTCCTCCAAAATGCTGGAGGAGTCGCTAATGTAAACACCGATGGACGAACCGCTACGGGGAACTTTCACAACGCACTTTGATGGGATGGGGGAAGCCTTGGTGCCTAAGGGGGGGATACTCGTCAGGGGGGTGCTGGTGGTAGTGTAGGCTGGGGTGGTGATGTTGTTGGCAACCATCAGGTACTTAAACAGGAGCTTGTCCATGGTGGCAACAGAGCTTTCAACACCTGAGCCGTAGTAGGGGATGTTGAGAAGTTCCAGTACCGACTGGATGCGACCGTCTTCACCTTTATAACCATGGATAGCGTTCAGAGCATAATGTGGGCTAAGGTGGATTAATTTTTGGACAAAGCCATCAACAACGTCGAGGGTTGTGACGGTAATATCGTCGCCACGTTCATGGATAGCACGTTCAAGTTCGTGTTGCATGTGTGTGGCGGTTTGGATGCTAACTTCGCGTTCGTTGCTTTCGCCTCCGTAAAGTATGACTACATTCATGGTTTACCCCCTTGGTTTGAGCTCTGTTTGTGCTCTGCTTGTGCTGTTGATTGTTCGATGTTGTTGAGTGTTTCGGCGATGGTGTACGAGAGGAGCGTAATACTGCCTGCACCGAATGTGATGATAATATTTTTGTCGGCGTTACCTAGAATATTAGGAAGAAATTGGTGGAAGATGGTGAAGTTAGACATATATTGGGCGTCAGGTTTGCCGTATTCAACGATTGAGTCAACAAGGGCAGGGGATGTAATCCCTGGGATAGGTTGCTCGCTGGCTTCGTAAATATCGAACACAAAAATATTGTCGCTGAGGGCTAGTACCGACACGAATTCGTCCCACAGGTACTGCATGCGTGTGTATCGATGGGGCTGGAATAGGATAGTCATGGTATGGTCGGGGTATGCCGCCCGCAGGGCGAGAATGTTGGCGTGTATTTCGGTGGGGTGGTGACCGTAGTCGTCAATCATGATGGTGGCGTCGGATTTATAACGCACAGATAAACGACGTTGGGTGCCGTGAAAGCTCAGAAGTTTCGCGGCAATGGTGGCAGGATCTATTTTCAGAAAATGGGCACAAGCTATCCCCGCAATGCTGTTGAGAAGGTTGTGGCGACCCATGAGACTATTACTAAAGCGACCGAGTAGTGTGCCGTAGGCGTAGATATCGAAAGAGGAGCCCGATTCGGATACCTCGATATTGGTGGCGTAAATATCGGGATGGGGGGTGCTAGAAGTGCTGGGCGACTCCACAATGGAGTAAGTGATGGTGCGTCGCTTGATCTTAGGCAGAATATCAACAACGCTAGGACTGTCGGTGCAGACGATAATCGCACCGTAAAAAGGTATCCTGTTGGCGAATTCGATGAAGGCGGTTTTCAGATCATCTAAGTCGGTGTACTCCTCAACATGCTCCATGTCGATGTTGGTGATGACACCGAGGGTGGGGTAGGTGAGGAGGAACGATCTATCGCTCTCGTCTGTTTCTGTGACAAGGAAGTCGCTTGTGCCAACCATGGCGTTGTTGCCGTTCTTGTTGAGGCGACCGCCAATGATAATCGTGGGGTCGTAGTGGGTATCGCAGAGGAGCTCGCCGACGAGGCTGGAGGTGGTGGTTTTGCCGTGGGAGCCTGCAATGGCGATGGTGTGTTTGAGGCGTGTGATTTCGGCAAGCATTTCGCCACGGGTAATGCAGGGGATAGCGTTTGACTGTGCGTAAGCAAGCTCAACATTGTCGGGGCTGACGGCGTTGGAGTAGACAACAAGCTCGGCACCGATGACGTTGTCGCCGTGGTGTCCGATATGTATGGTTACGCCCATGTCGCGGAGTCGTTGAACGTTGTAGTTGTCGGAGAGGTCGCTCCCTGAGACAGGGGTATTCATGGAGCGAAGTAGCTCCGCCAAGCCACTGACGCCTATCCCACCGACCCCTATGAAGTGTACGCGACTGTAGTTTACAAAAATTTGTTCTAGCATAATAAGTAGTACCTAGCTTTTTAGTATAAAAATGTTAAAGTTAATATCCTATTATTATACAGGATTTTTTTAGAAATATAAACGGTTTATCGGTACCAACAAACATAAACTACAGATTTATTTCGGAAAGATGTGATTGGCAATGATTTCAGAACTATTTTTTACCCCGATGGAAGACAGTTTCGAGACGACTGAATCGTAGTTGCTGACCATGGTGTGAATAGAGTTTATAAGGTTTTCAGGGGTTGCTTCCAACTCGGTCAAAATCACGCCTGCACCTGCGTGGGCAATGAATTCGGCGTTGTGATACTGGTGGTTGTCTATCGCCTTGGCAAAGGGGATGAAAACGCAGGGACGACGTGCCTGCAACAACTCAAACACACTGCTGGAACCGGATCGAGACACAACAATGTGGCTCCACTCGTAGGCTGAAAACATGTCATCGATGTAGGGGGCAACGTGCACCGAAATGGGGGTGGTGCGGTCGGTGCTGTTAGTGTTGGCGATGCTGTCAACGCTGTCAACGCCGTCAACGCCGTCAATGCCGTCAATGCCGACATCGGAGTACCCTTGGAGAGTCTCATCGTAAAGCTTGCCACCAGATTGGTGCATCACCTGAATACGACCAAGGTTGCCAGCGGTACCAAGGTTGCCCTGTTGATCGTGCTCCCCGTTGGTAATGTGGGACACCGTATGGATTATGAGGTTGTTGATGAACCGACTACCCTGAGAACCACCAAGAACAAGGATATTCAGGGTATGATCTTCAGGACGGACGGCGGGGATATGGTTGGGTTGAATGTTGGAAAACAGGTTGCGAATGGGGTTGCCGGTAACAAGAAACTTACCATCACCGTTACCGTTACCGTTACCGTTACCGTTACCGTTACCGTTACCGTTACCGTTTCCGCCACTGCCAGCCTGTGTTCGGGGGTAGGAGAGGAATACTGTGCGAGCATATTTGGACAGCAGTTTGTTGGCTCTGCCCATGACAGCGTTCTGCTCGTGAATATAAAGTGGGCACCCCTTGAGTATGGCAACGGATGCCGCAGGCATGGATACGAATCCGCCAAAAACAATAACGGTATCCCCCTTGCGTACAACGCCCATTAGTGCGAGGGATTGACGCATGATGCTGTAGAGGCTACGTACCTTGTTGAGGGCTGAGCCACCCATGAAACCAGTAATGCGTTGTTCGAGGTAGGGGTAGCCGTGTTGCTCCAAAACCTGCCTCTCTATCCCCCTGTTGGAGACTAGAAACACAACCTGTGCACCGTTATTGGTGAGGTGATCGGCAATGCTGATGGCGGGGTACAGATGACCGCCTGTGCCCCCTGCAGCAAGTATTACCCTTGCGGTTCGGGTGTGTTTCTTACCCATAAGTGCCTCCGGTGGAGATGTTGTTGCTGTCGGAATCTTTGTCTGAAGAGGCACTCAGCACGACGCCAACCATAAACATGGACATCAGCATGGAGCTACCGCCATAACTAACAAAGGGGAGGGTTGTGCCTTTAGTGGGGAGCAATCCGAGGACAACGAGGATATGGAGCATGGATTCTACGAAAAACAGAAGACCGATACCGAAGATTAGCAGGCGATTGAACTTGTTTTCGTAAGAGAAGGCGATGTCTGTGCACAGCTTGAATATGAACAAGATTACAAGAATAACAGCGGTGCTCAAAAAGAACCCTATCTCTTCGGAAATAATGGCGAAGATGAAATCGTTGTGTGCTTCCGGTAGGAAGTAGAGCTTCTGAACCGAGTTGCCGATACCCTTGCCGAAAAAACCGCCACTCCCAACAGAAATGAGCGACTGAACAAGCTGGTAACCATGACCGTACATGTCCTGCCACGGATCCAAAAACACAAACAAACGAGCACTACGGTAACCAACAGTCAGCACGGCACTAATCATAACAGGCAAAACAAACGCAAGCATACCACCAAGGTGGGTCAAACGAATACCACCCATGAGGTACATGGCGAAACCAACAATAATAATCGTAAGGGTGGTGCCGTAGTCGGGTTCGATGAGAATAAGGGAGGTCAGGATTCCCAATAGTATGGAGGCGGGCAAAAAACCGCGAAGAAAACTACCGATGTCGTCTCCTTTTTTGTCCAGGTAGTAGGCTAAGTACAGAATAACCATGAACTTAGCAAACTCCGATGGCTGAAAATTGAAAAAAGGGAGATCGATCCAGCGGTAAGCACCCTTGATGGGCGGAAAAAAGAAAACAGAGATAAGCAAACTAACCGTGAAAAAATAAAGGAAGGGGATGTAGCGTCTGTAACTGTTCACAGGAATAAGATAACCCACATACATCGCACCCAAACTAATAAGCAATGCGATGAGATGCTTCTCAAAAAAATAAGAACTGCGGACACCATAACCGATGGATACAACAAAACCAGTGGAATAAACAAAAATAACACTGAGAATCAGTAGGACGAAAACACTCAACAACAGCAAAACACGACTATCGCTAAAATATGTACGCAGGAACATGGTGCACCACCAAGGCAAATCTTGTCGAATAATACGGATTATACAACAAATAACCGAACAAGTCACATTATAATTTCGACCATGGGCGAGAAAAGGGGTGGACGTGGTGGACGTGCGGGACGTGGTGGACGTGCGGGACGTGGTGGGCGTGGTGGACGTGGTGGACGTGGTGGACGTGGTGGACGTGGTGGACGTGGTGGGCGTGGTGGACGTGGTGGACGTGCGTGGTCGCTGTCATGGCGGACATAATTGTGAGAAAAAAAGGAATATGGGCAAATAAGAAAATATCTGTTGCATAACAGGCAGTTTTGCTGTAGTATTTTAATTCGGTATTCTACTTGCCTGTTGTCTCCATACGGTATCGCTAGCCTAGCAGGCTGAGAACCACAACCGAACAACCACGAAAGGGCAAAAAAAATGCCACTTAACTCGAAATAAGGTGACCAACATAGACTGACGCGGGCTCACCACATACTAATCAAACATAAAATACGTACACCGTCGAAGTGTATTGGAGAAATTATTATGTCGAAACGTTGCGAAGTTTGCGGAAAAGGACCCATGTTTGGAAGAAATATTAGTCATGCTCATAATGTTACTCGCAGGGTTTTCTACCCGAACGTACAAGCTGTACGCGTGTACAACGATGCAAGACAGGTAGTGAAGGCAAAGGTATGCACCAAATGTCTGAAGGCCGGTAAGGTCAGAAGAGCCTAGATACCTTCCAAGTCGGATAGTACAGACTGATACAACAACACCCGTTGTCCGGACGCACCCCGAAATGCTTTGATGCAAGGGGCGTGTCCATGGATGGCGGGACTTTGTGCGTCTGGGATGGCGGGACTTTGTGCGTCTGGGATGGCGGGACTTTGTGCGTCTGGGATGGCGGGACTTTGTGCGTCTGGGATGGCGGGACTTTGTGCATCTGGGATGGCGGGACTTTGTGCATCTGGGATGGCGGGACTTTGTGCGTCTGGGAGAGATGTTGTTGGGGCACGCACACACCTTCACACACCTTCACACACCTTCACACACCTTCACACACCTTCACACACCTGCACACACCTTCACACACCTTCACACACCTTCACACACCTTCACACACCTTCACACACCTTCACACACCTGCACACACCTTCACACACCTGCACACACCCAACACACCCAACACACCCAACACACCCAACACACCCAACACACCCAACACTTGTGCTGTAAAATATTACGCAAAATAAAATTTCTTCTAAAATAGTAAACATTATGCTACTATTTATCCCAAAGAGGTGAATTCATGAGCATATCAAAAAA
>CAMZNS010000032.1 GCA_947313855.1 uncultured Deferribacteraceae bacterium
TATTTGAAGAATCAGAAAAGAACTTGGCAAAGCTGTTAGGGAAAGCGTAGGGGATGGTTGCTAGTAATATTCATAGTGTTGGCGGTGTTGGCGGTGTTGGCGGTTCGGGTAGTGCTGGCGGTGTTGGCGGTGTTGGCGGTGCTGGCGGTTCGGGTAGTGCTGGCGGTGTTGGCGGTTCGGGTAGTGCTGGCGGTGCTGGCGGTTCGGGTAGTGCTGGCGGTGCTGGCGGTGCTGGCGGTTCTAACACCACCCCACCCATTACCATGCCCGCACCCTACGGGCGGCTTTACCAAGGTACGCTCGTTCGTCGATACAAGCGGTTCTTGGTAGACGTACTCGACGCGAATGGCGTGCTTACAACCATGTTCATCCCCAACACAGGCTCCATGAAAACACTACTCAACGACGATGCACCAGTTTTGTACTCCAAATCCAACAACCCTAAGCGGAAATACCAGTTTACGTTGGAATATATCCATGCCCATGGCGAGTGGATCGGCACAAACACCATGCTGACCAACGATATTGCTGAGTATGCCCTACGTGGCGGTTTGGTGAGCAGTTTTGGCGTAGTGAAATCGATTCGTCGCGAATACACTTACGCCAACAGTCGTGTGGACTTCCTCTTGGAGACGGAACAACATCCGTTGCCTGTGCTTATGGAAGTTAAAGGTGTGTCCATGTTTCATAATGGTGTTGCGTCGTTCCCCGATGCGGTTACCGTGCGTGGGCTCAAGCACCTCAACACCCTCGCAAACGCCTTGACTGATGGCTACCGTGCGGCGAATCTTTACCTCATTAAGGGGGGTGTTTGCAAGTTTGAGGTTGCGTCTGGCATTGATGCAAAATATGCGGAGGGGTTCCGAAGGGCAATGGATGCCGGTGTTGTAATGGTATTCGTCTCGTCCCGTTTGGACGACTCCACAGGAGACATTGTTTTGACGCTATGCGAGTCGCCACTTTTGTCTTAGTCTTTTTGTCTTAGTCTTTGCTTGCAAACAAGGTGTTTATTAAATGGTGCAGATGTGGTAAAGTTGTGTTGATATTAGTATTTTGTGCGGTGGTTTGTGAAGTCTGTCATAGAGGCGTTTAACATATTTATCGAACATGTTCGTGTGGAGCGTGGGGCGTCTGAGCATACTGTTCGTGCTTATACGGGGGATTTGCGTGAGCTTGCGTCGTATATTATTGGGGATGATGTTGGCATAAATGTTGTGGTCGACACCCAAGGCTACCTTCGCATGGAACATGCCAGCACAGAACATGCCGACGCAAACACATCCGCCAACATCAATGTAGACGTGGACATAACTCAGGTTGATGACTATTTTCTACGCCACTTTACATCGTATCTGTCGAGTAAGAATTTGTCCGACTCCAGCATCGAACGCAAAATAGCGACAACCAAGTCACTTTACAAGTACCTCCTCGCCGTCGGCATTGTTTCCACCAATCCTGCCAAGGGTCTCAAGTTTCCCAAAAAAGATAAGAAGCATCCGGAAATATTCAGTATCGACAGTATTCTACATCTCATGGATCTGCCCGATAAGTCCACGGCTAGAGGTTTGCGAGATGCTCTTCTCATGGATCTCATGTATTCCATGGGCGTTCGGGTATCGGAGTTGGTAAGCATGGACGTGGGGGATATCGATTTCGGTGCCATGCATATTATCATCACGGGCAAGGGTGGCAAACAGCGTATCCTCCCTGTGTTCGCTGAGCATATGGAGCTTATCAACAAATACATACTCATTCGTCCTCAGATGGTGGGCAAGGGGCATCATATCGATTCCGATTGCTTGTTCATCAACAAATACGGCAATCGGTTGTCGGATCGTAGTGTTCGCAATATTGTGGACAAATACCTCACCCAATCGGGGCTACCCTTGACACTATCACCGCACTCGTTTCGACACACCTTTGCCACACACCTACTAGAATCAGGGGCAGACATCCGCTCTATCCAAGAGCTACTGGGGCACGATAGCCTTGCCACAACAGAGAAGTACACACACATGAACCTCATAGCACTTCTCAAAGTGTACGACGAATCGCACCCCGCTAACGCAAAAAACACAAAAAAACACAAAAAAACATAAACTAATCTAAGGACAAATACATGGGAAAACTTACAAGGAAGATACAGGTGGGGAGTGTGGACGTTGGCGGCGGTGCTCCTGTGTCCATTCAGTCCATGACCACCACTAACACCACCGACACAGAAGCAACAATCGCTCAGATACGGAGTTTGGCGAATGCTGGGTGCGAAATCATACGGTGCAGTGTTCCGTGCAAGGATTCGGCAGCCTCACTGAAACACATCGTCGACAGTGTTGACACCCCTGTTATCGCCGACATACACTTCAGCTACTCCCTCGCAATAGCCGCCATGGAGAACGGTGCTAGTTGCATACGCATTAACCCTGGCAACATCGGTGGTGAAAAGCGTTTGGAGAGTGTTATCCATGCCGCCAAGGCAAACAACTGCTCCATTCGTATCGGCGTCAATAGCGGTTCCATTGAAAAGCATGTTTTCGAGCAACACGGCATAACGCCAACAGCACTCGTCGAGTCCGCACTGAGCACCTTGGCCATATTTGAGCGGAACGGATTCTACAACACAAAACTCTCCCTGAAAGCCTCCCATGTGCCCACAATGGTGGAGAGTTATCGCATATTCGCTAGTCGATCAGACTACCCCCTGCACCTTGGTGTAACCGAAGCGGGGTTGCCCTTTGAAGGGACAGTTAAGTCGGCTGTGGGTATCGGTGCTCTCCTGTTGGATGGTATCGGCGACACAATTCGCGTATCACTTACCACGGATCCGTTGGAGGAGATTGTTGTTGCCAAAGAGATACTGCACGCATCAGGGGTACGAAGTAGCGGTGTGGAGATAATCGCTTGCCCCACGTGTGCCCGTGTGGAGATAGATCTGTTTACGCTGGCTCAACAGGTGAAGGAACTAACCGTAGGGTTGCCCGCGGGCATAAAGATTGCGGTGATGGGGTGTATTGTGAATGGACCCGGTGAAGCTCGTGAGGCGGATTACGGTATTGCTGGCGGTCGCGGTTCCGGTATCTTATTCAAGAAGGGTGTGATTTTACGCAAAGTTTCTGAGGGGGAGCTACTCCACAGTTTGGAGGTTATGCTACGTGAGGATGGTCTTCTTAAGTAGGGGCGGTCAGACTAGCAGACGGGCGAACAGTGGTCAGACTAGCAGACGGGCGAACAGTGGTCAGGCGAACAGACGGGCGAACAGACGAACAGACTAAAACCTCAAGGGGTGCTCGGTGAACTATAAATACTACAACATGGGCGTTATCGGATCCCCCGCAGCCCACTCCCTCTCCCCCGTACTACACTCCTACCTCCTTCAGGAGCGTGGTCTTGTTGGCGGATACAATATTTTCGACGTACCCGAATCACGTATTCGCAAGGTGCTCGACCATGGTGCAATGTTTCACTACAGTGGCTTTAATGTTACCCTGCCGTACAAGAAACATATTATGTCCATGTGCCACCATATGGATCCGATAGCGACTAGTATTGGGGCGGTGAATACTGTGAAGCTGAGCACACTTGCTAAAAAAGGGGGGCACCATGGCTCTGAGTCGCCCCCTGTGACGGCTACCGATAGGGAGCTGGCTTGGCACCATGGCTCTGAGTCGCCCCCTGTGTACACTCTGACAGGCTACAATACCGACGTTGTAGGGTTTGCACATATGCTACAACACAAAAATATTAATCCTGCTGATCAGAATGTACTAGTATTGGGTGCTGGTGGTGGGGCACGAAGTGTTGTTCATCACCTTGATGCAGTTGGTGCTAAGGTTCAGGTATTCAATCGCACTGTTGATACAGCCGTTAGCCTCATTGCAGACATGGGGGCTAACGCCACCATAGCAACAGCCGACAACCTCGCTCAAGGTGACTTCTACCTCATCGTTAACACAACATCCTCAGGCGTTCATGGGGAGGCGTTCACGGCTCTCCCTCCAGGTGTTAATCTCAAGTTGACCCATGCTGTTGATCTGATTTACACACAAAAAGTTGGGGGAGCTGCAACAGGACTAGCAGGGAGCATTGCCACCCCCTTCCTTAGCCACATGGGGGCTGATGTTAGTTGTGACGGTTTGCTTCACCTAATTTATCAGGGTGTGGAGTCGTTTGAGATATTCGTCAGGGATACTGAGTCGCAAAATCTTGGCACTACCCCTGCAACCCCTGCAACCCCTGCAACTCCTACAACCCCTACAACCCCTGATCCCGAATTCATCGACTACCTTTACGCAAAACTAACTAGAATAATAAGTGGCAGACAGTAGCTAGTAGCGAGCAATAAAAATCTAGTTTAGAAGCTCTGCCCCTTGAAAAAAATATTGAATATGTATAGACTAGGAAAATATGAATACCTTAACCACAAATCAAGATCCGCAAATAGTAGCTGTTGAGCTAATGGAGCAGTTTGGGCTTCCCGGAGCTGCGTTCGACCTCTTCTCTGACGGCAATACAACCGCCATCACCATGAAAAGCAGTATCACCAAGCATATTGTAAAGCATCGTATTGCAAAAAATAAGATGATGGCCACAGTCTGCATACTACCCGCAACAATCGACTCCGATCTGACCGAAGAGGGGCTAACCACATACCTCAACGAACAAGGGATTAAGTATGGCATCAAGAGTAGAGCCATTAGCAAAGTTGTTCAGATGGTGAAAAACAAAGAACTTGTACTAGACGCCATTGTCGCCGAAGGGAAAGCTCCCGAAGGGGGCGAAGACGCAAAAGTAACCATCTTTTTCCGCGACCACTCAGCAAGCAAAGCACGTATCGACTCCTCAGGTCGTGCCGATTATAAAAATATCGACAAATTCGTATCGGTTAGAGCTGGCGACAAACTGATGACACTACATAAACCTGTTCTAGGTGCACCCGGAATCAATATTGCCGGCGAAGAACTTGTTGCCAAAGGGTTCGACACCATCGATATCACCACTGGCGACAACATACGAGTACTAGACAAAGGGGGCAGAATTGTCTACTTCGCCACCAAAAATGGCTACGTAAGCTATGACGCTGTATCATACAAAATCGCCGTTGTTGACCTACTAGTCGTAAACACCGTTAGTTACGAAACAGGCAGTATCAACTTCGAAGGATCCGTTTACATCAAAGAAGATGTGTCGAGAGGCTTTAGAGT
Source organism: uncultured Deferribacteraceae bacterium (assembly GCA_947313855.1). Taxonomy (GTDB): domain Bacteria; phylum Chrysiogenota; class Deferribacteres; order CAMZNJ01; family CAMZNJ01; genus CAMZNJ01. Next base: position 5,202 of record CAMZNS010000032.1, read on the forward strand.
GAAAGCAACAGGAGATATCACTATTGCAGGTGTAGTGTCCGACGCAACTCTTATCGCTGGAGGAAGTATTACCATTCAGTCAGGAGTCAAAGCCAAAGGGAAGGCAACACTTTCTGCTGTGAAAAATATTGAAGTCGGATACCTGGAGCAAGCAAGTATTTACTGCTCTGGAAACCTAACAATTAACCGATACGCATACAATAGCGACATAAGGTGCAAGGGGGATCTGTTTTGCAGCCGTGAAGGATCGGTCATCTCGGGCACCACTCTCAGCATTCTCGGAAACGCAAGCATATATCAGCTCGGAAGCCCTAGCGACAAAGCAACAAGGATTAGCATGGGGGTATGGGAAGACAAATCTGCAACAGAGGTGATCGAAAAAGCCTTCGAACTAGAGGCAACAATCGAACGACTCTCACTGATTATGCACTATATCTCATCACGTGAGGGAACACTTGGAGAGGTGGGGCGAGATAAATACAAAAAACTATGCCTGACATACACAAAACTAATGTCGGATCTGGAAGCGTTGGAAGATCAGTTCTATATCTCAGATAGATTCATAAATTGCCCAAAATCAAAGCTGACAATATTCGGAACAGCGTACGAAGGGGTAACTATCGCCTTTTTCTCATCGATATTTCGAATTACCGAACAGTTTGCATACACTGTATTCAAATACAACTACCGAACAAAGCAAATACTCCGTATGGATATCGATGATGATGCCGATAACGTAGCAGATAGTGCACCACAGGATGCTATCCAAACAGGGGAAACCTCCTCCTAACAGGCGTACACTGAATACGCGACACGACTGCGACACGACTGCGACACGACTGCTACACGACTGCTAGATACCCCCCCCACCTTTGGCAACAAACTATTGCCAATTACAGCTTCAGTCTTATCTTAGTTGTAGAAACACCCTGCCACAAACCTCAAACTGTAGCAGGCATAATGAAAACATTAAAAAAAGATACATTTACAGAGGTCTTAAGTTATGAGCGATGGCGATAAAGCAACGAATATTCAAAGCAGAAACCTACCTGTCCTGCCCGTAAAAGATATTGTGATATTCCCACAGATGATTGTCCCCCTTTTTATCGGTAGGGAGGGGAGTATTTTGGCGGTCAACGAGGCATCTGCCACACCTAGTCGAAGTATCCTTGTGCTTACACAAAAAGATATCTCCATAGACGATCCCGCACCCGAAGACATGTTTGATGTGGGGTGCGTTGCCAACATTATGCGTACCCTAAAACTAAACGACGGTCGCATCAAAATCCTTGTTCAAGGTGTATCGCGAGCATCGGTCAATAGCATCAAAAAAGAGGGGGGGCACTATGTTTCTGACGTGACCATTGTTGATACTGAGGAAGTTTCTGAAAACGACTTAGTGCGTGGCGAAGCCTTAATGCGTAGTGTTCGCGACAAACTCGATACCGCCTCCGACCTAGGCAAACCTATCCTCCCCGATCTACTATCGTTTATCGATGGGCTCAAAGACCAAGACAGACTCGCCGACATGATTGCAAGCAATGTGGGCTTCGGGTTTGAAGACACACAAGAACTACTATCACTACTCAACCCCATGGAACGACTAGAACGAATCTCAGAACTACTAAGCCGCGAACTCTCTATTCTAGAAGTACAACACAAAATTATGGTTGACACGCGGGGCGAAATAGACAAATCGCAACGTGAATACTACCTACGAGAACAGCTCAAAGCCATCCTCAAAGAGCTAGGGGAAGATGAAGCCTTGGAAGAGGAAGTTGAGCGTTTTCGTGAGAAAATATACAAATCAAAAATGCCACAAAAAGCCAAAGAAACAGCTCAAAAAGAGGTGAAAAGACTCGCACGAATGAACCAAGACGCCGCCGAAGCCACTGTTGTTCGCAACTACCTCGAATGGCTCATCGAACTACCATGGGACGCACATACTAAAAAACAGGTGGCCCTAGACAAAAGCAAAACCATACTCGACTCCGACCATTACGGACTCAAAGATGTCAAAGAACGAATACTCGAATTCCTAGCTGTTCTTAGCTTGAAAAATGCCAAATCTATCAAAAGCCCAATAATATGCCTTGTTGGACCCCCAGGTGTGGGAAAAACATCTCTAGGTGCATCCATCGCAAAAGCAACATCACGAAAATTTGTACGCATTAGCTTGGGAAGTATGCACGATGAATCAGAGATCAAAGGACATCGACGTACCTACATCGGAGCAATGCCCGGCAAACTTATTCAGGCGATGAAAACCGCTGGCACTAGCAACCCCGTTATCCTGCTGGACGAAATCGACAAGGTGAGCTCTAGCTACCGTGGCGACCCATTCTCAGCGTTGCTCGAAGTGCTCGATCCGCAACAAAATCACTCATTCGTAGACAACTACATCAACATACCCTACGACCTTAGCCGTGTCCTATTCATCGCTACCGCAAACTACATCGGCAACATACCCGCAGCACTACGCGACAGGATGGATATCGTACAGCTGTCTGGATACACCAACTCGGAAAAACTCAGTATTGCACAGTCATACCTCATCCCAAGGCAACGCGAAGAATCGGGGCTAGGGGATCAGGATATTAGGTTTTACCCGAAATCACTGGAGTTTATCATCAGCGACTACACTCGCGAAAGTGGTGTGCGTCAGCTTGAACGTGAAATAGGTCGTATTTATCGCAAAATTGCACTCAAAAAAGTCACAAAAGAGAAGTTCTCAACCACCATTACCCCCACTGGAGTAGCAAAATACCTCGGCACACCCCTGTACAAACGTGAAGACGAACTTGTCCACAACGAACTCGGTGTTGTTACCGGTCTTGCATGGACATCGGTTGGCGGAGATGTTTTGTACGTGGAAGCATTACGCTACAAAGGGGGGGGCAAGCTAAGTATCACGGGCTCCCTGGGGGACGTAATGAAAGAGTCGGCACGGGCAGCACTGAGCTATATCCGCTCCATTAGTGCTGAGCTTGGCATCGACAACAGCATGTTTGAAAAATACGACATCCACATACACGTACCCGCTGGGGCTACCCCCAAAGATGGACCCTCAGCAGGTATCACAATCGTAACAGCACTCATCTCCATTCTGCAGTGCAAATATGTCAGCCGACACGTTGCCATGACAGGCGAAATAACCCTTCGTGGAAAAGTCTTGCCTATTGGTGGACTCAAAGAGAAAATACTTGCAGCCAAAATGGTTGGCATCACAACCATTATCATCCCTGAGGGGAACAGAAAAGACGTGGAAAAGATGGACAAAGAGGTTGTGCATGGTGTGAAAATAATACCTATCGCCAACTACATGGATATCATGGACAAAGGTGTTTTTGTCGAAAATAGCGAGGATAGTACTGGCAACACTGGGGGCTCTGGGGGCGACAACTCTGGCGAGGACAAATAGTGGCAAATCGCAAAAACACTACCCGACGACACCTACTTAACAATAAATATACATATTCTAAAATTTATCGTTTCACAAGTATGCTATTAGTAGTATAATGACACTATAAATCAAATCATGTGTAGGTTTTATATGAAAATTATTGCTATTGGTGGCGGAAAAGGTGGCGTAGGCAAAAGCTTTGTAACATCATCCCTAGGGATGGCACTCACGAAGGCTGGACACAAGACACTACTGGTTGACTGTGATCTCGGAAGTGCCAACCTCCACAACTTTGTTGGCGTATCAGCACCAACAAATGCCTTATACAACGTTATGCGTGGAGATACAGGGTTCGAAGAAGCCATAATCTCTACACCGTATGGAGTGGACATCCTATGCGGATCCGTGGACATGCTGGGGATGGCACATATTACGCGACACGAACGCAAACACCTCCTAAACAGCATACAAAGCTCGAAATACGACTACGCACTCATGGATCTTGGAGCCGGAAACTCATTCCATATGGTGGACTTCTTCAACGAAGCTCACATCAAAGTAATGGTTATGACCTCCGAACCAACATCCATCGAAAATACATACGGATTCCTCAAAGTGGCGTTGTATCGTGCGATTGAGCGTGGCTTTGCAGAAACGAACAGTTACGCCGAAATGTGCAAAATATTGCGTAACGCATCACACACTTTTGCCGATATCAGAAGTATCCGATCGTTTATCTACAGCATCGATGTGAACGACCTAACCAAACTTGACAACATCATAAACAACTTCCAAGTCTCTGTTCTAATAAACGTTGTCCACAGCAAAAGCGATCTCACGCTGCTGAGCGGCTTCAAACAGATTATCTTCAACTACCTAGGTATTCATATCGACTTTATCGGGTTCGTACCCTACGACAAAGTTGTTGTAGACGCAATCAAAGGACAGCAGTCGGTGTATGGCGACTCATTGCACGAAAATATTATCGGGTGCTTTGACTCGATTTCAGGCAAACTAGCAGCTAGACTTTAGACGAAAAAGGAGCGGAGATGGCTACGGAAAAAGGACAGACAACAAATACAGCTAATCCGATACTAACAAGAGCTGCAACTGAAGACTCTGTTCTTCGAAACTACTACTCCGAAACCTACTCGCAGGACAAGAAAGTAGGGCTTCTCGTATTTAGGATAGGGGACGGTGTTTTTGCCATCGCAAGTCTAAAAACACAAGAAATAATACGCTCTGTGGATATTACAAGAGTTCCACATCTTGAAAAATATATTCTGGGTATCACAAACTTGAGGGGAAAAATACTACCCATTTGCGACCTCAGATACTTCTTCGGACTGAAAAATACCATCTTCGATAGGGACACAAGGGTTATTGTTGCCAAATTTAACCAAGGATCGATCGGGTTTGTGGTGGATGCAGTGGTGGATACAATCCACATTGCTGTGTCCTCCTTGGAAAAAAATAATTCATCGGTGTCTTCATTACAATTCGACGGATTCATCTCAGGCGTATGCAACCATAAAGATGGCATCATATTTCTACTGAATATTCTGAAAGTTGCTGGCATTGAGTCTGCACCGGGGGAAAGCGATCCACTTGACACCTTCCTGAATATGTTGGGGGACAGGGAGGGTGGTAAGGGGTTGGAACGCTCAGGTGGCGACGGTGGTGGCGACGGTGGTGGCAGCAGCAACACACTCTGGTACCTCCTCGGACGATACAACCACAGTAACCCCGCAAAACTAACCCTCTACATACTATTCACCATACTCAACCAAGGGGGGTACATGTTCGCTCCTTGGCGATGCTCCTCGTGCGGACAGAGCCTCACAGCCGAAAACCAAGATTGCAACACTGCGAGGGGCGTTGCAACCCTAAACCATGACGGCGAAATGCACTGTGCACAGTGTACGCCACAACCACACACCATTACTGCCACCGATATTGCTAGCTCAAACATCAAGTATGTTCGCACTAGTGTGTTTTTGGCGTTGCAGAGCTTTTACCACAGCCATAGCTACACATCCCTCGAGGTGGACGCAATACTGGAGCACGAATTACTAGACCTACTGTTTTACCATGGTGCCAACGTGTTAGGGTATCAGCTGCACGCCTATCGCCACTACCGACTGCTCATGCCACCACCCAAAGGGGCATAATGAAGTCACCATACGGCTAATTCATGGCAACTTAGTCGTAGCTCTCTAACTCCGCAAATGGGTAGCTGTCCACTTCATACACGTACCCCAAAGGGTTTTGTATGTAGTAAAATATACCAACCTGACAGATGGGGAGGAGCGTATCGGTAATCCCTGCGGATTCGGTGCCTTGCACCACAACCATGGAGCCCGAAACGGCGTTACCCGTGGTTGGCGTTAACGTGGTTGGCGTGGCACCCAACCCCAAGGCAGAACACTCCTGCGGAAACCGACCATCCAAAGAGTACACGCGGAAGGCATCCAGTGGTGCAATATTCGCAAAAACCCTGCGACTCTCATCCGCCTGCAAAACCACTTTCGAGTTGAGTATCCACACCCCACCCCGCTCCGACAAAAACCCCTCTTCGTCACCCCCCACATGGGAATACACAAGGGAATACTGCAAATCGCCAACATTCACAGCCCAAAACTCCATGCTATCCATGACAATATCGTAAACCCTCTGACTCGCTACCTGCTCGGCTGTGTCCGGTATAATCTGATACAAGTTCGTCGTCACAATATGAACTCTGTCCCCATACTTAACATACATGAACCCCTGAAAATGGGACGACTGCTCCCGTATTGCCGATCCAAACTCCAAAACATGCCTCGCACCATTTCGAGTAACAATGGTCAGCTTACTAGGGTGCCCTTCACGGGTGACACTCAGGGGGGCATCGTCGTTGTTGCTGTCGTTGTTGCTGTCGTCAACACCATCCGCCATTTGTGGCAAAAAATCTTTCAAAAAATACTCGTCGCCAACTTCATCAATAGGTGTGGAACCCTCACTTTTCAGATCGACCACATCCCGCAACACCTTCTCCACCAATGCGTTGTTAGCGGGGATACGCACACCCCTGTGAGTGTCGCCACCAGCGGTTTTATACGCGGTGATAAACCACCCCGCACCACCACCCGAAGCATACTCGAGGGTGTAAGCAGGCATCGACGTAACCATGGCACCAGCACCAACACTAGGCGTGTAACTCACCGACTGAATAACATTGCCGTCGTTGCCACTAACAAGGATATTCGCAGGGAGAACGTTTGCCACTGCACTAGGACGCACAGACACAACGTACACAGACACAGCAACAATTACTACAACCACGGCCATCACTTCAATACGTATTAAATGTGCAAGCTTGTGTTTAGTCATCCCTACCCCCTTGGGCACCCCTGAGCAACAACGATACCGCCCGAAAACGCCGACGCAAACCCATAACCATGAAGAAACCGACAACCAGAAGGGGTGCAACAACAAACCATAACCTATACACACCCTCGGAACCGTACACGTCAGGACGAACAGGGGTTACACCCCGACCCTTGGGTGGTACCGGCGAAATATAAACACCGCCAGACGCACCGCCAGACACACCGCCAGACGCACCGCCAGACACAAACTTACTACGACTCAACACGGCTCCACTATTGAGAATACTTACCAGAAGCTGAGCATTGTCGGCACTGTGGAAGAACTGCTCCCCCCACAACTGTGCGTCTGACACTAAGTAGAGCCCCCCGAACCCCGTTGCATCACCAGACTCACCAGACTCACCAGACTCACCAGCTGAAACCACTTTAACCGCAAGTGCACTCGAACCTGTATAGTTTGTGTACTGCTTCCCCAAAGGTATGGCCAGCTCCCTCGACATATCCACCCCCGACTGCTTGGTGGAGCTCAGGATGGGGGTAACAGTAATATTGACAACGCCACCACCATGGCGACCGTAAGGCTCGTACACACCTGTACTGCCAAAGGGGTACGACGCGGTGATGGCAGACGCATACGCCAACACAACCCGCGATACACCCTCCGTCTCCAAGGCTGTGCCCGTGGTCGTGGTCGGCTGAACATTCAACACAAACGGCAGCTTGACGCTACGAACACCGCCAAACATATCACCAATCTGCACAAACAACGAACTGCTATCGTAAACAAGACCCTGACTCAAAACAATACCCATGGACGCAAGTAACGGCTCAAAACCTGTTTGCACACGCTGAAGAGGTATCTGATTGCGATTAATACTGCTAAGACCCAGACCATCCAGCTGAACATTATCCAACGCAAGCAACACGGTGCCACCTAGCTCCAAGTAGGTTGCCACGGAGTTAACAACAGCTGTCGGTGCCGTGCCCTCGTCCACCACAACAACCAAAATATCGTATGCTAAGTTGCGGTCTGCTGAGGTGCCCGACGTGGTGGAGGCACTGAATAACGGATTACTACCCGTGCTATTGCTAATATCCGTCCCACTCAACCACTCAATACGGAAATCGCTACCAAGGTGTGTTTTCCAAATTATGGCTAGGGCATCTTGCTCTTCGCTACCGTGCTCATGATCGTCACCTGCGTAAGCATCACCGTCACCTGCGTAAGCATCACCGTCACCACCCATGTACACAACACCCACCGTTGGCATAGCAATCTTCGACCCCAAAAGCTGCTTGATGACACCACTAATTCGCCGCTCCATCAACGACTTCCCCATCAAGTTGGGTATGACAACATTTTCACCGCCGTAAGATACGATGGCACCAAAATAGTTCTCACCACCACCCGACGCACCACCACCCGACGCACCCTTGCTCGGCGTATAAATGGGCTCCAACTCATACGCACCCGGAATCAGGGGCAACAACTCCCTGCCACTAATGGAGATGTTGCTCACTCGCACCGATCCCCGCAAACCGCTCCTGTCCGCATAAGACACATACCTATCCAGCAACTGCTCAGCGTAGGTGTAGTTCTCCTGTATCGACGCAGGCAAAGGTGTTGTATGCAACAAGATAACTCCCACATCACCACCCGTTCCCGCAATATCCAAAATCTCACGAGTAGGCTCACTAAGGCGAAACAAACCCCTGCCCGTCATGTCAAACTGCACAACAAACCAGTAGGGCAACAGCAACGAACTCACAACAATTACCCAAACCGAAACAACTTTCACAAACAACAAACCGATGCCCACAAAACCACGTCGCAACTGTGCCACATAGTAAGCCATAAACAGAATACCCAAGGGCACAACAACAAAATAAACCACATTCAACAAGGTCTGCTCACCAAACAAAAACGGCGGATAATGATAAGCAATACTGCCAACATATGCATAACGAAGAAGACTCTCCGGTAACAAAAAAGTGAGAAACAACGGCGTATACAACAAAAACCACAAAAATAACGCAAATGCAAACGATGCCGAAATACGACGCACAACCATGGACGAAAAAATAATCAAAGAAGCATTCAACAAAATAATGAAAACAAAACCGATGAGCGAAGATAACTCCAAAACCCAAACAATACCACCAGTACTCGAAACAACAAACAACAAACCAACCGTAACAACAACAAGGGGCAACGATACCAATACCAACGCAAAATACGAACCAACAATAATATGATACCAACGGATATTCGACGAAAATAAGTAATCCATCAAACCACCACGAGACTTGCTAAGGGGATGACTAAGAAGACCCGCACCCATAAATAACATGGCAATCATACTCAAAAACGGGGCCAGAAGATAGTAAGGATACAACGATACGCGGTACTCAATAAAATAAACGGACGAAAGATACACACCGCTAACAACACCATACACCAACAAAACCACGTAATACGAATAAGCACGACCGTACAACACGAAACACAACGAATATACCGCCAAAAACTTGCGAATACTAGACGACAGCAACATAACCAACATCCTCACAAAAACATCCTCGCATTAACACGAAGAACCCGAACCAACCGAGTTACCCAAAATACCATCATAAATACCCGAAAGATACTCCCGAACACCCACACCACTCAAAGAGGAAGAAACATCACCACCAACACGAAGATGAACCGTTCTCGCAAGACAACCACCATCCAACACAAACACCGTATCACACAACTCAACCATATCATCCAACAGGTGCGAAGACACAACAACAATACTACCACAACCCATCAAACGAATAATCTCATGCAAAAATATGCGAAAAGAAGCATCAACATCACTGGACGGCTCATCAAGAACAACTACTGGCGGTGAATAAAGCAGAGCAGCAGCAATACCCACACGCTTGCGGTAACCCTTGGACAGCTTACCGCAAAGGGTGGCGGAATACGGGGCAAGACCACACAGATTCATGACACGACGTGCCTCTTGGCGAGGGGTGGCAGACGCGGTGGACGCGATGGACGCAGAAACACGGTCGGGACACCTCAACTTTGCACAAAACTCGAGGAACTCAACAACACTAAGCTCAGGCACAACAAAACTATCCTCAGGGAGGTAGCCAACACTCACAGACGACGTGGGCGACGTGGGCGACGTGGGCGACGTGGACACATCAGGCACCCCACCAGCACTAATCTCCACCCCACCAGTGGTCGCCACCATCGCACCAGCCATAATACGCATCCACGTGCTTTTCCCACTACCGTTTGCCCCCAGTATCCCGTACACCCCAGGGGCACCCATAACAATACGCTCCCCACGTAGATCGAGGATCGTCTGCTTACGCCCCATACGCTTGCTGAGGTTGACGGTAGTCATCACGGTTGCAACAGGCGTAGCCGTAGTCGTGGTCGTGGTCGTAGGCTGTCTCTCCATACTGATCTGCCCCCAAATAAATACAATGCGAAATAACTGTACCATCATACACCGCAAGAACAGCCAAACACAACAGTAATTTGCCGTGCATCAGCACCCTCGGGCACCACAACAATCACGCCACGGCAATCACGCCACGGCAATCACGCCACAGCAAAACAAGCGTTGAAATTCCCGTATTGCCGTGTTACAATGGTCTTGTTACACAAATACTCTTGCTACAAAAATACTTTCGTTACAAGCCGACCTGCCTTGAAAAGTGTAGCTTCAGGAGCACGCCACAGTTATCAAGACCATGCACACGCAAACGCACATGCACATGCACATGCGACCCAACTTTCTCCAGTTGCGATCCCTTTTGTACCTCTTTTTTGCCCTATTTTTCCTTGGCAATATCCCCTTCCTGAGCATCGCCTTCCTCGACTACTCCTACGACGGTATTTTGCATTCAACATTTGCGGGGTTCGACAACTTTCGTCCCATATTCAACGGCACCATGTCGCCTGTCATCCTCTGGAACACCCTCTGGCTTGGCACCGTTCGCATACTGCTCCTCCTCACGTTCTCCCTAACCAGTGCCTACTTCATCTCAAAATACTGGCATTCATGGTTAATGCCCGCCTTGTTGATTGTCGCCCTGTTGCCCAATTTTTTCTCATCCCCCGCAACAGCCGCAATTTTCAAAACCCTTTTCGCCCATGACGGCATTATCGTCACAGTATTCGCCATGGATGCCAACCATACTGTTTTTTTCACTAGTGCCCCCTATTTTTACATAGTTGTGTTCTTGTATATTTTATGGCAGAGTAGCGGTTTGTACATATTATTGGCGACCCTAGCGTTTACCAGTATCGATTCCAACTACTACGACTTCATTCGCCTCCATTCAAGTCGCAACAAAACATTAAACTCCATCGCCTACGTACTGCTCCCCTTTTCACGCGGATACCTTTTCACCACCCTTGTACTCCTTGCCCTAGGTTTTTTCTCCGGAGTATTCGAGCCCATCTACACCATGTACAATCCCGCCCTGTATGATCGCGTCGACACAGTCTCCACCTACGCCTTACGCACGTTTCTCAGCACCTCCCAACCTGAGCTACCCTTTGCCCTCACCCTTTTGGAGAACATGGCACTCCTCCTCCTCCTTGCCCCCCTTGTTCGCACCACATTCCAACGCGTTGACGGTTGGGGCACCCGTTCCAAGGAGAACCACCATCGCTTCGTTCCGACCCGTATCACCATCCTTGCCAGAGTGTTTGTCCCCCTGTTTGTGGTGTTTTTCCTCGCCCCCATCCTACTCACCATACCTTGGCGAATCGCCCCCCTCCTTGTTCCCCTCCACGATCCTAGCTTCGTCCACGCCCTTTGGGTGAGCATCAAGGTAACAAGCATGGGCACCGCCCTCTCCCTGATACTTATTTACAGCAGTGCCTATATTTTTTCCAACATCAGTGCACGGGAAACCAGTGTATTTTTCCACATCCTTATGTTTGCTGTGGTGTTCAACGGTGGTGTTCTCGGTTTGTACATGGTTCTGAAGTGGCTCGGACTTATCAACACCCTGTACGCCCTTATCCTCCCCTACCTGTTTTCGCCATTCTACTTTTATTACGCATTTTTCCGCATCAAAGATTACCCCGCAAGCGTTATCTACAGCACCAAGTTGCACACAGGGAGCCACGTTAAGATGCTGTTGAAGGTGTTGGTACCCATGGACAAGAAGTTTATCATGGCACTAGGTGTGCTCCTGTTTTTCTCACACTGGAACAACTGGCTACCGAACATTATTTTCACCCACGCCGAAGACCTCGTAACCGTACAACTCTACATCCTCAACGTATTTCGTGGCGGTGGCAGTGTCCTTGGCATGGGGGACATACTCAGCACACAAGAGCAGATGGCATACGTTTACATCTCCCTACTTCCCGCCCTAGCACTCTTCCCTTTTACATACGGTATCTTTCGAATATGGAAAAATATACCAAAACAGTAAAAAGCATAGACAAAAAACTTTACAATATGTATGTATATCAAATACAAGGAGGTAGCATTATGCCTTTTCACAGCAAAACAAAAATACTAGGTGCACACACAACCTACAACACTATTATTCCTATCGCCCTTGCACTCTTTCTCCTACTAGCCAGTGGGTGTGCCACCACCAACAACAAGAATGACAATGACAGCCTCAACACCGTAAGCATCTTCCACTACAACCTCAAAATCAACAGCACCTCCCCCGTATACCAACAGATACACAACGCCACAGGACTCGATATTGTGGGCATCTACTCACCAATATCCATGTGGAGCGAAAAACTCAACACCATGGCTCTCGCAAACGACCTACCCGACATATTCATTACCTACGGACCAGGGTTTAGCGACGGCGAAAATCTGCGGAAAAAAGGTGCCCTCCTCAACCTAGCACCATACATCAACCCACCACGCAAAGCCAGCCTATACCCCAATCTACAAAAACACTTAACCCTACTCAACGTCGACTACCACCAAACCAACAAAATATTCTTCATCCCTATTAACGTCGGACTCGAACACACATTCATATTCCGACAAGATATGCTGGACGCCATTAACACAAAAACACCCAGAACACTCGACGAATTCTACATCGCCGCCAAAAAACTACGCCAAAAATACAACATCTACCCCATAACATCAGGGGACTACAGCAGTGGCGGACTTCGTCGACTCAACCCCATTTTCTACGCCCACAACGGCTCATGGTACTCATGGTACAAAAATCCCGAAACAGAAACCATGGAACCCGACTGGATAAGCAACAACAACAAAGAAGCTGTCCGATACATCCGCAAACTCTACACCGAACAACTACTCGACCCAAACTTCTTCACCAACACAGACGCTACCAAAAATAAAAAAATCTACGCATCAGAAGCAGCAATCGCACAAGTATCGAACTACGGACGCGTTTACAACAACCTACGTAAACAATCACCAAATGCACGCCTATCATACACACCCGTACTCTTCAACAACGAAGAAAAAGCCGGAATACAACGCATGCCCTTCCTCACAGCCATATCCATACCCGCAAACAGGAACGACAGACAGATACACAACGCCCTCACACTACTAGACTACCTCTACTCCGACGAAGGACGAAAACTATTGCGATACGGTATCGAAGGAAAACACTACTACATCAACAACAACGGCACCCCCATGCCACTACTACCCAAAGTAGGGACCACCATCGAAGGCAAAATCATCTACGAAAACCTCGACAAAATCGACACCACAGCAAAACTACGCACACTCGTGGAAAAAGGGGGTGCGTTCTACGTCCCTTGGGAACCCTACTACGAAGACCTCGTCAACATCGTAAATATGGCCAACAAATACGCACAGTTTGACCCCACTCACTTCCGCAAAACCGACCTACAAAACAAACTCGAACCCGCACTCAACAGCTACGCCATCAGCAGTTATGTCCAACTAATCGTAAGCAAAGATGTCACCGACCAAAACTTCGACAACAGGTGGAACACCTTTGTACAAACATACCTAAGCAAGGGGGGAGCGGAACTCATACAAGAACAAAAAGATTTGTCAAAATAAAACATGCACTCTATCGATTTTTTTGGTATAATATCAAGCAGTAAGTTCTTTTTTTAGCTACTGGAGGTTTTATGATCAACAACACAACCACTAACTCAACAAACACAAACCACGACAAAAACCCACTCGACAAGCTCTTTCAACTGCAAACAAAATATATGAAAGGGGGCTCCGACGCCTCAATACAAAAACAACACGACAAAGGGAAACTCACAGCACGTGAACGACTACTACTACTCTTCGACGAAAATACCTTCGTCGAACTAGACATGTTTGTCCGAACACGATCCACAAACTTCGACATACACAAAAACCTTCCACACTCCGAAAGCGTTGTCACAGGGTATGGACTCATTCACGGACGACTCGTTTACGCATACTCACAAGACTTCACCATCGTTGGCGGATCACTCGGCGAAATGCATGCCAAAAAAATCACCAAAGTAATGGACAACGCCCACAAAATGGGAGCACCACTCGTCGGCATCAACGACTCCGGTGGTGCACGCATCCAAGAAGGTATCGACGCCCTCAACGGCTACGGCGAAATATTCTACCGCAATACAAAATCCTCAGGCGTTATACCACAAATCACCGCAATTATGGGACCCTGTGCCGGCGGTGCCGTCTACTCACCCGCACTCACCGACTTCATCTTCATGGTGGAAAACTCCTCACAAATGTTCATCACTGGACCGCAGGTTATCAAATCCGTCACCGGCGAAGACGTCTCAGCTGAAACACTCGGCGGTGCCTCAACACACAGCGGTCGAAGCGGTGTCGCACACTTCAGTGCCCCCAACGACGAAACCTGTATCGCACAAATCAAACAACTCATCAGCTACCTACCCTCCAACTACGGCGAAACACCACCCACATTCCAACCAAATGACGACGCAAACCGTAGCGTTGACCTCCTCAACACAGTCATACCACAAGACGCAAACACACCCTACAACGTCCTAGACATCATCAACACCGTAATGGACAACGGATCCTTCCTCGAAATACAAGCTCAGTTTGCACAAAATATCATCATCGGATTCGCACGACTCAACGGCTCAACAATCGGCATCGTTGCCAACCAACCACAAATCCTCGCCGGATGCCTCGACATCGACGCGTCCGACAAAGCTGCACGCTTCGTACGCTTCTGCGACGCATTCAACATCCCCATACTAACAATTGTCGACGTACCAGGGTTTTTACCCGGCACCAACCAAGAATTCAACGGCATTATCCGACACGGTGCCAAACTCCTGTACGCCTACTCCGAAGCCACTACCCCCAAAGTACAACTCGTTACACGCAAAGCCTACGGCGGCTCTTACCTTGCCATGAGCCCAAAATCACTCGGCGGGGACATATGTCTCGCTTGGCCAACAGCCGAAATCGCCGTAATGGGTGCCAGTGGTGCCGCAAACATCATCTTCCGCAAAGAGATTGCCAAGGCAACAGACAAAGAAGCAACCAAAACAAACCTCATCAACAACTACGAATCAGAATTCAATACGCCATACAAAGCCGCCGAAAGGGGACTCATCGACGACGTTATCGAACCCGCAACAACACGCATACGACTCATCGACGCCTTCAACATGCTCCATACCAAAAATGAAGTTGCAATCGACAAAAAACACGGGAACATACCACTCTAACACAAGCTCTAACACAGCACCCAAAAGGGTGGAACAACCCGCAACGTAGTACTCCACAATAGGATGCAATTATGGATTTTACACACTTAATGGAAACCTTCACAAACCCAGATACAATACACTCCCTACACATATTCGACAAAATGATTGTTAGCGGATTCTCCATGTTTATCGGAATCAGCGTCACCATTGCAACACTGACTATCATTTATATCGCCATGAAACTACTCACAGTCGCATGCAACATAATCATAGCCATGAACAACGCAGGGGGCATGATGAAAATGATGCGTGGCAGGAAAGATGCTAACGCAAATACTAGCAATGACAACAACACGAATAACACGAACAACGATAACAATGACGTTGACGTTGTCGCCATCAGTGCCGCCATACACGCCTACTACGCACCAAGGCTACAAGCAGGGAATCGTATCGTCATCAAAAATATTATACGTGGCGAAACAAAAACACGATTCCGACACAAATAACCAAAACCTAAGTACACTACATAAATTTATCCCTAGAGGTCAGTATTCATGAGTATTAAAAAATTTAACATCAAAGTTAACGGTAAAAATTATAATGTGGAAGTTGAAGAGATTGGAGGTGTGGCGTCAGCTCCCACACCCTCGGCACCTGTGGCGTCGGCACCTGTGTCCTCGGCACCCACTGGTGGCGGTGCAGGGGGAATTACCGCACCCATGCCAGGGAATATTATCGAAATAAATGTTAAGGTTGGCGACACTGTTGCCCCTGGAGATATTATTCTTGTTCTTGAGGCGATGAAAATGAAGAACAATATTACTGCTCCCTCTGGTGGTACCGTTCAGGCTGTCAATATTAAGGCTGGCGATACTGTTGCCACTGGCGAGGTGCTTGTTAGCATCGGCTAACGAGCTAATGTTTCACCAAATTATCCATTTCAACAGGGCTTGCCCTTTAGATGAGGTTTGATTCTTATGTCTGTGTTTATAAATTACTTTCAGTCAACAGGTGTTTTCAACCTAGGTGTTGGGGACATGATAATGTTGTCCATCTCCCTACTCTTGCTGTACCTTGCAATACGCAAGCAGTTTGAGCCCCTTCTGCTTCTTCCCATAGCTTTTGGGATGATGCTTGCGAACCTCCCCCTTAGCGGTATCACCGATCTTCCCATCCCCGGCATGAACGGCAACCATGGTACTCCTGGCGGCTTGCTCTACTACCTTTACCTCGGTGATGAGCTCGGTATCTTCCCGCCACTAATTTTCTTGGGTATCGGTGCTATGACCGATTTCGGTCCTTTGCTTGCTGCTCCCCGCTCTTTATTTATCGGTGCGGCTGCACAGTTCGGCATATTTATCACCTTCTTTGGAGCTGTTCTTCTTGGTTTCACCGCTCAGGAGGCTGCCACCATCGGCATTATTGGCGGTGCCGACGGTCCCACCACCATCTACCTTTCATCCAAACTTGCTCCGACCATATTGGCGTCCGTGGCTGTTGCTGCTTACTCCTACATGGCACTTGTTCCCCTCATTCAGCGTCCCATCATGGCCGCTCTCACCACGGAAAAGGAGCGTGTTATCCCCATGGCTCAGCTTCGCCAAGTGAGCAAGCTTGAGAAGATACTGTTCCCTATTGTTGTTACCATTATCGTCTCCCTCCTTGTTCCCGCTGCTACAACCCTTGTTGGTATGCTTATGCTTGGTAACCTGTTCCGCGAATCGGGTGTTGTGGCTCGTTTGACCAACGTTTCCGAGAATGCACTCATTAATATCGTAACCATATTCTTAGGTTTGTCTGTTGGTAGCTCCGCGTCTGCCGAGTACTTCCTCACGCTGGATACCCTGAAGATACTACTTCTTGGTGTTTTTGCTTTCTCCGTTGGTAGTGCCACGGGGATTATTATTGTGAAGATTATGAACCTATTCTTGAAGACCCCCATCAACCCCTTAATCGGTAGTGCTGGCGTCTCAGCAGTCCCCATGGCCGCACGTGTCTCCCAAGAGATGGGGCAACGTTACTCGCCATCCAACTTCCTACTGATGCACGCTATCGGTCCTAATGTTGCCGGTGTTATCGGTAGTGCCGTTGTTGCTGGTACGTTCCTGAGCTTATACTCCTTGGTATAAAGAGGTACTCTTTTATGACTGTTAGTGTTAGAAACGATGCAAAAAGAATACTCATCTTTAACCCCTCGTTCCTTGGCGACACTGTGCTGATGACCCCATTGGCACAGTGTCTTAGTACCCTCTACAAGGATTCCGAAATATGGATCTGTGTTCGCCCCGAAAGCAAGCCTTTAGTGGACAACATACCCGCTGTTCACGGCGTCATTGTTTACGACAAACGGAACAAACAGAAGGGGTTTGCAAAATCTATCGCATTTATCAAAACACTTCGCAGCTACAACTTCCATCTTGTTTTAGGACTACACCTCTCATTTCGCTCAACATACATCATACGGGGACTAAAATCAGAATCCACCACCACTGTTGGGTTCCACGAAGGCGTAATGTCCAAAACCTACGACTTCCGTACAGCAAAATACACCGACGACGCCAAACATGAAGTTGAACGTTACCTCAACATTATCCGCTGCCTTGTCACCCCAAACTCGTTTCAAATGGCGGACGCCAAAGAACTGGCAGGCAAATGCCAAGTCTCCATCGACACCACCCTCGCCAACAACATCACAGAATACGTCGCAACCCTCAAACACAGCACCCTCGTAGGCATTGCACCCTTCTCCGCATGGAAAACCAAAGAATGGCCCATGGAAGGATACGCTTGGCTCGCACGACAACTAACTCTACAAGGACACCTTGTGTTCCTATTCGGCGAAACCCGACACACGATTCAGGGTGAAGAGTTTCTGAAGCTGTGCATGGTCGATGTGGTCAACCTCATCGGCGTTGTGGATATTCAGGGTGCCGCAACATACATCCAAGCCCTCGACCTGCTGATTACCAACGACACCGCACCCATGCATATTGCCGCGGCTGTTGACACCCACGTTGTTGCCATGTTCGGACCAACCGTCCCCCACCTAGGCTTCCTCCCCTACACCGACAAATACACCCTCTTCGAAAACATCAACATCAACTGTCGCCCCTGCACCATGCACGGTTCCGAGCTTTGCCCGCAAGGACACTTCAAATGCATGGAAGATATCCACCCACAGCGCGTCTACAACGCTGCCCAAGAGGTTTTGAGCCATGTCTAACAACAACTGCAACTACGACAACAATTCCCATCGAAACAGTGCCGAACAACACGATCCCATGTCGCCCAACCTCCTCTTCATCCGATTCAGCTCCCTTGGCGATGTACTCCTCACAACAGGGATCATCAAAGCCGCCCACGAAGCCCTCCCCCACGCAACAATCTCAGTCATCACCAAAAGCGAATACTACCACATTTACGACGCATGCCCATTTGTGGACAACATCTACACCATACCCAACGGTGTCAGGTTCACCTCCTACCGCCGCCTGCTCCGCCATATCCGCGACAATATCACCTTCCACTACATCATCGACCTACACAGCAA
Source organism: uncultured Deferribacteraceae bacterium (assembly GCA_947313855.1). Taxonomy (GTDB): domain Bacteria; phylum Chrysiogenota; class Deferribacteres; order CAMZNJ01; family CAMZNJ01; genus CAMZNJ01. The sequence continues at coordinate 24,236 of CAMZNS010000032.1, forward strand.
CACTCGCTCCCACATGCTCGGCATCTGTTTCCGTTCCGCTCGTCTCAAGAAATACAAAAAGAATAGCTTCGCACGACGTCTCTACGCTAAAACCAAGATAAAGCTTCCCAGTATCGGTAAACATGTTGTTCAGAAGTATTACGCCTGCCTCTACACCACCCTTAAACCCCTACACAACAGCATTCCTGAGGGGAAACTGCCCCACCCTAAACAGGTCTCCCTCGAGTACCTTGCCCCCCATATCCACAGCGTTGGCAAGCTGAGTAAGGAGGTTCTCAAGGAGGTGTCGAAATTTTCCGATCAGAGTCGTCCATCGGTTGTTCTAGCCCCTTTTGCGAGCAAGCACACAAAACATATTCAGAATTATACACATATTATGCGTAGCCTTGCCGCTGATTACAATGTTGTTCTTGTTGGCGTTTCACACGACTACTCCCCGCTGGACATGACCCTGTATGCCCCCAACAACACCACAACTATTGTTGATCTTGTGGGGCGTCTTGAGATCCCCGACCTACTCCAGATTATCAGTACTGCGAACGTCGTTGTTAGTGCCGATTCGGGTATCACCCATGCTGCTTCAGCGTTGCAGATCCCCCTTGTGACACTATTTTGCGGAACGGATACGCTCCTTGGGTTTGCCCCGTCGTATGGTATTTACGAAATCCTCGAGATAAACACCCTGAGCTGTCGTCCATGCAGTATTCATGGTAGGTCTAAGTGTAAGCTTGGCGATTTCCCCTGCTCGACCGGCATCACCCCCGCCATGGTTATGGAGACGGTTTCCCATGTTATTCAATATAAATATAGGGCACACATGCCGTCCTAGGAGACGGTTTCCATACGGTTTCCATACGGTTCCCATATTGTTCCCATATTATTCAATATAAATATAGGGCACACATGCCGTCCTAGGAGACGGTTTCCATACGGTTCCCATACGGTTCCCATACGGTTCCCATATTGTTCAATATAAATATAGGGCACACATGCCTATTAATCCACATTTTGCCCCTTCCCTATTGCCCTATTGCCCTATTGCCCTATTTGATAAATTTCCCTTGATTTTTTTTGCAATACTCTTTATAGTTATTAACTAGTGATTATTAGTTTGATTTTTCAAACAAACTGTACTATTTTATACATAGGTGCTGTTTATTATTTTTTTTCGGGGCGTGGCGCAGCCTGGTAGCGTGCACCCTTGGGGTGGGTGAGGTCGCTGGTTCAAATCCAGTCGTTCCGATTTATTTTAAAAAATAGTTAATTGCAAACATAGTAACCGTTTAAATTAAAAAATAAAAAATATTGCAGATACTTGTTAAGTTTTTGAATATTGCTACGATATACTAATTGTAGACACCACTCCACTCGCCTTGAGCCCTGTAGCATGGAGGCTATCTTATGAAAACAACAACCCTTACGCTGTTTGCCGTTATCCTAGTGCTCGTATTCTCTCCACTAACCGCAAAAGCAACCTTTATCGCCCCCACTGCAACCATAAACAAAAAAACCACCCTCGGTCCCAACGTACAAATACTCGATTATGTCAGAATTTCCAAATCGGCAAAGGTGCTCGACAGTGCCTCAATTGAAGGGTTCTCCGAAATAGGCAAAAAAGTTGTCATTCGCAATAACGCCATCGTCTCTGGAAGCTCACGGGTGCTCAGTGGCTCCACTGTATCCAATAACGCCAAAATCCTCAACAACAGCTATGTCAAAGACGAATCCTCTGTCGCCGGATCCAGCACCATCGATGGCACATCATCCATCGAATCCCAATCACGCATATTCGGCAGTGTATCGATTAGTGGTAGCGTCCGTGTTATTCAAAAATCCACTGTCCGAGACAAAGCCACCGTACAAGACTCTGTTATTGTCAAAAAAGGCTCCACCGTACGAGACAATGCCCGCGTAAGCGGTAGTGCCGTTATCGACAAACGATCCATCATCAGAGACAACAGTACTGTTGGCGGTACTAGTCGCGTACGCGGTGCCATCATCCAAAACAACGTCGCACTCTACAACGCCTCCTTCGTAAACGGCAGATCCGTGGTCATCAAAGACTACGCCACACTCTACGACTACGCATATGTTGCCCACAACGCCTCTGTTGCAGGACGTGCCACACTCCGTGACAGCGTTCGCGTTCTCAACAATGCCAAAATATACGACATGGCAACACTCTCAAACTCCGCTGAAGTTCGCGACAATGCCAAAGTTTACGGCAAAGCCTCCCTAAGCGGTAGCACCATCGTTGAACAAAATGCCACCGTCTCCGGCAATGCACAAATTATCGGCAATGTTCGTATCTCCGGCAATGCAAAAGTATCCGGCAATGCACAACTCTCCGGCAACCTTATCATCACTGGTGATGCTGTGATTACTGGTGATGCTATCATTAGTGGCACGATGGTTATTCGCTCAGGAACTATTACCGACCGGTACACAGGCGAATTCGTTCGGAGCTTTACACCGCAGTAAAAAGTCTCGCAACGCCGTCGATTATCAGTCGTAATGAGCAATACTGTTGCGAACAACACACCGCCTCCCGCACCGCCTCCCACACCGCCTCCCGCACCGCCTCCCACACCGCCGCTCACACCGCCTCCCACACCGCCGCTCACACCGCCGCCCACACTGAGAGCTAATAACATCAAATAATCGTACTGAATTGTGACAGTACTAGGGGTTTTCGTATGCCTTACAGCGATGAGCGTAACCAGCATGAACATAGCCATAGCCATAACCATAACCATAGTAATCGTGGCGAACTTGTGTCCAGCCTCCTACCTGTGCACATCGTTCATACTGCCGACACACTCTCCACAGCGATGGCTCATGCCGTCATGGAGCACATAACGCGTATGGTTCATGAGAGCTCGACCGTGAACGCACCCGTGAACACACCCGCGAACACGAGCTCGCCCGTGAACAACACACCCGTGAGCACGAGCTCGCCAACAAATAGCACTGATAACACTAGCAACACTGACAGTCGCATTGTTGTCCACCAATGTATTCGCGACTACGACTTCTTCCAACATATCACACATATTGCCACCAGCATTGCCAATCCATCCGTTAATGGGTCTATCATCGCAATCGACATGCACGGGATTCAGAGCTTCCACGCCGCCGTTGCTGTGCCCGGAATAGTTTCTGCACAGTGCTACGACGAGTTTACCAGCCAAATGACACGTGCACACAATGATGCCAAATGTATTACCCTTGCGTCGTCCATACTGTCGCCAAGCCTAGGGAGTCGCATTGCTGAGTTGTTCCTTACGACAGAGTTTGAGGGTGGGCGACATGCCGACAGGTTGAGGCTTCTTCATGGCATCCGGAGCAGTGCGACCGCGACCGCGACCGCAACCGCAACCGCAACCGCAACCGCAACCGCAACCGCAACCGCAACCGCAACCACGTTGATTGCCATCGGTTGCGATCACAGTGCACTCCAACACAAGAATGAGATTAAGGCATACATCGAAGGGATGACGGTTCCGGGTAGCTCGAGTCATGTTTGCAAAGTTGTGGATGTTGGCACAAATACCACTGAAAGTGTACATTACCCGAACTATGGGGAGGCAGTGGGTCGCTTGGTTGCCTCAGGCGAGGTTCACCTAGGGATTGTAATTTGTGGCACAGGTGTGGGGATAGTGAATGCTGCGAGCAAGGTTGATGGCGTGCGTAGCACCCTAGCGTTACACCCTAGCACGGCATACATTTCGCAATCGATGTACAGCTGCAACGTACTCGCCATAGGTGCACGTACGACAGGTGTGGGTGTGGCGTTGGAGCTTGTTGAGTCGTTTGTTACGTCATGGCACCAGTATCGCCTAGCCCACTAGAGCTAACTTGGTTAGTGCATCAGCTACGGCGATGGCGTCGTCATGGCACCAGTATCGCCTAGCCCACTAGAGCTAACTAAACGGCCAGAGCCAGTCTACAACTTTGCTGAATAGCCCTGTGTTCCTCGTATCAGAGATCATCCCTTTCCCGGAGTAGCTAATCTGTGCGTTAGCGATATTTTGCGATGAAACCACGTTGTTTGCGTTAATATCTTTGGGACGAATCAGTCCTCGAATGGACATTATCTGCTTCTCATTATCCACAACAATTTCACGGTGCCCTTCAATTACCAGATTGCCTGATGGTAGTACTCGCAAAACTGTTGCTGCGATTGTTGCCTGTATCTGATCTTGCCTTGTGTTTGAGCCTTGCCCGGCAAAAGATGACGTGTACTGCGTGCCTAGGTTTGGCGAAAAGCCCACTCCACTGCCGAGGAAGTTTGTTATGCCAAGGTCGAGTGGCAGTCCTCCCAGTGCTGTTGCCGAGGCTCCCACGGATGAGGTTTTCCCCGTTGTTGCACTCCCTGTGTTGGTTGCGGATGATGATTCTGAAATGATTACGGTAATAAGGTCGCCCACTTGTCGTCCTTTGTAGTCGGCAAACAGGTCGCTTTTGTATTCGTTATTTGCCCACAGTGATGCTGTACGCGAGGATTTTTGTGCAACTTGGTTATCGTAGTCTTCCATGAGAGCCACGTAGTCCACGGATGGTTCGAATGCCACACTGTCTGTGTTTACGCGGGCACATCCCCCCAGTGGCAATAGCATCAGCGACGCCAACGCAACCGATGCAAGCACAGAAACCTTTTTCAGATTCATCGTAGGTGTATGGTTGGTTATGGTTTGTGGGATGGTAGTAGTTTTTGTGTTAATCATAGGCGTACCCTTATGTTATAATCTCATGGTTTTCATATTAGCAACCCCCCTCACAGAAGCCTATGAGAGGGGTTAGTGGTTTATCCTAATAGCGGATGTTGTGTTTTTGAGTAATAATTTTAACAGCAAGTGTTTGTGGTAAAAGTTAGTATGAAGTCGTCACTTGCGTACTGTAGAGCTTTTGGGCAACAGTTGAAGGTTCTTGTTCTGTTTAGAGAACTTGGAACATGGAAAGAACATCATCAATCTTAGTTGCAACTTGGTAGATTCCTGTGAAAATAATCACATTGATTATTGCTTTCATAATGCACACCCTTCGTTTTATTTTGATAAATAAAACTTATGTAATATGCATAGTAAGTAGCAACAAGCATGCCAACTTCGGACTATGGTGCTAATTTTTTGGGGATAAGTTGTTGATGAGGGGTTAAACCCTCCATAGATAAAGGGTTTCGGGTGGTAGCTAAGTTTTGTGAATTATGTAGACGTGTTAATCTTTGGTATGTTTTTTACGCAGTTGCTCCAACGCTGAGGAACTCTTTACCTTCGTTGCCTGCCTATTTTCCTCCAAAACCATGTCAAATATCTCTTTACGCAAAATATGATACTTCATCGGAGCTTCAATACCCACTTTCACAGCATTGGCACTAATATCCACAATTTTGAACTCAATCAGCCCATCGATCATTATACTTTCGTTTAGCTTTCGTGACAGTACAAGCATTGTTGCAAACACCTCTGACGTTTCTAGTTTTTGTATCTGTACTTAGGGTACTGTGTGTTAGGCGAATATCTTTGTTCGCAGTCCGAGTGTTTCGTCATCCAAGACAAACTGCATGGCAAAGCGTTTTTCAAGGTTGAGGAGGATGGGTGCACGCATATTGACTGTAGCCTGTTCGATATTGGAGTGCATCCGTACTACTCCGAATAAGTTTAGGGAGTTTTTGTTGTTAGCATCCGCCTCGAGCACTTCGTAACATGAGTCTGGTATTTGTGGGTCGTAATCCACCCCTGAGCTTTGCATATCGAGTAGTATAAATATTAAGTCGGGCTCTTCAATGCACACAAGGCGGTAGAATGGCATCTCGCCATCGTTGCCCACAAGTAGGAACTGCCTACGGAATGGGTAGCCGATAATCGGTGCTGCAAAGTTCACGATATCGCTACGCGAGTAGTTTACTGATCCTAAGCCGTCTATCTCTATTTGGAATTTCTCTTCGACTACTTGACGAGACATCAATCCTCCACCATATTGATCCATTAAGCTTGTACAGTAGCAGTCCTATCCCGGTGAAATATTTGTCACCGGTGCCCTAAATATAGTTCATTAGGGATAGACCTAGTATTCTGCTTGTTGCTTGCAGTGCTGTTTCGTATATCAGCATGGACTGTTGATAGTTATTCGTTATGTTGTAGATATCGTTTTCGGTAGATCCTAGGTAGTTGGATCGGAACTGTTCTAGGTTGAGGTTTATCCGTTCGTTAAACGATATCTGGGAGCTTACAATATTCCCTCTGTTACCTATATCGGCATAAATGCTATTTACCTGAGAGGCAATTTTGTCGAATATGTCAATTTCCTGTTGTACTCCTGATCCGAGTGCGGTGGTGAAGTTGTTGCCACGCATTACACTCCCTGAGTCGAACCCCAAGGAGATTCCGTCTGCTACGAAATAGTTTTGGTTGGCAGTTTTGATGTTAATGTTGTCCACTATTCTGCCTGCGGAATCGGTAATGGCAACGCTCAAGGACTCCCCTGCACGTGCAAACCCTAGCACTATGTTGTTTTCAGCCCTTGGATCGTGGTTCCCCTCGACAAACCCCACTGTTGTGTTGGCTTTGTTGACCACAAATCCAAACCCTTTATCCCCTGTGCGTACGGCGGTGAAGAATGTGTCAAGACCGGCTGTGGCAAGCTCTGTTGCCAGATCGTCCATGAGGTTGTTGAAGCCTGTGGTGCTGTAGTCTTTGTTGGGGATGGTAATGGATTGTGTCTGTACTTGCGTCCCGACCATGTATCGGAAAGTTAGTGTTCGTTCGTCCACAGATGCTTTTGACAGATCGAGGCTTACCATGTCTGCAACGGGGCTGATGAGGTCAGTACCTTTGTATCCTACGCCTAGGGGGTTGTTGGGGGAGGCGGACAGATACCCTGTGCCACTAGTGTACGTTGGCGTAATGGTGTCGCCACTACCTGCAAACGTTATCAGTGTATTGAGCACTGCTGAGGCTGATATCTGGTTGTTTATCTCTGTGGCGAGTGCATCGACGTCGCCATAGTTGTTGGCTGGTATGGTGATGGTGTCGCTCACCCAAGTATTTGTTCCGAGGTCGAAGGTTTTGATGGTCATATCTTGTGCAACGGCAATATTTAGGTTGACGGGGAAAGGATCCCCTGTTGGCTTCCCCGCATCGAGGGCAATAATTGCCGCATCACTTTGTGCCGCTAGGTTTATGTTGCTTGTGCCCGCCCCAGACTTTACCACGAGGGTGCCACCATTGTCGTGTGCTACTATCCCTACTGCTTTGAATGCGGGGTCGTTATTGATTGCGTCGATGATAAGTTTGTTTTGCTGTTTGAGGGTCATACCTGTGGGGTAGCTTGTTGCGGGGATTTGAACGGGGATGGTGCGAAGTGTGTCTTTGTCGTTATCCCATACCTCCACGTCGAACAGGATATCGCCTAGGGCGGGGCTAACGAGGGTGGTGTTGGCGTACTCCAAGCGAAGCTCGTCTTGGAGGTACGACTCGGGGGACGAAGCGAACTGATTAACATTGAATCCCCATGTATCGTTGTTGTAGCCGGTGTATTGCCCTGAGAAGAATGCCTTTGCGAGGAGATCGTTGTTCGGATCGAGGGCCCATTCGCTTGGTGACAGGTCGCCATTGTCGCGAACATTGTTGCTCAAGGCGTCTTCTAGGTTTTGGATGGCGTTAAATATGTTTACGTTACTGCCCTGCTCCGTAATATGCATATCCCCTAGGCGAAGGTTGTTGCCACCACTTAGTGCGATGGTGAAGTTCCTGTCCACGCCTATGTTTGCTGCATCAATGGGGGGAGTCCACGAGATCCCCTGCTTCAGATCCACAGGACCACCCTTGTAGTCGGCAACTGTACCGCTAGCTATGGGACCACCCTTTTTGCTTACGATATTGTAGGTTAAGTCGAACCGACCACCAACGTTGTCTATGCGATAGCTAACATCCCAGTCCATGTCCCCTTGACCATCGTAAGAGCCACTTATAATTTGGTCGGTGTACCCCAACGAGCGATCGATACCTCTGTTGTCGGGGGTCATGCTCAAGGATAGGCGACTGTCGGAACCGCTGTACAAATCCTCCACAACAATCTGACCGACGCTGTTGATGGAAACGATTGCTGAGCCGTTGTAGAAGTTGTTGGCGAAGTTGAGGAGATCCTCGAACGATTTGTTGACAGGGGCGGAGTAGTCGCGACCCAAGGTTGCACTGTGCAGGGTGCCGTTGGACATGATGGACAGGGATGTGTTCTCGCCGTAATTCTCATTCTCGAAGGTGTAGGTTATGTCGTAAACGTCGGCAACACCAGTGGCAACAACGTGGGATTGGATGTTAAACCCTGTGTCCATACTCATCTGCTTGTTTATCATAAACTGAATATCTAACTCTGTCGAACCCGCAGGGATAGCTAACGTGTAGTCGTTGCCGTTGATGGTGTAGTTGTATGTACCCGAAGAGAGGTTTGTGTTGGTAGCGGTTAGTTGCAAAAACTCGTTGGCACCCGGTACCGTAAACGGACGAGTCGACAGGTTGAACTCGTTATCTTTCCCGTAGGTGAGGTTCCCCGTGTAGTCCTGAAACTTGTCAAACCCCAAAGCGTTATCGATGTCGCCAAACGCTGAGAGGGAAACCTTATCCCCAACCTCATTGGTCATTATCATAAGTTGCTGTCCGTCGGCAACACTACGCAATTCGCCAGATATATCCACAACATGGCTAGTATCTTGAGGCGTGGGGGATAGTAGGGATGACCCAGCAAACGTTGCTGTTTTCATGGCAACGTTGAAAGCGTCGGAAAGATTTTCCACACTACCATAATTCTTCGCCTCAAGCTCTACCTTGTAGTAACTACTGCCATAACGAACATAAGTAATACGTGCACTATCAGGGAGATCGGCTAAGTTAACATTAACCTCACTGGTGCCCGACACCCGTGCATTCCCCACAGGATGACCATAATGATCGCTTGCCCGAAACTGAATCGCATCACCGGGACTACTCTTCACACCATCCAATCCCGAAAACACGGAGGCTAAGTTTATTGGGAGACCGCTGTAGGTGTTGAGAAACGAACTCTGCAACGTCTTGTACGTGGACATGAATAAGGAGTTGCCTGAAACATTCAATGCCACATTGGAGTTGCTCCCTATCTGCGACACGATCTCACTGGAATCACCTTTGTACGTAATATCCGAACCCGCAACATAGGTGAAATGGTATTCGGTGAAAAGGTGCGTCGTATTTTCGGGTAGCTTTATGGCCATGCCACGACCTAGGTTGACCACCTTGCCAGGCTCGTATGCCACTGATGTTGAGAGCATCAACTTGTTGCCGTCACTCGTTGCATCATCGCTAGAGTTGGAGTCGATGGGTACGGCATTCCCGTATTTGTCGTACAGGGTAAGCTCTGCCATACCGTTGGAAATTGTTACCCCCATGCGATAGTCGCCCTGAGGGAGCTCCCGCACGTCGCTGAATGTATCTGTGGCGAACAAAGCCCCGTCGCTGTTGTTGCTAGAGCGAATGTTCTTCACATCGTTGCTACCCTCAACAAACGGCGGTTCACCTGTGCCAAAACCACCAAAAATATAGTGATCAAGGTAATCGGTGTTGGACAAACCAACAACCTGTTGCATAATGGACTTAATCGCCGAAGCCATGGAGCTCCTATCGCTAGCACTAAGGGTATCGTTGGCACCCTGTATGGCGTAGTCGTTTTTGACAGTATTGATAATGTTCACTAGGGAACCAACGGCGGAATCCGACTCTGTCAGCCAGTGTGAGGCTTTGTCCGCATTGTCGCCATAGGATTGCAGAATATTTATTTGTTGCTGTGTTTTGAGGTAGAACGAGTAGGATCGAACGTCGTTTTCAGGGTTAATCAATTGGCGACCATTTAAAACACGCATGTAGTCTTGTTGCATGCGTTGGTTTGTGGACTGCATATGTGCTGCCCCTGTGTTGTACAAGCTGTTGAATGTAACTCTCATGATTTTCCGCTCCTAAAAACATATTCGTGGGTAGTTGTGTGCGAACCCCTGCTAACCAGCACTACACACCACGCCACACCTACCAACCAGCACCACACACCACGCACACCTACCAACTAGCACTACGGCTACCTACCAACCAGCCCAAGCCGATTAACGATTAAGTCCAACATCTGATCAACAGCCGTAATAAACCTTGCGTTCGCCTCATACGACTTCTGAAATTTTGTAAGATTTATTGCCTCTTCATCGAGGGAGACCCCTGTAACTGCGTCTAAGCGTACACTTACCGCCTGAAGTGAGACCAGCTTCGAGCCGGCAAAAATATCCGCCTCGTACTTCATGGCAGATATTTCCGCCACAAAAGAGGAGTAGTACGCCTCAAACGATATATTCCCAAGCGACCCGCCAGTATTAATTCCTGACATGGCTATGGCGTTTGTATTATCGCCAACCTTACCTGACGTACCCGCCACCAAAAACCCTGAATCCACCTGTATCTTTTGGCTTACAGAGATATCTCGCACACCTGTGCCGCTGAAAAAACTATTGAACCCCATAGCGGCCGAAAACCCCGTATTGTCGGCGGTGAAAGCGATTGTGCTGTTATCTTTACTCGACAGCACCAGTCGGTTGTCCGAATTAACAACAGCACTTATCAGCCCCCCTGAAGCATCACTAATCTTCTCCGCAATGCTCCCGATGGAGTCGACTTTAGGGTCGATACTAATGTTAACAGTTTGCACAACCGTATTGTTGTCGTCATAAATACTCAGGGAGAACGATCCCGCCTGCATCTGAAAACTCGTATTCTCAAACGTATCACCAAGGTGCTGTTGCAACGGGAATCGAGAATCGGTAACGCTGTAGGCGGAAACAAGACTAGACTCTGCACGCAAGTGTCGTCCTAGACCATGCACCTTGTTTGTTTCAAAGATTAGGGCACTAGCAAACGAATCTATCTGCTCGATGGTGTTCAGAAGGTTCTTGTCGCGAGAATCAAGGTCGCCGCGAATCGAGCCAGCACGTATTTGGCTAGTAATATCCACAGACTCGCCACGGGTGCCAATATTTACCCCCCGATACTTGATTGTCAGGAGCCTGTCCTGCCCCTCCCCAACCTCGGTAATAAACTTACCCGCATCACCACGATCCACAGCCACAACACCAGCGATTACGACGGCATAACTACCATCAACACGCTCCGTTACGTTTGTTGGTGCGTAGTTAGAGATTGTCGCCACAGCCATGTCACGTTTGTCACGCAATTCATTTGCGATTGTAACCCCATCACTCTCAATCTCCACTATTTTCAGGTTATACTGAGCAATATTTTTCAACTGCATATTCATGTCATCCACAGCGATATTAACTTTGACCTCAATATCATCGCGAACAGACTCAATATGCTTGTAGCCGTCTTGGAGCTTATCCGAAAGGGTGACAGCTTTGTTGACTACGTTGTTTCGGTTTGTCAGAGCTGTCTGGGTATCGTCTGGCGGTGTTCCCCCAAGGGTAACCCACGATTGTGTGTAGTCACTAAGGGCATCGGAGAGTCCGCCACTCCCGTCGAGTTCGTTGAAGTATTGTTGTAGGTTGCCGATGTTTTCCTGCATCGAAGACCACATGGTAAACCCCGACATTTCATGGCGAACATTTGATGCAAGGAGATCGTCGTAAACACGCTCAACACGGGTAAGGCTAGCACCTGTGCCGAACCAACCACGAGTGTCGATAGCTTCACGGGATTCGATAACAGCACGTTGACGCGAATAACCGACCGTATTGGCATTAGAAATATTATTACCTGTAACACTGATTCCTGCTTGGGCGGTGTAGAGCCCCGACGAGCCGGTGTAGAGCATTCCGAACAAAGAACTCATGGCTTACCCCTTAAATGAAATGGTGCTAATGTCTGAACCGCCACTTGTTGGTTTCCAAGGTGAGTTTGCGTAAACGCCACTATTTGCAATCCCCACCGACTGAAAGAACCCCTCGCAAAGACGCTTATTTGTGTTATAAACCGACTGGAGTTGAGCCGTCAACCCCTTCAGAGCTAGCACCTGTTCTTCGATTGTTTTTTGCAGTAGCTCCAACTCTGTTGCGATAGAGGTGTCAGGCATATCTTTCAACGCCTCGATAACTTGAGGGAGAGTCATCTCCGACGATCCAAGCTCTCGGCACACTCTGGTCATAATGGCGGTCTTGCTTTTGCCAAGAACAGCTTCGTTTGCGATGAGTGTCTCCTTACGCTTGGTAAACTCCTCCACCGCCTCACTATCCCATTGTATTGCACTTTCAAGCTCTTGAGTCGAGATGGTAATAAATTCCGTCAAAAGGTTGGACGACGACACTAAAACATCTCTCAAGCGTTGAATAATCTCCATAACGTCACCTCGATCATAAGTATCATTTGCGTTCATCAGTAGTGTTAACGGCATTCTCAGCACTGGCTAACACTACTCCACATATCACTCTATTCCCTAGCAATTTTCTAGCCAACTCTCCGCCGTCTGGCGTTGTGGACGTGTGGGACGTGTGGGACGCGGGGGGACGCATGGAACGTGTGGGACGTGTGGGACGTGTGGGACGCGGGGGACGCGGGGGGACGCGGGGGGACGCATGAGGATGGACGGTGCTGGCACTCTAGTGGAGCAGGTGATATTTTACGGGAGCAAAGCGAACAGCGAAGATTAATGGAGAAAACGGACGACCAAATGAACGCAGGAGCAAAACTAACGAACGCAGGAGCAAAACTAACGGACAAGTGGACAAAACTAACGGACAGGCGGACTACTCCGAGTCAAGAGATATCTCATCAAACACACTATTAACCATCGCCGCCGCAATTAAATCGGGAGAGGGCTTGTACGTTCCATTAGCAATCTTTTCCTTAAGATCATTCACCAAATCCAAACGAATATTCGGCTGACTCTCAATGGACTTGGACAAAGAGGAAGCACTACTACTCACAGATACAGAGGCTGCCGATGGCACCTTGGCACCAGGGGAGGACTCTGCACCCACAAGAGCATTACGTTTACTACTGTTTACACTTACCCTATCTGAATCTAGATAAGGTGGCAATAACGACGCATCTCCGTTTATTTTCATAGTAAACCTCTATGGGTCTGCAAACACACCCTTGCAGCAATTAGATACCCTGAGACGATAACCCTAACTAGTTAGCAATTCAATTAGCAACTCTCAATTTAGATTCTCAACCTAGACTGCCGATTGCTATGGCAACTAATTACAATATCGACATTAAGTAATAATTCTAAACATAAATATAATATATGTCTACTGAAGTCAGTATTTAGTTCAGTTTCCGAGACAATTAGTTCAGTTTCCGAGACAATTAAACAACAAGCACAACAGCTCTGCAACAGGCTAGAAAGCGAACAAGAAATTATAACTCGGATACGACGATAACTACGACTCTGCAACACAAACTGCACTACCGTAGATAATACACGCCTGCTACTACATTAATCCTAATATACTTTGTTGTCAAGTGCTTTGTCGTTAAAATTCTGAGACTTTATCTCTCTAAGGGTGCTGGATAGCCCCAAATACTGATCTGTTAGCATGTTGCTATTTATTTTATCACCACCATTATTGTTACCAGCTGTAACTTCAACATCCGAAGACGGAACTATTACCCCTGCCGATCTGAGCTGATTAGTGCGATTCTCATGCCAACCTTCAAGGGTCGGTAGCAGAGATTGATACACCATTTCAGAGAGACCGTAAGGATTTTTGTGCGACGCCATGTCGGCAATTTCTGCATCCAACATGGAGGTAAATATTTTCTCCTCTTGAGTTGTCTGAAATAAACCTTTCTCGTCATCGTCAGAAAAACTTATCTTACGCATGGACTTAAATATTTCGTTGGTCAATAGCGACTCGAAACTTTCTGCCAATGTGCGTAACTTATCCTTCTGCATGCTCAAAAATTTCTCAGGATCGCGAGTATCCCCACCTACCTGCATGGCGGTGGCTTTGTATTGAGTGCTGTTAATGCTTTCCATGATAATGCCCCTTGTTAGATTATTTCCAGTTCTGCGTGCAATGCACCTGCAACTTTCACACTTTGGAGTATGGCTATGAGGTCGTTGGAGGTGGCACCCACGGCGTTGAGGGCACGGATGAGATCCCCGATGGTTGCCCCCCCCCCTAGGGAGAATACACTTGCTTGTGTTGCACCTTCGATGAGGGGATCGAGGTCGTTTGGTGCTCCATCGAGTGGTGCATCGCTCCCTATTGTGATGGTCATCCCTGCGTGTGATACTGCCACTTGGTTGATGCTAACGTCCGAGCCCATGACAACCGTACCTGTGCGTTGGTCGATTACTACTCTGGCAAAATTTGCGGGGGTAATTTCTAGGTTGAGGATGGTGTTGAGGAAGTCGTAGTAGCTTGCACGATAGTTTTCAGGGACAGCAACCGAAACCGTATTCGGGCTTGAGATGATGCTGATGGGTGAGTTGAAGAATTTGTTGATGGCATTTTTGATGCTTACGGTGTCGTCAACGTTGTACCTTGATAGCGACAGGTCGATCTTTGTGGTGTCCATGTTGTAGTCGATTTTGTGTTCGACAAACCCACCGTTGGGGATATTCCCTGCAGTCAGTGCGACACCGTTGGGGTCGACAACAACTTGTCCTTGAGCGATGGCGTATATTTGTCCATCGGCACCAACAAGTTGTGTCATTAGTAGTGTGCCGCTTGCCAGCGAGCTAGCGTCCCCTAGGGATGATATTTTCAGGTCGATACGTGATCCCGGTTGTGCGAATGGTGGTAGCATTGCTGTGACCATAACAGCGGCGACGTTATTGACGTTGATGTCTGCTGCGTTTACCGATACTCCCATGCGTTCCAGAGCTGAGGAGAGTGATTGCACGGTGAATTGTGCATTTTGCGAGTTATCGCCGGTGCCTTCAAGACCTACAACGAGTCCGTATCCGATGAGCTGATTGAATCGAATCCCTTCGACGGTGGATATGTCCCGTATTTTCACTGATGCTAGAAGGTTGGTGCTAAGGAGTAGCATGACTGTTGTGATGGCAATGATGGCCAAGGGTTGTTTCCCATCTATTTTGGTGTACTTTGCGAATCTAGTCATATTAGTTTATTCCCTGCGTGTATTTATTCGGCTACGTTGTTGCACCTTGTTAAGGGCGTTGTTTGTTGCCATGTAGTTCACAGCAATTAGTGTGCCATGGGGTGGCGGTTTGGTTAAACCAGATTGTTTGGTTAAACGCCCTTGTTTAGTTAAACGCCCCCGCTGCTTCGAGTATGCTTACAATGTTCACGCTATTGTACAACCCTGCCACACGCCTTGCTGTAAACCCTGCGTCGTTGGTATGAGTAACGTCGGCACCGTAAACGAGTAGTTGTTGTACTAGCTGTTGGTTGTTGTTTGTTACCCCCCATATTAGTGGTGAGTCGCCGGCAATGTTGTAGATATTCGGGTTCGCACCATTTTTCAGCAGTAGGTTGACGATGGTGAGTGAGTCGCGACTTGCGGCTAGTATGAGTGGTGTGTTCCCTTCAACATTTTGTGTGTTCAGGTTGGCACCAGCATCAACTAGCATGGACACAATACCGTATTGATCTTGTGCGATTGCGAGGAAGATGGCGGTGTTGCCTGTTTCGTTGTCCACAATATCGGGGGAGGCACCCAACCTTAGGGCACGCTGTACTTTGGCGATGTTGCCCGTATTGGCACCATCAAACATCATGGCATTGTATTCGGTTAGTTGGCTGTAGTATTCGGAGAGGATATTTTGTATTACGGGATAGCCGTTCTGTTCAGCAATGTCGTATGCTGTGGAGCGTTCGTTGTTTTGAGTAAGTGGGTTCGGTTTGTTTTCGATAACGAGGCGAACCATATCGAGGAACCCATTGGAAGACGCAACCATGAGTGGTGTGTTCCCGTCGGAGTTGACGATGTCGACCATGGCACCGTCGTTGAGTGCTTCACGTGCGGTGGCAATGCTGTTATTCATTACGGCAAGCATGAGGGGGGTGTTGCCTTGATTGTCTTTTGTTTCGAGGTTGGCACCGTAGTTGACTAACGTACGCATGGTGAATACGTTGTCGTTGTAGGATGCGAGGGAGAGGGCTGTTCGACCATTGTTGTCCCGTGTTTCGATATCAGTGGAGTAGGAGGCTAGTATGTTTGCTGTGGCGGAGTTGCCCACACTGGCAGCAATCATGAGGGGGGTACGCCCCTGAGCGTCCACCGTATCTATCTGTGCACCGCTAGCAATGAGCAGGTTAACAATGTCGGAGTCGCCACGGTATGATGCGTACGCCAAAACGGACATCTCTTGGTTATCCTTGCTGTTGGGGCTAGCACGAAGGCGTAGTAGCATCTCCACAACGTCTTCATGGGAGTACACAACAGCATACATGAGGGCGGTTTGCCCCCGAGCGTTGGTTCGGAAGATGTCCGCACCCTGTTCGATGAGGAATGTTGCTGTTTCGTATTGGTTGTTGGCGAGGGCGTACATGAGAGCTGTGTTGCCTAAGGCATCCACGGTGTTGATGCTCAGGGTGGACACCTCGATACTGCGAGCAAGGGCATCAAGCTGACCGCGAGACGCCGCATAAAGTAGGGGGCTCTTAGGGGACAAACCAACATCTATGTTGACCAAACTCTTCTCTTGAACCACAGTGTAACGCTTAGTCAACGTTGCAATACTGTTGGAGTCGTCTAGGTTGCTCTTCATACCCATACGCTCACGCATACTGTAAGCGTTAGCTGAGTCCTCAATGTAGAGGATCGTCTGAACGGTGTCGGAACGCTCACCAATGGTTTCACTCGAAGTGAGCACGTTGTCCACAACAACAAGCTTACGAAGCAGGGTTGACTGTGGTATCTGGTAAATATTGCCGTAATCGAAGTCCACCGCAATCCCGATACGATTAACATCTGTCCCCAAGGCATTGTTGTTGATGAACCACTCACCACGACGACGAACAAGATCTATGGACACGTCGCGATAACCACGCTTCTCCAAAACAACATGATAGCTGTCGCCAGAGATGCGAACCCATGAAGGGAGTGCCGCAACTTTATTGTTGATAAAATATTCAGCATTCTTTTTGGATGGTGGCTTGGTAAGGCTTCGAACATCAGACGAAAAATATGAACAAGACGCTATTATGGGCAAAATTAACATCACCAAACCCAACTTCAAAAACCTCAACATAACAAGAACCCTCCGCACACGGACACACAACCATGACTAGTAACTCTCCTCTTTCAAGCAATTTCAATACCAACTCAAACGACAAGAGCAAAAAATACACAAACAAAAAAGGGCAAGCACAGCACAATAATGCTGAACCTACCCTCTTACGTAAACTATTCGAGTTGAAAAGCTTAAAGCCTACTTTTTACTGTTGTGGTGTGCCTCTTCGATAATATTGAGAAGATCACGGGAACCAGACACAACGTTAAACCCAGAGTCAGCATACATAACCTCACCAGTGATAGCACTAGCAAGATAACTCGACAAGAATGCCGCTACATTACCAACCTCTTCCTGAGTTACAAGCTTGCGACTTGGTGCAATAACCTCGAAGGAGCGTAGGAGGGAGTTGAAGTTGCCAACACCGCTAGCAGCAAGGGTTTTGATCGGGCCAGCGGAAATAGCATTAACGCGAATACCCTTGGTGGAGCCGAGATCGTCGGCAAGGTAGATTACCGATGCTTCGAGGGCTGCTTTCGCAACACCCATAACGTTGTAGGATGGAACAACTTTTTGTGAGCCGTAGTAGGTTAGTGTTAGGAAGCTGCTCCCCGGCTTCATCATGGGGGAGAAGTGTTGTGCGACGCTAACAAAGGAGTAGCAGCTAATGTCTAGTGCAACTTTGAACGCATCTCGTGTTGTTTGTGAAAATGGTGCTTTCAGAGCTTCACGTGGGGCATAGGCTACGGAGTGTATTACGATATCCACCTCGCCAAAAACCTCTTTGGTGAGGGCGGCGGCCTTTTCCACATCGGCGTCTATGCTTAGGTCTGCCTCCGCACATATTTTTGCGTTATATTTTTCTGCAATGGGTTGAACCCTTTTCTCGAGTTGTGGTATCCCGTAAAACAAGCCTAACTCAGCACCTTCACGATGAAGTGCTTCGGCAATACCTGCCGCTATCGACTTGTCATTTGCAATACCAAAAATTACGGCTTTTTTGCCCTTTAATATTCCCATAACTAAAACCTCTAAAACATATTACTTTGAATACCCTAATAACTAACACAAAAGCATATACTTTTGCAACATACAATTAACGTAAAAAGAACAAATATTAAAAAAACGTCGAACTTAGCATGCAGAAACGTACTCAAAACCATGGCAACTGCCCTATTTATAGGCTGTCGATTAGTTGAACCAAGTTCCTTACATATTTAATGCTAACATGTTTAACCGACTTTGTGAACTCTAACCTTTCCGATCCCACAATACTCGTTACCCCAAACTTCTCAGCTTCGCTGAGTCGACTGTTGACGTTGGTGACCGACGATATTTCGCCACTCAAACCAACCTCCCCCAAAAAGGAGTATTGAGAGCT
This sequence comes from uncultured Deferribacteraceae bacterium, assembly GCA_947313855.1. Taxonomy (GTDB): domain Bacteria; phylum Chrysiogenota; class Deferribacteres; order CAMZNJ01; family CAMZNJ01; genus CAMZNJ01. The sequence continues at coordinate 42,798 of CAMZNS010000032.1, forward strand.
GATGGGCTTGTCTTTAACCGAAGAGAGGATCGCCGCACATATGGCCAGATCGCCACCAGGATCGTTGACGCGAAGCCCCCCAGCAATATTTAAATAAACGTCGTAGGTGCTCAGATTGATGTTGCAGTATTTGTCGAGCACGGCCATGAGCATATCCAACCGACGTGCATCAAAGCCTACTGTTGTGCGTTTGGGGTATTGGTAGTAGGTGGTGGACACCAACGCCTGAACCTCAACCAAAAATGAGCGTGTCCCCTCCATAATGGGCGTGATGACCTTACCCGGCATGGGGGTATCGAGGTTTGATACAAACATGGACGCATCAGCACTTTTGAGACCTTGGGAGCTCATCTCGAAAACACCCACCTCATCCGTACTGCCAAACCTGTTTTTCACCGCCCGAAGGATACGAAGCCCACGGTTGTGATCCCCTTCAAAGTAGAGCACCGTGTCCACCAGATGCTCCAAAACCTTGGGGCCAGCAACAGCACCATCTTTCGTAACCTGTCCGATGAGGAACAGGGTAATATTTTTGCGTTTTGCAATCTCCATCATCTGATAGGCTATGTGTTTCACTTGTGTAACGGTGCCTGCCGCTGAGCTCAGGTTGGAAGACGACACCGATTGCACGGAATCAACTATGGCATACCGGTATGTGCCACTCTCCAAATGGGAGATGGCCTGCTCGATGTCCATGGTGGCGAGGACGCTAATGTTCTTGCTTGTGGCGTTGAGTCGCTCAGCACGATTTTTAATCTGCGATGGAGATTCCTCCCCGGAGATGTAGAGAACACCGTGACCTGCTTCTGCTAAAATCGACGCCACCATGAGAATAATGGTGGATTTGCCGATACCGGGTTCGCCACCGATGAGGGTAACGGAGCCTTGAACGATACCACCACCCAGCACAGTGTCAAACTCGCGTATGCCTGTCATGAAGCGACTGAATTCGCCACGGGTTTCTATCTCGTCAAACTTCTTGGGCACAAGGGTGCTGATGGCGTAGCCACTACCCATCCCTAGCCCCCCTATCCCCCCCATGGAGTTGCCTGCCATGGTGGAAGATTTTTTGGCGGCGACCACCACAGGTTCTTGCGGGATGGTGTTCCACTCGCCACAGTCGGGGCATTTGCCTGCCCATTTTGGAAACTCACCACCACAGCTGGAGCATATGTATCTTTGTTTCGGTTTTGCCATTATAATTCTACCTAGTTAATAATTTGAGTTCGACCATATGAAAACACGCCTGAATAACTCTAAAGACACTTACAAACCGCTGAGCAACTCCACAACATCCCCTAACCCCTTGCGGTTCCGCTTCTCCACCAAAAACTGCACAAAACCTAAGGGATCGTAGTTGTATATTTTGTCTTCACGAATACCCGCACCAAGGGCAAGGGCAAGGGCTTCATCCACAATACCAACCTGAGACGAGTGGTGTGCATCAGAGGACAAAACAACATGCATGTCTAACTGTGCAGCAATGGTTGCAATGAGCCCACAGTTCGGCTTGCTCCCCAACCTCGATCGCACCAAGGAGCTGTTGTTTATCTCCACCAACACATTATTCGCCTTCGCCACCTCCATAACCCGAAAGTAGTCGCAGCTGTAGTGGGGATTGCCAAGGTGACCAAGAATATCCACCCTGCCACTTTGGACAACGTCCATGAGTGTTTGGGTAATGTTGGCGGGATCGGATTGTGGGTAAACAGCATCATGGAGGGACGCAACAACAACGTCCAGACGTTCATTCACAGCGTCGGGGATGTCGATGGGCACCCCCCCCTTTTTCACAGGCATAATATTCGCCTCAACACCGCGAAGGATGATGACACCCTCCTGAACCCTCGGACAAGTGGATTGATTGCTAATGCCGTAAATATGAGCACCACCAGGCATTTCAGGGGCATGCTCTGTGGAAACAATAACCTGAACACCCAAACTACTTGCTGCCCGTGCATTCTCCCACAAAGTGGAGTAGGCATGGGTACTGAGAACCGTATGGGTGTGCGTATCCAGAAGATTGCGACGCCCCTGAGATGTGCTTCCTAAGCTTCCTATGTTTTCCATAATAACTGCCACCTCGTATTTGATTTTTTCATTTGCAACTTACGAACACAACTTACGAACACAACTTACGAACACAACTTACGAACACAACTTACGAACGCGACTTACGAACACAACTTACGAACGCAACTTACGAACGCAACTTACGAACGCAACTTACGAACGCGACGAAGACGGTGTCCAAGGTACGCCAAGATGTGCATATGCCTGCTCAGTGGCAACCCGTCCACGTGGCGTTTTATGCACAAAACCTAAATAAATAAGGTAAGGCTCAATAACATACTCCACCGTGACCCTGTCCTCCGAAAGCATGGACGCCATCGTCTCAAGACCCACCGGTGCCCCTTTATACACCTCTATCATTGCACGCAAATAACCCACATCTGCCGTCGTAAGACCGATGGGATCAACGCCGATACGATTCATACCCTCTTGTGCGATGGACTTCGTAATCTTGCCACCATTGTAAACGTCGGCAAAATCGCGAATACGATTAAGGGTGCGAAGGGCTATGCGAGGCGTGCCACGTGAACGACTACCTATTTCGATAGCAGCATCAGCATCTAAAGTGGCGATACTAGAACTACTCTGAGCAGCATTCAACACGATAGTAGCAAGCTCCTCATGTGTGTAGTACTCAAGACGCATAATAATGCCAAACCGATCCCGAAGGGGGGAAGTGAGCATACCAGCACGCGTTGTCGCACCAATAAGGGTGAACGGCGGGAGATCCATGGTAACAGTGCGAGCAGCAGGACCCTGACCGATGATGATGTCCAAACGGTAGTCCTCCATGGCAGGGTAAAGGAGCTCCTCAACCGATGGATGAAGGCGATGGATCTCGTCGATAAATAAAACGTCGCCAGCGTTGAGGTTGGTCAAGATGGCCGCCAAGTCGCCCTGCTTTTCGATGGTAGGACCTGTGGTAGTGCGGATTGTGGTGCCCATTTCGTTGGCGATAATGTTCGCAAGGGTGGTTTTCCCTAACCCTGGGGGACCATAAAACAGTGTGTGATCCAACGGCTTCTCACGCCGACGCGCTGCTTCGATGTAAACCTTGAGGTTGCCAACAACATGGGACTGACCGATGTACGTGCTGAAACTTTGGGGTCGTGTGCTGATGTGTGCATTTATCGTGGGATCTGCCCACGTATCATCGGCACCGTCAGCGTCGTAACCAGAGCCGCCAGCATCGTAACCAAAGCCGTCAGCATCGTAACCCGAGCCGTCAGCATCGTAGCCAGAACCGCCAGCATCGTAACCCGAGCCGCCAGCATCGTAACCAGAACCGCCAGCATCGTAACCCGAGCCGTCAGCATCGTAGCCAGAACCGCCAGCATCGTAACCCGAGCCGCCAGCATCGTAACCAGAACCGCCAGCATCGTAACCCGAGCCGTCGCCTTTCGTATCCCTATTCTTTTCCATGGAAGAAGTATACCCCATTCCCCCCTATCTTGCAAACCATAAACGAAAAATGGGTTTGAACCCGAAAAATGACGAATTCAAACCCATAATTAAGTGGTATGTTGCTTGCTTGCGTTACGTTGCTTGCTTGCGTTACGTTGCTTGCTTGCGTTGCTTGCTTGCTTGCTTGCGTTACGTTGCTTGCTTGCGTTGCTTGCTTGCTTGCGTTACGTTGCTTGCTTGCGTTGCTTGCTTGCTTGCTTGCGTTACGTTGCTTGCTTGCGTTGCTTGCTTGCTTGCTTGCTTGCGTTACGTTGCTTGCTTGCGTTACATTCCCACCCGCGTTACTTGCTTGCTTGCGTTACGTTGCTTGCTTGCGTTACATTCCCGCCCGCGTTGCCCGCTATGGCTGCGTCACAACACCAGATTCGCTCGCATCTACTGTGTACAAATCAAGGTAGTCATACAACCAAAATCTCACAGCTGATGCAGTCTGTATTACCGTCTTTTTGCCATTAATATCGTATGAGTAGGATGTTACCGACTCACTATCGAGCCTACCAAGGGGGTTACCCACACTATTCGTTGGTCGACCGAAGAACGACAATGAACCGGGATCATCTGTTCCTAATTTTGCTAGGGCGTCATTAGAGCTTTGCTGAGAGGCATCGTAGTAATCGGTTACAACAAGGTTGAAAAATGTTCCCTTCTCTTTTGGGGATGTAGTCCCAACCTGTGGTGCTTTCGTGTAGTTAAACACACCCTTAAACGCATCGTTTGCATCAACAGTAATGGAGCGATTGTCCACCTCAGACTGAGCAATTAATATTCTACTTGGCGAGGGGCTTAACAGTATCGGTGCATCGTATCCGCAAATATCCACCTTAAGATTAGTTGACTTTGCTATTTGTGGGTCGTAACCAGATTGACCATAGTGTGGCGAAAGGGGGTTGCTAGTCACGGTGGTTATAACCAAGCTGGAATCGGCATAACACGTGATACCCGCAGCTGTGGACGGCTGAATACCAGAAGTGGTGCTCGATAACCCTTGATACGGATCAGAGAACGAGTAATTCCCCGTCGATGGCGAAAGGGTGGGTGATGGTGCACCGTATTCATCTGCCGACAACTCGAAAGAGCTGAAGCTTTGGGATGTGGGATTGTGGACTTTTAACTCCACAAAGTGCACCCTCATTACGTCACCATTGATACCACTTGCAACTGTCGACTTAAACTTATCCCGAACAGTAGCTGTAATATCTGTGTTGCTACTATCTTGCACAGTGTAGGAGCATGATGATTCCGCTAGGGGCGACTCGTGCGTAATGTAAGAGCATGGGTCGAAGCCAATGGAGATGAGTGCCACACCGTTCTCCACAGCATAAACACCAAGGTTGGAAGCAAGGGTCAGACCGCCGTCAGTAAGGTCATTGGTGGTGGCATTTCGCTGCACATCGGGGATAGCCTTCACACGAAGGTTGCAACCTACGGAATCAGTGTTGCCTGTAACCCCTGGGTATGGGGAGCACAGGGAGTAGAGTCCGGAGTATTGTTCCGTGTCGAACAGTATTTTTGAGAAGAATTCTTCGTAAGCGGTACTTGTTTTGCTGGTCGATGCCGAAAATTGTGGCAGAAGGGTATTGCTTGACGGCATGTCAAGGGTGCCTGAGTCGTACTTCATGTGAACATCGTAGGAGTTCGGCACCGGATCGCCTGAGTGTGGATCAACATCTTGTTCAAAGTCGAGCCCTGAGAACTTAACGTCGAACGGTTTGATTGTTGCGTGCGTGCTAGTTAGTGAGTGGGGATCAAATACCTGTTGCCCCCCCTCGTTCCATGATGCTCGCAACGGGTGTAGTACTAGTGTGTTTAGTTTTCCGGAAACAATCTCAGCGTCAACATTAAACTGTTCATGTAGCTTACCGATGCACAATGTAGTGTCGTTCGGGTTAACTCCCCCGCTGTAGGAGGACAGTGTAAATTTGTTCATGCCTTCCGGAACATTTATGGTGCCACTTGCCTTAGCTCCTGAGAACCCAGCCGCAAGTTTGGCATTTGGGTCGCGATTGGAGCTGATGGCGATACATCTTGTTTCGGTGGTGATAATTTGAGCAAGGTTACCAGAGTTTGCAACTGCCTCTGTTTGTTGAAATTCGAAGAAAACATCAGCTCTCTTCTGCTCAGCTGTTCCACCACAAGCAACAATTACGGTTGTTGTTAGCACCGCAATAGCTAGTAATGCAATACGTCGCATAAGTCTTACCTCCAAGGGCAAACATAAACATAGATATAGGTCGTTTCCCCACTGTGTATTCTGTAAAATCAATAACTATCTTACCATATAAGAGTACATTAGTGTATTAAAGTTTACTATTTCTATGGTGTGGGGAGCTAAGTACTCTAATCTACACTTCCACAGAAAGTGCTTCTGACTGCCATAAACCGTGTAGGTTGCAGTAGCTTGATGCCATGAGGGTGCCTTTTTTGTCTAGGCGAACCTTGAATATGGCGGAAGAATCTGTGTGTGCTGGTCCATTGTTGGCACCTTTCAAAGACTCACCATGTGCCGTAAACTCCACTTTGCCAAGCTCGGTAATCATTTTTGTACCTGCTGGTAGGTAGTAAAGTGCTATCCATGAGATAAAGTGTTCGGTGGTATTTGGGTGTGCAATATCTTTGCCAACGCTTACCTCTACTGTAAAATATTCACCTGACTTGGGATCTGTCAAGAGGGTGATAACGGGGGCGTGTTTCTCTAGTTTGAAGTCTGCACTCTGAATATGGTTTGTTAATGACATGGCGTTCTCCTTGGGTATTTTTATCGTAGGCAAGAAATGTTATGCTCATGTTACTACCCTCCCCCCCAAATAGCAAGGTTTTTCGAAAAAATATAAATAGGTTACCAAGTACGACAATTTTATTTGTGGGGTCTTGTCCCTAATTGTGCTAAAGTGGTGGTTGCTTCCACTGTGCTTGAAGTACAGAACGTCACCATTAGGAGTTCGTATGCGTGGTTTATACATACATGTGCCATACTGTCAAATGCGATGCCACTACTGTGCGTTCTACTCCAAAACCCGATTCGACACGAACGAACCTGAACTGTTTGCCCGTAGTGTTGTTGCTGAGCTGTCCACCTTGCAAAACACGAACTTCCAAACGGTGTATATCGGTGGCGGAACCCCAACGATCATGGGCAACGGACTTGTGGAACTTATTCAGCAGGTGGCGAATACCATCCAGCTCCCACAAGTGGCGGAGTTTACCATCGAGGCGAACCCGGAATCACTAACGCCTGACCTACTCCATAACCTCAAACACTACACACCCGTCAACAGAATAAGCATCGGTGCACAGTCTTTCGACGACAAAACACTGAAATTCCTCAACAGACCACACTCAGCTAAAGTGGCAACTCAGCGTATCGAAAAATCGCTAAACCTAGGCTTCAACACCGGTGCCGACATTATATTCGACATACCAACAGTTCCAACCAGCAACACTCTCAACGATATCAATACACTCGTCAAACTTGGCGTAAACCATATCTCAGCATACTCCTACACTCCAGACACAAACTTCCTCAAAGACAAAGTCAACCCTGACAATACAATATTCGACCAAGTTGCAAACGAAATAACAAAATACGGCTACAAACACTACGAAGTCAGCAACTTTGCCCAAAAAGGGTGCGAATCCAAACACAACGGAATATACTGGAACATGGACGAATACATGGGACTAGGACCTTCAGCACACTCAATGTTCTACAACGACAAAGGGGAACGAATACGATACAAAAACGTGAGCAACACAAAACTCTACTGCCAAAACTACGAAAAATATCGACAATACACAACGCTAACCTCACACCAACAACTAATGGAAAGCTTTGTCTTCCCCTTACGAACAAGTCGAGGCGTTGACGTGGCAAACGTCTTGAATCGAATGCCCATAGCATGGCAACAAGATCGGAAAAATAATCAGGGGAACAGGAACGAACAACCGAGACTAAAAATATTGCAAGGACTACCAGACGAACTGCAAAAAAGGGTTGTGCACCTCATGGACAAACAACTACTACTCGAAACACCTGTGGGAGTCGCAACAACACCGAAAGGACTCATGCTACTAGACTCGGTGATGGAGTATTTATACTACTGAATCAGCACCTGAACCAGCACCTGAACCAGCACCAGCACTAGTGCGATCCATATCCATGTGCTTCACCAAGCAGTTGTACCCCAAATCAGTAAGGTGCGTACCAACAGACTCAGCAACATGAACAGAACGATGACGACCACCCGTGCAACCGATGGACAACGTAAACGACGACTTCATCTCATTAATATAACGGGGAACAAGGAGATCCAACATGGCGAAAAGTTGGGTCATGAACGGCTCATAAAAATCGTCCCGCTGAATATACGCCGATACATCAGCATTTTGACCCGAAAAACCGCGAAGCTCCGGAACAAAATACGGATTCTTCAGAAAACGAACATCCATAAGCATGTCGCTATCACGAGGCGAACCGTACTTGAAACCAAACGACTGAACAACTATCTGAAACTCAGCACGATTATCACGCTCAACCCATGTCTGCAACCGACTCTGCAAGTCGTGGGGCGAATAATCCGAAGTATCGATAATAACGTCAGCAAACTCGCGAATGGGAGCGAGCATGGTAATCTCCTCGTCGATGGCATCACCAATAATCACACCCCGTGGATGCATCCGTCGCGACTCCTTAAAGCGGTTAATCAGCACCGCTTTGTCGCACTCAAGGTAGACAACTCGTGCGTTGTAACGAGTCTTCTCCTTGTCAATAACCTTGTACGCGTTCTCAATGCCACGGGTGCGAACATCGATGGACAAAACAAGCTTGCTTACACCAGAACTCGGCTTACTCGACGTCTCAATAATGGCGGTAAACATGTCTAGCGGAACGTTGTCTATGGCGTAGTAGCCGTTGTCGTTGAATATGCTCAGTGCCTTGGTTTTACCGGCACCCGAAAGCCCCGTCAGTATTACTAGCTCAAGCATAGTGTTGCTCCATTGTTGACTAAAACGTGCGTGTTTGCGTTAATGCAGGGTAAAGGAGGGCACCATCGACCATCGACCATCGACCATCGACCATCGACCATCGACCATCGACCATCGACCACTGCCACCGAAAGCATGGCGAACATGGCGAACATGGCGAACATGGCGAACATGGTGCCCAAATAACTATAACACCGCAACGTTCATGGTTTTAGTCGGTGTAGAATAGTCCTATTTTTTTGTCGTCGCGAACATACACAACCTTAACAGAGTTGTCTTCCACATCCCTGAATACGTAGAAGTTTTTGTGTAGGAGTTCCATTTGCAAAACAGCTTCGTCGAGCATCATGGGTTTGAAGGGTACGTCTTTCACTACAACAGCGGTGGACATGCCGATATTTTCGTCATTGTCGTCCCCATCCATGCCAAACGGCTCGTAAACCGCCATTTTGAATGTTTCGTCCCCTTTGCGAACGGACAGCCTTTTTGTTAGGCTTTTGTCTTTGTATTTCGATAGTTTTGCTTCTAGCTTGTCCGTTGCCTCTTCGATGGATGCGTAAAGGTCGTTTGTTGAGGCAGTTGCTTTGAAGAAGACTCCTTTTACGAGGAGTAGCATCTCCACCTTGTGTGTATCTTTTTGAACCGAGTAGGTAACGATTAGGTCGGCGTCTTTTTTGGGGTAATGTTTAAACACTCGTTCCGTTTTCTTGTCTGTGAATTCTTTTATGGCCTCTGTTACATCGAGTCCTCTTCCAACATACTTCGTCATATGAATACCTCCAGTATTAGGAATATATCTTACGTGTTCAGTATTTTCTACTGTTGTCATTGCGTTCGATCGAATCTTGATGGTATGGCAAAGTCTTCGCGGTATTTGGTAACAGTTCGTCGGGCGATTTTTATCCCCCTTTCGGCAAGTTTTTCGGATATTTTTTGGTCGCTTAGTGGGTTATTTTTGTTTTCTCCGTCAATTATTTCTTGCAGAACCAGTTTTACGGCTTGGTTAGAGAGAGTGTTCCCCTCTGAGCCAGCGGGTTTGGGCACCCCTTTTACGAAGAAGTGTTTGAGTTCGAGTAGTCCGTACGCCGTCATGGCGAATTTACCTGCTGTTGCTCTGCTTACGGTGGATTCGTGCAGTCCTGTGACTGTTGCGATGTCCACAAGACGCAGTGGGCTAAGCCTGAGTGATCGTTTCATTAGGAAGTCTTCTTGGTGTTCGGCAATTACTTCGCAAACTCGTCGAATGGTATCTTGTCGTTTTGTTAGCCCTGATATTAGAAATTGTGCTTCTTTTAGTTTTTCGTCAACATATTTTTTATGTCCGATGTTATTTGGTGTGTTTGTTTTGTTATTTTTGATGTCTAGGAACATTTTGATATACTTGCGATTAATTCCTAGGGATGGCACAACGTTGTCGTTTAGTGTGATTTCGATACTGTCATTGTTGGCGTTGGGCACAAGGTAGATATCGGGAATAATGTGGTGTCCAACACTATCGTACCCTTTGCTGGGTGCAAGTGTAGTTTTTTTGATGGATGCGGCTGTCCGCTCTACGAATGTTGTGGGTATCCCTAGTGCTGTGGCGATTTTGCTATAACGCATGAGCGACAGCTCTTTTAGGTAGTCGTGGAGTAGTATGGTTGCGAGTTCTACCTCGTCGGGGCATACCTCCATATCTTTCATCTGTTTGATTATGCTCTCTTGGAATGAGGCACAGGCGACGCCAACAGGGTGAAACTCTTTGATAACGTTGAGCACCTCTTCAAACTCGCCAACAGTTATGCCTAGGTATCTGCTTGATTTTTTAATATCGAGGGTAAAGAAGCCGTTGTCGTCAAGGTTTCCGATAATGTACATCCCTATTGTTTCTTGGCTTGGCGAGAGGTGCGAGATGATTAGCTGTTTTGAAAGTGCTTCGTACAGGGATTCGGTATGCCCCACAAAGCTTTCATACTCCACAAAATCGGTGTCGCCGTAGGAGTCTATCCCAGTCATGGGTTGGTAGGTTTCGCTGATGAAGTTGTCCCATTCGTCGGAATCGAACGTTTCGTAAATCGAGTCATCTTTGCCGCTAATATTTTCGGTGGTATCTTGGGTATTGCTAGTGTTGTCGGTGTTATTGGAGTCTGAGTCTGAGCCGGAATCTGCGTTTGTGTTTGCGTCCATGTTTATGTTTGTGTTTGCGTCTGATTCTGCGTCGGCGTCTAGGTCGTGTGTGTACTCGAGTAGTGGGTTCTCCTCCATGAGTTCGCCGATGGTGGAGGCGAGTTCCATGGTTGTCATGCGTAACATGCTAATGGATTGTTGCATGGAGGCAGTCATGACAATCTTCTGGCTAAGCTGATTATTGAGGGATAGATTTATTCCTTGAGCCATGGTTACAGGGTGAACTCCTCGCCTAAATATTTTCTACGAACTTCAGCATTACTGGCGATATCATGGGCATTCCCCTCCGCCACAATACTACCTTCTATCATTATATACGAACGATGAGTAATACTCAAGGTATCGCGAACGTTGTGATCGGTGATAAGCACGCCAATACCGTCTTTTGTTAGGTCAGAAATAATATTTTTTATGTCGCTGACGTTCACAGGATCAACACCCGCAAACGGCTCGTCAAGCATGATGAATGTGGGATCGATGGCAAGACAGCGGGCTATCTCCAAGCGACGACGCTCACCACCAGACAACACGGAAGCTTCCGAATAAAGAACGCCACCCAAACCGAATCGGCTCACAAGGCTGTCTAAATCCTTCTCATTATTGAGGGGTGCCTCGGATTTGCGTAACTGCAGTGCGGTGAGGATGTTGTCGCGAACAGTCATTTTACGAAAAATGGATGTCTCTTGCGGCAGGTAACCCATACCTATTCTTGCACGTTTGTGGATGGGGTACGAAGTAATATCCTTGTCGCCGAAGAATACCTGACCACGATCCGGCTTGATAAGACCAACAAGCATGTAGAATGATGTGGTTTTCCCCGCACCGTTGGGTCCCAAGAGACCCACACACTCACCAGCAGAGATGTGGAACGTGATGTCATGCACAACCTCACGCCTACCGTAGGATTTGGATATCCCCGAAGCGGTAATGGTTGTGACCGGCTGGGCGGTTGTGTTGGTGTGCCCTTGCGGTGTGCTGCTATTTTTTGCCATCGGTGAGCCCCCCGTTAGTACGCCCCTTGTCGATACGCTCCCCGTCGCGACGAAGAGATTGCAAGCCGTCAGACGACTTGAGTGTGGCAACGGAGCCGTTGTTGGATTCGATAACAGTACGATTTTCTTCGTAGTAGTGGTAGATAACGTCGCCGCTAACAACATAAGATGAGCCGTGCCATATGGTCACATTCCCTATTAGTTTGATAAACTTGCCCGTTTTGTCGTCAATATCAACAGCATCTGCAATACCGATATTCCCCCACCTATCGGAGTAGGTAATGTTGCCCTGTGCACTGCCTTTGATTCCGCTGTTGTCGATGGCAACCTTGGCACGATCACCCTTGACGGCGAAACGGTGATCGAAAACCTCAACATTGCCCCTTAATTCGACAGTGCCTTCGTTGGAGTTGTAGGTGGTGGTGTCGGCAAAGATATTTATTCGTGCTGTGGCTGTGGTTGGGTAGAGGAGGGGTGTCCACAAAAGGAGTGCCCATGGGAGGAGTGCCCATGGGAGGAGTGCCGCAACGGGAGTACCCCACCAGCGTTGAATAGTGCTAAGAAAAGCCTGTGGGGCTACTAATAGTTTCACCATTCCCATGCCTCCCTTTTTGTACCATTAATATGTAACCATTATACACCGTAAACACAACTAACTACAACGGTAATAACAACAAATACAAAAAAGTTGCCACAACCCTAATTAACAGTAAACTCCTCCACCTTAATATTAACATTGCCCAAAAATTTGATGGTGCTGTTACGTGAGTTGAACAGAATATTGTCGGACACAAGGGTGTTCCCCGTGGCTGTTTCCACAACCTCAGACATACCGTTAATGGTAACGGCACCGTTGTTGAGGGTGTATTCCATGTTAGCCGTTCCAACTGAGTGGAGGGTGAAGTTGTTGCTGATAATCTGCAGATTGGCGTTTTTGCTGAATATTATGTTTCGGCTAGGATCAAACACCAGCACCCCAGGCATAACACGAATGCTTAGTGCGTGGATGGACGGGTTGGGAGCCGTGTTCGTGTTCGTGTTCGTGTTCGTGTTCGCGTTCGCACTGCGAATAAGAACCTCGCCACCATCGGGGAGGTAAAACACCTTGTCTGTACCATACTCCAAGGCTTCCGTCAGTAAGGTGTATGAGTGTTGCACTTTTTTCGGTGATGGTGATGGTGATGGTGATAGCGATGCCGACAAATCCGACGCCGACCCTGACGCCGACCCTGACGCTGACCCTGACGCTGACGCTGACCCTGACCCTGACCCCGACCCTGACGATAAATCCGACGTCAACGCCGACCCTGACGCTGACCCTGACGACAATCCTTCCTCACGACTACTAGCACGCACAAGGTTGTCGTCCCACATGACCGAAACATTTTTGGTAAAAGAGAACGTGTTGTTGTCAATATGGTACACCATCCTCTCGCCATGGGCACGCAACGCTCCCCCCGAAGCTGTGAGTATGCTGAGGCGAGCAGGTTGCAGCACCGTACGATTTTCGGCAACAACAAACTGTGTGTTCGCCTCTTCATCGAAGTAGCTACGGGAGTAGATGTAGAGCAAAGAGGTGGCGAGGAGTATTAGGGTTATGTAGAAAGCAAATATATTGTATCTAATCATACCCTACCCCCCGAAGTAGTCTCTGCATCGTTATTTCGCTTTTAATGTGTGGGCACCTGAGTGCCCATTAATGTCTACCCCCCGAAGTAGTCTCTGCATCGTTATTTCGCAGGTTAATCCATGTTATTGCGAGCCTACCCTTTCTGGCTACTGTGGTTTATCGCTGCTGAAATAAACCCTACAAATAAGGGGTGCGGTGATGTTGGTTTCGACTTAAACTCGGGATGGAATTGGCATCCCAAAAACCACGGATGACCAGGTATTTCCGCAACTTCAGGGAGACCTGAACCGGGGTTGACGCCAGAGATAACGAGTCCTTGTTCGCTGTAGCGATCGAGGTAGTCCTGATTGACTTCCAGACGATGACGGTGTCGTTCGTGAATAGTTTTCACACCGTAAGCTGTCCGTGCAAGCGAGCCTTCATCCAGCTCGCATTCGTAAGCACCAAGACGCATGGTTCCACCCTTTTCAGCACCCTCCTGACCAGCCATGTAGTGGATGACGGGGTTGGGGGTAAATGGGGCAAACTCTTGACTGTTGGCATCGGCAAGACCTAGCACGTTTCGTGCGAAGTCGATAATGGCAACCTGCATCCCCAGACAGATACCGAAGTACGGAATATTATTCTCCCTAGCATAGGCGGACGAGCGTATCTTCCCTTCAACGCCTCGCTCCCCAAAGCCACCGGGGGTCAGGATACCGCTAACGTTGGCGAAAGCGTTCCTTGCGTCCTCATCGGTTTTTATCCCCTCGGAGTCAACAAGCTTGACCTGTATTTTGGTTTGGTGATGAATCCCCGCATGGTTGAGGGCTTCTCGCAGGGAGATGTATGTATCTTTGAGGTTAACATATTTTCCAACCATGGCGACGGTTACTTCGTGTTTCGGATCTTTTATGCGATTGCTAATGTCGTACCATTTGTCTAGTGTGTACGGTTTTTCGTCCAGTTGTAGTTTGCGTAACACGAGGTTGTCCATCCCCTCTTTGTTGAGCATGATGGGTATTTCATAGATGGAGGCAACATCAAATGCGTTGATTATGTCTTCGTCACGCAGGTTGCAGAACCGTGCTGTTTTGCTTTTCGTATCTTGGTTGAGGGGGTATCGACTACGGCAAACAAGGATATCTGCCATGATGCCTATCTCCATCAGTTTCTGCACGGAGTGTTGCGTTGGTTTGGTTTTCATCTCCCCAGATGTTTCCAGGTAGGGAACGTATGTTACGTGTACGTAGACAACGGAGTTGGTAGGTGCATCGTATTTGAATTGGCGAATAGCTTCCAGAAACGGCAACGACTCGATGTCGCCAACGGTGCCGCCAACCTCGATGATAACAATATCGTAGTCGTCGTCACCTTTGGTAATGCGTTCTTTGATCATGTCGGTAATATGGGGGATAACCTGCACTGTTTGTCCTAGGTAGTCACCCCGACGCTCTTTCTCCAGCACTTTGTCGTACACCTTGCCGGATGTAATGTTGGAGTATTTGTTGGTGTTGGAGGACAGGAATCGTTCGTAGTGTCCTAGGTCCAAGTCGGTTTCGGTTCCGTCTTCGGTGACGAAAACCTCCCCATGTTCAAAGGGGCTCATGGTTCCGGGATCGATGTTTAGGTATGGGTCGAATTTTTTCATTAAAACTCGGTATCCTCGCCCTTCAAGGAGAGATCCTAAAGCTGCACCTGTGATCCCTTTGCCTAGGGCAGACATTACGCCACCTGTAATGAAAATATATTTAGCCATAATACCTCTGTTGTTTCGCTCTATGCGTCGCTATTATTGTTATGTTTACTTCATGTTATATTTTTGCAAAATATGGAGCAACATCTCGCCGTAATCGCTGATGCGAACACACCCTGAGCTGTCTAACTTGCCTGTGTCATCGAAATCAACACCGATAAAGTAGCACCCAACAGCCAATGCACCCTCCATATCGGATATGGAGTCGCCAATCATGATTGTTGTTTCAGGGGTGGCACCACAGTGGGTCATGGCGGTACGTAGGTGTGCTTCTTTCATGTTTGGATCGCCGTAAATGCCACGAAAGTAGTGGCTCAAGCCAGACTGATCAACCGCCTTGGTTAGAAACTCTTGGGGCGTTGCAGAGTTGATGTACAGGCTGACGCCCATGCTTGCTAGGTGGTCGAAGAATGGTATCACATTGCGAACAATATTTTTTTGGGAGGTGAAGAACTCGTCAAGGGTGGATGCATACCGCTCGAGGAGGTATTGGGGCGACAACCCTGATATTTCGGAAAAATACTGTGCAAGGTCGTACCTGTCTTTAAACGGTTTAAACGCATAAACCTCACGTATCATCTCCCCATATTTGGGATCGAGCATATCGTACCACAATTGGCGTTTGATGCTTTCGCTCATTACAATGGTATCGTCAAAGTCGAGTACTACACATTTCAACATAAGAACACCTTCACAACAATTATACACCATCTTAATTATTTTGTAAATATTGGATATTGATCACGAAAAACGAATTCTGCATAATGGATTGCTTTACAGTGGCTGTGGCACTACTGTGTTTTTTTGAGGCGATACAAAGACTCCTCAATACCCACTACGTAACGGTGAGGATTCACCAAACGACGATAAGAAATGTCTAAACTTTGAAGAGATTTCTGCAACAAACTACGAGCAGACTCAACAGAGTAGTCCCCGCCAGAGGAGTAACAACCGGTGCCAACATGGCGACGACAAGGCTCATAAAGAACAGAACAACATGTACCAACAGGGAATGTGCGAACACGTGAGGTGTACTCATCCACCGAACGAACATCTCGCAACAAACGCAAACCAACATTGCCCGAACCAACAACACCGTCAAGCATATCCATGGGCAGAATAACATCACCCATCAACCTAGAACCACCATCAGAATCGGGTCTAAACATGCGAAGAAGAACAGTGGCACCCGGCAGAGTGGTCTTAAACGGATCCGACGAAATCTTCTGCACACCAACACCATCGATGGAACGAAGCTTGTACACACCCCCCAAAGGTGCAAGACCCTTACCAACAACAAGGGAGGTACCAACACCGAACGCGTCGATAGGTGCCGACTGCTCGCCAAGGAGGGAGTGGATAACAAACTCATCCAAATCACCCGAAACAATAATCTTAGTGGACGAAAATCCGCCCAAATCCAGCACCTTACGCACCTCCATGCTCAAATAAGCAAGATCACCACTATCGATTCGCACAGAAGCAAGGGGCACACCCGTAAGCTTAGACGCTAACATGGCGTTTTTTGCACCCTCAATAGTCTCGTAAGTGTCGATCAAAAGAGTTGCCGAACCCAAACCGCAATGACGCATGTAGCTGCAAAAA
Organism: uncultured Deferribacteraceae bacterium; assembly: GCA_947313855.1. Classification (GTDB taxonomy): domain Bacteria; phylum Chrysiogenota; class Deferribacteres; order CAMZNJ01; family CAMZNJ01; genus CAMZNJ01. The sequence continues at coordinate 59,446 of CAMZNS010000032.1, forward strand.
GCATCCAATTCACCACCATCACCATAACTCATCACAAACGAATGTGCATGGGTGCCCATAACAGGAAGATTGTAACGCAAACTAGCACAAACATTGCTCGTACCTGTCACACCACCAATACTCGCACCGCGTGACGACAACATACCACCAACATCCATGGAACGACGCAAACCGAACTCGACCACAGGACGACCATCTGCAGAACCAACAATACGACTCGCAATAGTTGCAACAGCCGTCTGCGTATTCACAAAATTCAGCAACGCCGCCTCAACAACAACGCAAGCCCAATGGGGACCACTAATCTGGACCAATGGGGTGTTAGGAAAAAATATCTCACCCTCACGAAGGGCATTAATCGTTATGTCAAGGGTGGAGTGAGACAAAAAATCGAGGAAATCGGAATCAAGGGCAGACAAACCGGAATTAGCAAGGGGAGAAACACCACTACCACACTCCGAAAGGAAACGAGCAACATTCTCCTCCCAACTATCCACCCACTCAAGGAAAGTGCCCAAACCAGCAAAAACCATGTAGGAGTAGCCGAGGGGCACCTTGCGAACAAACATCTCGTAAACAGTATGACGCTCGTGAGTGCCCTCACGCAGAAGAGACTGACACATACTTAGGTGGTAAAGATCGCAATTAAGACCCATGGGAGCCCCTCCTCGCGGGCAACATACTAACGTGCGGGGCGAACATCGCCCAGTAATAAGCAAGCAGGGGGGGCATCATCGCCCAGCAGGCACCACCCAGCAGGCAGGGGGCATCATCACCACCACCGCCCAACAGGCACCGCCCAACAGGCACCACCCAACAGGCATCACCGCCCAACAGGCACCACCCAACAGGCATCACCGCCCAACAGGCAGGGACGACACAAGCTAAATACTACTTCTCATGCAGGAAACAAGCAACCTTATGACCCGCTTCCATTTCGATAAGCTTAGGTTTGTTGTCCAAACACTTGTCCATCTTCCTAGGACAACGTGAGTAGAACGGACACCCGAATATTTTCACCGTTGGAGATGGCAGATCCCCCTCCAAGATAATCCTACTACGGGAACGCTCAATCTCAGGATCAGGAACCGGAACAGCTGACAACAACGACTCAGTATACGGATGCAAAGGGTTCTCATAAAGACGAGAAGCCTCACACATCTCCATAATCTGACCGAGATACATCACAGCAACACGATGACAAGTGTATCGAACAACAGCCAGATCGTGGGCAACAAAAAGGTAACTCAACCCACGCTCCTCCTGAAGATCGGAAAGAAGATTCAACACCTGTGCCTGAATAGAAACATCCAAGGCACTAACAGGCTCATCCAAAAGGATAAGCTTCGGATCCATAGCCAAGGCACGAGCGATACCGATACGCTGACGCTGACCACCAGAAAACTCGTGGGGGTAACGCTTACGCAAGCTGTAACGCAAACCAACACGCTCCATAACCTCAGCAACCTTACGATCGATACCTGCTTTATCTATGTCGATGAGCTTCCTGTTGCGAAAAATTGTCAACGGCTCCGCAATAATATTACCAACAGTAATACGAGGACTTAGGGATTCATAAGGATCCTGAAAAACAATCTGCATCTCACGACGAGAAGCGATAAGCTCTCTCTTGTTCAGATTTGCAAGATCCTTGCCCTCGAAAATAACAGACCCCGAAGTGGGCTTGTACAAACGTGCAATGGTACGAATTGTTGTGGACTTACCGCAACCAGACTCACCAACAAGACCCAATGTTTCACCGGGATAGATATCGAAACTCACACCATCAACGGCACGAAGTGTTCGCTTACCACTTATATCAAAGTGCTGTTTTAATTTGCGAACCTGCAATAAAGGTTTCTTTTTGTTACTCATGACTCCCCCCCTCCTCGTCGTACAACCAGCATGCTACCCTGTGGACGTCACCACCTTCGGAAACCTTTAGCACCTTGGACTCAGGAAGCTTATCCTGACAAATATCCATACGCTTGGAGCACCTATCGTAAAAGGCACAACCCTTAGGCAAGTGTAGTAGGTTTGGCGGCTGACCTTCGATGGATATGAGTCGCTCTGTTACATCCATGTCAACGCGGGGCACAGAGGCGATAAGACCCTGTGTGTAGGGGTGATGGGGGCTCTTGAACAGGTCAACAGCACAGCTCTCCTCAACAATTTTACCAGCATACATAACGCAGATGCGATCGCACAGACCAGCGATAACACCGAGGTCGTGGGATATCATAATAATCGATGTACCAAGATCGGCGGCAAGAGCTTTAAGGAGATCGATAATTTGTGCCTGAATGGTTACATCCAACGCCGTGGTGGGTTCATCGGCAATAAGTATCTTAGGGTTGCAACTCAATGCCATGGCTATCATAACACGCTGACGCATACCACCGGAAAACTGGTGCGGATACGAATCAACAACCTTGACAGGATCAGGGATACCAACCATCTCCAAGCTTTTTATCGCTATCGCTTTCGCCTCTTTTCGCCTCACGTTCTGATGCAAAACAATGGTTTCAATCATCTGAGTGGATATGCGAAGGAACGGGTTCAGGGAGGTCATCGGATCCTGAAATATCATGGCGATGTCACCACCACGAACCTTCTGCATCTCCTTTTCAGTTGCCTTCAACAGATCCTTGCCATCAAAAAGCACCTCACCACTTTCAATGCGTGCTGTGCCCCCTGGCAAGAGACCCATTATGGTCATGGCTGTAATAGACTTACCCGACCCAGACTCCCCAACAATACCGATAAGCTCACCCGGTTTCAGGGTGATACTCACGCCGTCGACAGCCTTTACAACGCCGTCGTCGGTGTTGAAGTATGTTCTCAAGTTGTTAACTTCTAGGATATTCCCGTTGCTACTCATAATAAGTAAACTCCTCTAACGCCACTCTTCTTCGTAATAGTGTCTAGTGTGCCCCAAGCAGTGCGAGACAACAAACATAACGCCACCTAACCAGCATTACAGATTCTTTTTGTCATGGGGATCGAAGGCGTCCCGAAGTCCATCACCGATGAAGTTCATGGAGAACAGGAACACAACCATGGCAACAGATGGCACAATCAAACGCCAAGGGTAAACGCTCATGCTAGGAACGCCATCGCGAACCAGAACGCCCCAAGAGGTGTACGGTGCCGAAATACCAAGACCCAAGAACGACAAGAACGACTCGGTCAAAATAAATGCAGGAACACCAAGGGTTACAAATATAATAATCACGGTGAGGGTGTTTGGAATAAGGTGTATAAACACTATGCGAAGATTAGATGCACCCATGGAGCGTGCCGACTCGATGAACAGTGAGTTCTTAAGGGACATAATCTGACCCCGGACGACTCGAGCCGTCGTCAGCCAACTAACCAAGGCTAATGCCAAAAATAGATTGAAAATATTACGACCAAAAATGGACATCAGAAGAATAACTAGGAGCATGTAGGGCAAACCGTACATGACGTCAACAACACGCATGATTATGTAATCCGTACGACCCCCAACATAACCCGAAATAGCACCGATAATCGTACCGATGAGCACGGACGTAACAGCACCAAAAATACCAACAGCAATGGATATTTGACTACCGTAAATTACGCGGGCAAGAACATCGCGACCAAGATCGTCCACACCAAGAATATATCGACGATCGTTGACCATGACAAGCTTACCGCTAAGAGTACGCTCCTCAAGGGCAAGCATTTCGGTGTACTCTGTGTAGTTGGAAACAGCACTGCGGGACAGCATGGATACGTCCGAAACCTGCTCCTGCTGCATCAAGGACTTAATACGCAACTCAACAAGGAGCTCCCCAGCAGTTTTGGTCAGGGATGGACGAAGATTTTGGTGAGACAAAACCTGATCCGAAAAGGAGTGTATGGGGAGTATGGGTGCGGTGACGGCAAGGATAATGTAAACCCCCACAATCCATAAACCTATTATCGCTAGCTTATTCTTACGCAGACGCCTGATGGCATCTTTAGTCAAAGAGCCACCCTTGACTGCCTCGTCATCTAGAATATTATTCGAGTTATCTGAGCCAACAGACGCAATGGCCGACTCTTTTATTTCAGTGCTTTTCATAACTACACTCTCCTAAATCGTACTTCTGGAGGCTTACAGCAAGCCCAACCAACTTCAGGAGCCTGCCACAGGACAACTAACTAGCAAAACGATATGTTGATCGTTGCCCTTAATCTATCTCGTTTCTGCTCCGTTCTTATTTATAATCTATGCGTGGATCGAGGAATACGTACAGGAGATCCACAATGAGGTTGAAAACCACTAGCAATGATGCGTAAACCACTACGATACCCAATAGCAAGAAGTAGTCACGGTGCAACGCCGACTCAACAAAGTAGCGACCGATACCGGGCACACGGAATATCTGTTCGATAACAATGGAGCCCGTCAGGATGGACGCCATGGTTGGCCCTAGAAAGCTGACAATGGGCAGCAAACCCCCTTTGAGGGTGTGGCGAACAACAACAGCGCGCGTGGACAACCCTTTCGCCCTAGCCGTGCGGATGTAGTCGCTCTTCAGAACCTCGAGCATACTACCACGCGTAATACGGGCAATCTCAGCAAAGTAGATGAACGCGAGGGTAACCACAGGCAGGATGACGGCAGACCAACCGTTGATGCTAGACAGCCATCCCGACGTGGGGAGGAGCCCCAGCTTGAGGGCGAACACGTACTGCAGTAAGGGTCCTATCACAAAGAGGGGGATGGAGATACCGATGATTGCGATACCCATCAAGGTGTAATCTATGTAGGTATTCTTAAACAGGGCGGCGAGAACCCCCACCGTTATCCCCAAGGAGAGTGCCAAAATCATGGCGAGACCTCCGAGGGTGATGGATATGGGAAGCGACTTGAATATGTATTCTGTTACGGTGTAGTCCTTGTAAAATATGGACAAACCCAGGTCGCCATGGAGCAACCTGCCGACGTAGTTGAAATACTGAATCACAGGGGCTTTGTCTAACCCATACTTCGCCTCAAGATTGGCACGAACCTCAGGTGGTATGGGGCGTTCGGAGCTGAATGGATCCCCCGGTGCCAAGTGAAGCATTGCAAAACTGATGCTTATAATTACAAATATTGTGGGTATGATACCCAGCACCCTTTTAATGGCGTAGACTCTCATTTAAAATCCCCCTGCTTGATCGAAACAGTGTAAGCAACCGGCACGGTACGTTATTGTTATCACTAACACTAGTGATAATACCGTAATAAGTTAATTATTGTTGCAAATGCCTTATTAGCTGTGATAAAGTAGCCCCGTTCAGCCGTAAAACTTAACCATGCAACTAACTGATACGACTACTTTTTAACTACTTAACGGGCAGCTTAACCACTTTGCATTCGCAATAATTTAGTTATCTGATTATTATAACAGATGCCTTTTCCGGATGTCAACATTTAAATTAACTCCGCGACACATCCACGCGGAACCCCTAACCATGCACCACACAAAGGCTTCACGAACCGAAACACACGAACCGAAACACACGAACACACTGCAAGTGTGCACCAACACCAACAACAACACTCCCGTGGCACACTGCAACACTCAAACAACCATCCTACGAGGTGCTTACCATGCGTATACTTGATATTGTTGACTCACAGGCGGGCTTCATGGCTCCATGGGGGAACCTCTATGTTGAAGGTGCCGACCAAATAATCGAACCCATAAACAACTTTTTCCGAAAAGTACCCCCAAACGCCTACAAACTTGCCCTCGCAAAATACGACACGCACCTAAAAGAAACTTACCACCTGTCACCCGAAAGCAAACTCTTCCCACTGCACTGCGAATACCAATCCCAAGACTGGCAACTCGCCATAAACATAAAACTGCTCCAAAGCGAAACCTTTTTCATGACCAAAGGGACGTTTGACATGTGGGCGAACGAAACAAACGAAACATACGGCAAACACAACAGCCTGAACGAATACTTGACGGCAAACAACGTCAGTAGCAAAACCGCCACCGCACTGCGAAACATGAACCACATCTGCCAAGACACACAGTGCCAAGACACACAGTGCCTCACACCCATCGCCCATCGAGACCAGTTTTTCGCCAACCTGCAACAGTGGTTACAGCACAAACAGTCCAGCAACGCCAACACACACAACACACACAACACCCACAACACACACAACCTACACGGACTCGAAGTACATATAATAGGAGTCGCATCGGACTACTGCAATCGATTCGCCATGGAGGGCTACCTCAAGCGGGGTGCCACCGTTGTCGTTCTTGCAGATTTAACTAGGGGGATAGGGGTACAAACAGAGGAGATATTGCAGGAGGAGCAGTACCGCAAGTATGTGGAGGCGGGTCAGTTGTCGCACACCACGAGCGAGCATGTTTTGCGGGGGATGACTAGGCGGGGACGACGAAAGGCAGGGACGACAGACTCTGCAACAGGGCAACGATAATTGTCGCACA
>CAMZNS010000033.1 GCA_947313855.1 uncultured Deferribacteraceae bacterium
CTCGGATTTGCCGACGAACTTGAACGGCTACTCGAATTCGCCTCACGCAACGAAGGCACTTTTGCCAACAAAAATGTTGTGGACGCACTGAACAACGCCACTACCACTACCACTCCCGCCAACGCCACCGACACTCCCGCCAACGCCACCGACACTCCCGCCAACGCCACCGACACTCCCGCCAACGCCACCGACACTCCCGCCACCGACACTCCCGCCACCGACACTCCCGCCACCGCCAGCAACTCTCTAGACAGGAAAGACTCCGTCCGCGTTTCCATCCTCAACCTTGAGGAGGCGTCCGATCTTATTGGCGAGCTTGTTATCGCCCGTAACCGCCTCAACCTCCTCCATGGCAAGATTAATGAGAAGATTGGTAGTGCCTACTTGCAGGAGGAGGTGTCCACGGTTGTTGCGGAGGTGTCCTCCCTCACCACCGAGCTACAGCTCTCCACGACCAAAATGCGTCTTGTTCCCGTTGGCACTATCTTCCGACGCTTCCCCCGCCTTGTTCGCGACCTTTCACGCAATCTCAACAAACCGATCAACCTAGAGATAAGTGGTGAAACAACCGGAATCGACCGTAGCATCATCGAATACCTCACCGATCCCCTCATCCATATTATTCGCAACGCTTGCGACCATGGTATCGAGCCCCCCGCCGAGCGTCTTGCCTTGGGTAAGCCAGCAGAGGGGACCGTTTCCATCGATGCCAGCTACGACAAAGTCTTTGCAAACATTACCATTAAGGATGACGGCAGAGGTCTTCTCCGCGACACGATTATTGCTAAAGGTATCGCTAACGGCTTGATTGAGAGTGGCGAGTTCATGTCTGATAAGGAGGTTTTCAGCCTGATTTTTGAGCCGGGCTTCTCCACAGCCAAAGATGTTACTAATGTTTCTGGTCGTGGCGTTGGCATGGACATTGTCCGCAGCAGTATCTACGCCCTTAGCGGTAGCATCTCCATCCATAGCACCCCCAATGAGGGCACAACCTTTGACATACGGTTGCCCCTAACCCTTGCCATTATTGACGCCATTATTGTTGACGTTGGCGGCGATCCTTTCGCCCTCCCCCTTCACGCCATTACCGAAGTTGCTAACATTTCGTTTAATGACATCACCATGTTTGATGGTTCCTGCTTCTACCGTCTTCGCGAGCAGACCATCCCTATTTTGATACTGAAGACCTTGTACGATATCGACTCCTACCAACACAGCAACAACTACTCCCTTATTATTCTAAATATCGGTCACAAAAATATCGGTGTTCTTGTGGACAAAGTTATGACTCAGGAAGAGATTGTTGTCAAGCCCATCAACCACTACTTCGGTATGAGCAAAATTACCGGTTTCTCTGGTGCCACTATTCTCGGCAACGGTCAGGTGTGTCTCATTATCGACATAGAATCTGTTGTCCTTGCCCTAGAAGACAAAGACAAACGCTCCATGTTCTCCGGTCTTGAAAAGCGTAACTGTCGCACTAAAGAGGGGCTCACCGGCAGTCTTCAATCCCACAACACTCACATCGCCATCGTTGAAGACTCCTCCTCCGATAGGCGAAACATCAAATCTCTTCTGGAGAATGAAGACGGCCTCTCATGCTCACTGTTCTCCGACCCAATCTCAACTCTGAAAAGCCCCGAACACTTCGACCTCTACGTAATCGATATTGTTATGGAGCACGGCAGTGGCGAAATGTTGGCATTTAAATTGCTTAAACAGGGTAACAACAAGCCCATAATATTTATCTCATCCAAAGTGGATGCCCTCAATACCGCTCTGCTCCCTGAGGGACTCAAATATACATTTATGCGTAAACCCCTTCGACAAAATGAATTCATCGCCACTATTTACAAAATGACCGAGCAGAACGCAACAACCACACAAACATAAACAGGACAACAACATGGGCTCACAACAACACTCAGCACAAACAACCACACAAATACCATCACAAACTGACACGCCTGCCCTAACATACATCGCCCTCGCACTACTCGTCGCCGTAACCCTCTTTGCCACCACAACATCCGCCCGCGGCGATATCTATGTTTACGAAGTGAACACTGTTGAAAAAAGATACATTACCGTTTCGCAACTCCTACCAGACGCATACCTTTACTACAACGGTGGCGACGACATTATCGCAGAGTTAAAAGTGCTAAAAACATACCCAAACGGCAACGGCAATTACCAAAAAGCCATGTCCGACTACAACATTCAAGGTAACAATTATGGTCCACTACCCCCGCAAGATGCTCAGCATAATCTTAGCTTCCGCCCTTATATTTGGTGGCGTTAATACCGCCTCAGGCGTTGCCATCCCATTCAAACAGTACAAGCTAACCGTATCCCACACGGCAACAAACTACAAAACCACGCTCCACCTCTTCGCCTCAACACCCTCCAGTGCCAGCAGTATGGCAACACTGAACGGATGGCAAGTTATCGCCCTCGAAGAGATACCCGTTGTCGGAAACCTTGAAGATACCACAGATATCCTCCAATTCAGCATAATCAGCCCTGAACCCGTGTATGACAACTACTCCACCATCATGCCTGCTGTCGAAAACCTACCCAACAACCGCAACACCAACACTAGCCCTAGCCTCGCCGACACAAAACCAACAAACAACTTAAACAACTTAAACAACTTAAACAACATACCAACCATGACCCTTGTTGCCGAAATACACTTCATGCCCAACTCCATCGATTACGAAAACACTTCCGAGCTAAACATACTCCCCCTCCTCATCAAAGATAACGTACAATACTTTGTTGCCGGGTATGGCGAAGTCGGCTTTATCGAAGGGGCACCCGATTCTCAAACACACCTAGACCCCAGTATGGTCGATACACTGTCACTGCAACGTGCCAACAAGGTGTCCGCCTACCTGAAGTCCAAAGGTGCCAAAGACAACCAGATTACCGTCGTAGGATTTGGCAGTGCCCTACCCGCATACACCAATACTTACTACAAACCGAAAGGCAACCGACGTGTGGAGGTGTACACCTATGAGTAGCCACGAAACCAACCAAACACCCGAAAAAATAACATACGAACGACTGCTTGTTATCGCACTAACACCTTTCTACCGCATTGCCAGCGAAATACTCTCCTACTTCGGCTACACACAACACTACAACATCTCCGAAATTACAGGAAAAAGACGCGTCGAAATATGGGCAAATGCCCGCAACCCCGATGCCAAAGCACTCGTATGGGTCGAACTCGTAAACGACGAAGGGGAATACCCACCATCACTCGCATCAGAAATACTACGAACAATGAACGACGAAGGGGTCGAACACCTATTCCTCTTCACAAACAACTACATCTCCGCCTCTCTCAAAGAGATACTCGCTTCACCCACTGCCAACATCTTCTCCGTTGACGAAATCACCGAACACCTCATGAACTCAGGTGTAAAAGAATCGGGTGCATCGCGACGACGCAAAGGCACGAACGTTCCCGCAGGGAAAGTACTCATCGCAAACTTCCTAAAACGTACCGACTACAAACGACAAATGATCAAAGTTCGCACAAGCTCCATACCCGAACTCGTACACGCATACACAAGCCATGTTAGCAACATACTCGAAACACTAGACGAAATACCCGACATGGAAGCTATACCCTCTGCCGTCAAAGATTGGGCGAAAAAACAGCAGTTCAACATGCTACCCGAACTCATCAAAATACCAAGCTACCACTTTGTACCAAAATTTAACTACGTACAACAACAACTATTCGTACTCGTGCACTCAACAATAATCTACATGGGCAACGTTGTAGAATACGAAAGCCTCGAAGACGCTTACACAAACAGACGAATCATCGAAGAAGCCATCGCCGTACTACTCAAAGTGGACGACGAAGTGTTGCGATACAAGTTTGACATCATGCGTTACTCCGAACGGGTCGCTTACCGACTAAGTGTGGTGTCCATCATTGTCATACTCGCCTCACTAATAGTCTTTGTAGCACTGAAAATCGCAACCTAATACTAACACACACCACAAATACACCACTACCACACAAAAACCATACTGCCGAAAGGGGGAAACATGGACAACATACGTGCAAAACTCATACTGGGAAACAGGTTCCCACGACAAGTAATGTACGTCATGGCAACCATCAACAACACTCGCACAGGCACACACACAGGCACACACACAGGCACACGCAACACGGATAGTCAGGGAACCATCCGACTACCGCGATCCGTGCAACCATCAACTCTATTCGTCAACAACAACAATGGCGACAATCCGGTGGAAGGATTGCTCATATTCTTCCACAACGGCAAACAGGCACAACTTGGTATCACGTTGCAGTACGACTACCATGGCAACACGCAAAATGTTGAGGAACGCACCATAGCGTTCCACTCCACAACCCCAAACACCCACGGGGTGAACACCCACGGGGTGAACACCCACAAGGTGAACACCCACGGGGTGAACACCACCCACATTTGCAACTACACACATAAAATATTCTACAAACCCATTGCAATTGCAACCCATGAAGACAATAACGACGGCGAACGCGGTCGCATCGTTGCCCACGTGCACGAATTTAACCAACACGCACTCCAACAGGCAAGATCATCCTACACCCCACCCCTCTCCATGGCAGACGCTCCAGCATACGTTAACATACTTCTGCAGGCTATTCAGTCCATCAACACCCGCCTAGAGGCTATTGAAGACGCCCTCCTCGCAAACCAACACAATCACAACAGCAACCAAGACAACCTCCCCCACGCTCGAGGGCTCACACTATCCCTGCAACATATCTCCATGAGCGTTGATGCTGACGCACACCCTGACGCACACCCTGACACACACCCTGACGCACACCCTGACGCACACCCTACCCAAGGTCGATCCCTGCTACTCACACTACCCATCAAGAGTGGCAATATTTCTATGACTTTTCAGTTACCCTGTGATATAGTGGGGGCAACAACAAGCACGGATGGCACAACTTGGCTACAGTGCTCTTTCTGGGAGATGGACGCAGAGGTACGTGAGGAAGTTGCAAAATACATCTTCTACCACGACCGTGCAGCAATGAAATTGCTCACCGAACAACAAACCATCTCCTCAACAGACTAAACACCATGGAGGCTCTACCAACCATGAATATTTACACAGTAATGATGATTCTGTATATTGTTATTCTACTACTACTCTTTATTGTCGGATTCATACTGATACGCATGCAACGCCTCAGTCGCAAAGTTGTAGGGATGGAGATATCACCAGCCGAAGTCGCACACTTTATGGAAGAGATGCGTTCCATCGTCCTCGATTCCGAAAAAATAGCCGCCTCACTCGAAGGGAGCATTCGCGAAAAAGAGATGCTACTCGAAGACACCACCGAACTCGTTGACGCAAAAATACACAAACTCGAACTGCTCATGACACACATGGAAGACCGTATCAAAGCCACAGAACCCATGGTAGGCGGAAACGACAGATACAACAAACTCCCCAATACGCAGAAACATACCGAAACCGTCTTCGAAATGGAACAAAAACTCGAAGCACAAGCACAACCACAACCACAACCACAACCACAACCACAACAGATGGACGACCCCGTACCATGGCTCAAACCCGCATCGCCATACTCCAACAACGAAATAGGCGAAACACTCAACATTATGACCGATAACTCACAACAACCACAACACTCACAACACTCACAACACTCACAACAACCACAACAACCTCAGCCACGCATAACAAGCCCACGACCACAAAACTCATACCGCGATGTGATGGTGCACCGCGGGTTCCCAAACGAAGATAATATCGAAAAATCAACCCTAAACTCTAACACAAACACTAACCTAAACAGAAACAAATACAACTCAACCAACAACACGAAAGACATACTCTACCGCGACGAACACAGCTCCGAAAGCGACCTCAGCTGGGTCATAGATCAAGATGAATACCTGCCCACAACCACAATCAAACAAGGAACAAAAACACCCTCGAACGAACACAGTGGCGAACACAGTGGCGGACACAGTGGCGGACACAGCGGCGAACACAGTGGCGGACACAATATTAGCGACAAACACAACGCCCAACTGCAAGAACTATCCATGAGAGACAAAGTCATCAAACTGCACAACGATGGACTCAGCAACATCGATATCGCACGCGAACTCGGAATATCCACCACAGAGGTGAAACTCGTCCTCAACATGAGGTAAGCTATTCGCATGTGCGAAAGATGCTCATCTGTGACGAAAACGGCTCGAATGTGCGAAAGATGCTCATCTGTGACGAAAACGGCTCGAATGTGCGAAAGATGCTCATACGTGACGAGAACGGCTCGCATGTGCGAAAGATGCTCATCTGTGACGAAAACGGCTCGAATGTGCGAAAAATGCTCATACGTGACGAAAACGGCTCGCATGTGCGAAAAATGCTCATCTGTGACGGAAAATGGAAGGTTGGTGAAAAAGAAAGGTGGAAAGTAAAGAAAGGTATGGAGCTGGACGGGTTCGAACCGACGACCCTCGCCTTGCAAAGGCGATGCTCTCCCAGCTGAGCTACAGCCCCATATTAATGGAATTTCGCAGGAACCAAACTCCTGCTGCGTTGATAATACTAGCAAAGTTTAATCACAATTGCAAGCAAAATCTTGACTTTATACCAATATTTTTGCACTAACACTCGGAAACCCTTCACACACAACAAAATACATAACACAACTAATGCAAAAACTAGCAAACATATTCGCACAACTTCGCTTACCACTTAAACTACCTAACGATTTTTGTGCAACACCATCAACCCCTAAGATCTCACAAACTCCAACAAAGAAACCATGGCAGACACTTTTCAAGCTTTGGAAACACTTTTCAAACTTTGAAAGAGCTTTACAAACAAAGCTTAAATATGTATAGTTGTCTAAGGTGTACTTGATATTTACTTTTAAAACATCACAAAGAGAACTACACAAAATAAGAATTTTCCAAACAACAACATACCCAAAACAAACACAAAAATAGAAACTTTTTACACAATTTGACCGCGCACAAACACAGATAAACGCTCAAACATTTTTACAAAATTAACAAAAACCAATAGGTGTACCTTATGAAAATTCTCCTCTTCTCAAAACCAGACTGCGAACCATGTGCCCATGTTATGGCTTGGTTTGCTGACAACAATACCAACTACGACAAAATCGATGCCTACGAAAGCCCTGAACTTGCAGGCAAATATATGGTCCGTATACTGCCAACCATCGTTCTGATCGACGATAACGGTGAAGTTGTTGACCACCTCACAGGCTACAAACCGGAACAACTCGCAACGATTGCACCCCGTGTTAACTCGTAACACCCTGAATACCCTGCTGTTTTACTGGGAAGCTGCTTTGCTAGGAGACCACTTTACTAGGAGAATATCATGTTGCATATTGTGTATGAATCCCGCACAGGACAGGTGAAACGTTTTGTGGACAAGGTGGAATTTGCCTTTGTTCGCCTCAAATCCCCCGAAATACCGCCGAACGCCCTTGTTTTTCATCGCATCAGTAGTACCAACATACCCAACATCGATGAACCATTTCACATGCTCACATACACCGACGGATTCGGTGTTGTGCCTCAAATTACGGAAAAATTTCTGGAGCAGGGGAGCAATGGGCAGAATATCTTGTCCATCGGAAGCAGTGGCAACAAAAACTGGGGCATGCATCAGTATGGTCGTGCCGCCGATATTATCGCCAAAGCGTGGGATGCTCAACTCTCGCTCAAATGGGAGCTGGCTGGAACCATTAACGACGTGGTTACTTTCATGAAGTACCTACATGGGCTCGAAAATGAAAGCCGATTCGTCTAGACAAGTCTAGACTCGTCTAGCCCCCTGCAGTACCCTGACGGCTAGCACTAACAATTACGCTAACGAAAAACGTTACCTACGACAACGATTACAACAACGATTACAACAACGACAACAACAACGACAACAACGCATGAAGGGGAGGTGGTGCATAATCTGTGCGTGCCTACTATTTCCTGTCACTTCGTGCACCTAAGGAGACAGGGATGCTAGCAAGCCCGTGGATCGCACTCAACAACCAAATAACGCTACACAAAGGTGACGGCTCCCTCGATGTGGAGAAGGACAAGGACGCTGTTCGTTCCTACTTTGTCAGCCACGTTAACCCAAACATGATGGTGTTCCCCACCCTCGCCGAAAAGATACACTACTTTGTGGACGAAGACTACTACATCGACTTCTTCAAAATGTACAGTGAAGACGACTTGATAGGCGTGTTTGAGGCTGCCTATCGGCGAAACTTCCGCTTCGGATCGTACATGAGTGCCTACAAATTCTACAACGATTACGCACTGAAAACCGATGATGGCTCTCAATACCTTGAGCGGTACGAAGACCGCATCGCATCATGTGCACTCTACCTCGCACAGGGCAGTGTGGATTCAGCTCATCTGTTTGTGAGCGTTATGATTAGCCAAGAATACCAACCTGCAACTCCCACATTCCTAAACGCTGGGCGAAAACGTTCTGGCGAACTCGTCAGCTGTTTCATGGATGAGGTTGACGACTCACTGCAGGCAATCTCCCGTGCACAGGAGTACGCTGCTTATCTGTCGTCCATCGGTGGTGGCGTTGCGTTTAACCTGTCGAAACTTCGTGCACGTGGCGAGCCTATCAAGGGGATTGAGGATCGCTCTAGCGGTGTTTTGCCCGTAATGAAGATGTTCGAAAATGTGTTCTCGTACGCAAACCAACTCGGTCAACGACCCGGTGCTGGTGCTGTGTACCTCAATATTTTCCACTGGGACATTGAAGAGTTCCTGGACTCCAAAAAGGTGAATGCCGATGAAGCTATCCGCATCAAAACCCTCTCCTTGGGCGTTGTTGTCCCCTCCAAGTTCATGGATCTCTGTGCATCCGGTGGCGATGTGCTCATCTTCTCCCCCTACACCGTCTTCAAAGAGTACGGCATCTACCTCGACGAAATGAACATGGACGAAATGTACGACACCCTTGCCAACAACCCCAAAGTGAAGAAACGTACTATTCAAGGACGTCAACTGCTGGTGAAAATCGCCCAAACGCAAAAAGAGAGTGGCTACCCCTACATGATATTCATCGACAACGCCAACAACCAACACCCACTCGCTGGCATCGGCAAAATCAAATTCTCCAACCTCTGCACAGAAATTATGCAACTATCCGAAGTGAGCCATATTCAATACGGCGACCCCATCAAAATCAAACGGGGCATCTCGTGCAACCTCGGATCACTAAACATCGCCACCGTTATGGACAACAAATCACTGGAAAACGCCGTGTACGTCGCAACAGTCATGCTCACCGCCGTCACAAACATGACCAACATTGAACACGCCCCCTCCATACAAAAAGCAAACGACGAACTCCACAGCATCGGACTCGGTGCCATGAACCTACACGGATACTTAGCCAAAAACCACATCATGTACGAAAGCAACCAAGCACGAGACTTCGCTAACGTGTTCTTCATGATGATGAACTACTACTCCATCAAAGCCTCCATGGCGGTGGCAAAGTCGTTTGGCAAGGCATTCAAAGACTTCCACAAGTCCGACTACGCATCAGGGGAGTATTTCCGCAAATACACGCAACACAACATCCAACCCGAATACGACAACGTTGCCAAACTCTTCCAAGGGATGAACATCCCAACACGGAACGACTGGGAAACACTCGCCCAACAGGTGCAACAACACGGACTCTACCACGCATACCGACTCACCATCGCACCAAACCAATCAACATCCTACGTCATGAACGCAACAGCATCTGTCATGCCCATCACAAGCGTTATCGAAACACGAGAGTACGGCAACAGCCAAACATTCTACCCCATGCCATACCTCAACGACTCAACCTTCTTCTACTACAAATCCGCCTACGACATGGATCAAAACAAGGTCATGAAACTCATGTCCATCATACAACAACATGTCGACCAAGGTATCTCCACAATACTGCACATCAGAGGCGAAACCGATACACGTAGCATCGCAAAACACTTCATCGTTGCACACAAACTAGGACTCAAATCCCTGTACTACACCCGAACCAAAAAATCGCAAATTGATGACTGCATCGGCTGCGAAGCATAAATAATAAACATACGCAAAACATCAAAATACGCGTACCATAGACGGAAATACGGAGAGCTACCATGGCAACAACAAGCAAAATCTACGCCGCTGTTAACTGGAATACACCCGAAAACGACTACGCACTCGTCTTCTGGGAACAAAACCTCAAACAGTTCTGGATAGATACCGAATACATACCCTCCAACGATATTCAGTCGTACAAAAACCTCTCGCCAGAGATGCGTGAAGCTTACAACTATGTCCTCGGTGGACTAACACTGCTCGATACACTGCAAAGCACCACCGGAATGCCAAAACTCATCGACCATGTTGGCTCACTACAAAACAAAACAGTACTCGCGTTCATGTCCATGATGGAGGGGATACACGCCAAATCGTACTCAACAATCTTCACCACCGTCGCAACCATGGACACAATCGACGAAGTCTTCGCTTGGATAGAGCAAAACCCGCAACTGCAATACAAAAGTAGCGTCATCGACTCCTACTACCGTGCCCTTGACAAAAACAATGTGGACGACCTCGACATCTACATGGCAATGGTGGCATCCATCCTACTGGAATCGTTCCTCTTCTACAGCGGATTCTTCCTACCACTCTACCTCGCTGGACACGGCGAAATGGTGGCAAGTGGAGACATCATCAAAAAAATACTGCAAGACGAAAACGTACACGGACTATTCGTCGGACTACTAGCACAAGAACAGTACGCAAAACTCTCCGAAAACAACAAAACCCTCGCCGATAACAAAACACACAACCTGCTAATGCAACTCATGGACAACGAAATCACCTACACAAACGAAATCTACGCACCAATAAAACTGGAACACGAAGTACGCGAATTCCTCAAATACAACGCCAACAAAGCACTGCAAAACATGGGTCGCAAAGAGATGTACTCCAATGTGGAGATGAACCCCATTGTGCTCAATGGACTCTCAACCGAAACAACACAGCACGACTTCTTCTCCAAAAAATCCACCAACTACGAAGTGGCTGTAGCCGTAACACACCTGCAAGACGAAGACTTTGACGTGGACATTGACAGCATCTAAAGCAACCACGAGCTTTCACCGATAACAGCGTTCCCCGTACTGCTGTGCGGGCAATGTGCGGCAATGTGCGGCAATGTGCGGGCAATCGGCTACTGGTGCGAACTAGCTAGCTACCTAGAACCGAACAGAAAACTACAATGCAACAACATGACTACACAACCATAGGCTAAAACCATAGGATAAAACCATGCTTCGAACATACGTGCCCATCGTCACCCTGCTCACGACTCTGCTCACGACTCTGCTCATAACTCTGCCAACAACGTCCTTTGCGTCTGAGTCAAGCCAGTCAAGCCAATCGAGCCAATCAAGCCAATCAAGCCAGCCCCCCGTATGGTCTGTGTCCCCTGCCCCCCTACAGTACACCGCCCTCACACTTGGTCTCGTTGGCACCGCCCTCGTTATCACTCGCCCAGAGCCGTTGTTCCACACAACATACTCCCCACGGATAGACGAACGCATTACGTTCACCGTATCACCAACCGTTTACGCCCTTGGCGACAAGGGTGCACAGGGGATGCTCCTCGTGCCCTACCTGTACTACTTGGGTGCTCGACCTGCTGATGCCCTTGCGAAATCGTATGTGTACACCGAGTCCCTGCTTCTGATGCACGGCGTTACCACCATCGGCAAGTACACCTTCGGTCGACAGCGTCCTGAGGGTGGTAACCGCCTCTCCTTCCCCAGCGGACACAGTGCACAAACGTTTATGGTTGCTTCGTGGTTCGGCACCGACCTTTATCGCACCCATCAGGAATCGCCCCTGCGGTATGCCTACGCTGGTGCCCCATACCTGTTTGCAGGGTTTGTTGGCGTTACGCGTATCGGTGGCGACAAGCACTACTTCACCGACGTTGTTGCTGGTGCTCTCCTAGGCGGTGCCATCGGTTATGCCATGTACAACTACCACTTCGATGCCAACGGCAACCTACGGCAACGGCAACACAATGCTCTACGCCCCACCCTATCGTTTGTGCCCGATGTTGTGGGGGACAGGTACACGCTCATCGCCACCTTCCGATTCTAGGTGC
>CAMZNS010000034.1 GCA_947313855.1 uncultured Deferribacteraceae bacterium
GCACAACCGCAACACCGCACAACTAGAGTATGCGTATAACGTGCTTAATATTTGTCGTAAGGGATTGGCGAATCTTGTCCTGCGTGGCACGATTTGGGATATCCAGTACCATGGAGAGCTTGGATGTGCCCGACTCTTTCATCGGTGTAAGGTTAATGGATATGATGTTCACACCGTTGTCTTTCATTAGGTTGCCGATGGCTCCAACTAGTCCTACGGAGTTGACATTGATTTCAAGATCCATTTTCACTTCGCTATTGTAGTGGGCTTTTTCGTCCCACTCAACACTGATAAACCTATTTTGATCTTTGGCATTTTTGAGCAGTGTGCAGTCGACTCTGTGAATAATAATCCCCTTCCCTGAGCTAATGTATCCGATAATGCTATCGCCCTGCATCGGCGAGCAGCATTTTGCCATTTTGGTTACCATATGGCTAATTCCTAGCACAGTGAGTGGTGATTTGTTTGTTTTCTTCGATTTTTTCTTTGTTGTCTGCTGATTGACCACATTATTTTGCAGTACTTCTGCGTCGGCTTTTGCTTCTTCTAGTTTTTTTTCAGCTTCTTTTTGTTTGCCAAGTTCTTTGTTGACTCCGAGGTATTTGTTCCAAACCTCCCTTGCGGTTAGTTTGCCGTCGCATAGCATGACGTACATTTCGGATAGGTGTCCATACCCTACAGCTTTGAGTAGTTGTTGTTGGTGTGTTTCGTTTTTGTATAGCAGGTTGGGGTTTGTTTTGTTGAGTGCAAACTCCCTTTCGAGCAGTGTACGTCCCGTCTCTATTTTTTTCTCTTTGTGCACTTTGCTGAGGTAGTTTTTGATTTTGGATTTCGCACGTGAGGTTACGACATGGTTGAGCCATTCTTTTTTCGGTTTTTGGTTATTGCTTGTGAGTAGTACGATTTTCTGACCGTTTTGCAATTTGGCATGAATGGGTAGAATTCGTCCTTCCACCGTTGCACCTGTGCATTTGTCTCCTACTTCGGTGTGGATTGTGTATGCGAAGTCGAGGACGGTGGCACCATCGGGAAGTTCTACCACGTCGCCTTTGGGTGTGAATATGTAGATTTGGTCGGAGAGGTAGTCGGTTTTGAGCATGTTCATGAAGTCGCTGGATTCGGATGATTCGTGTTGGTCAACGAGTTGCCTTAGTTGGCTGATTTGCATGTCGAAGTTGGATGATTTTTTCTGTTCACCCTCTTTGTATTGCCAGTGTGCGGCAACACCCTCTTCAGCGATTTTGTGCATTTCGAACGTGCGTATTTGTATCTCTACAACATTCCCTTCGGGTCCGATGACAGTGGTGTGCAGGGATTGGTACATATTCGACTTGGGTAGTGCGATGTAGTCTTTGATGCGTGATGGTATGGGGTGCCAGAGGTGGTGAATGATGCCTAAGGAGCCGTAGCAATCGGCAAGGGAGTCTACAAGGATGCGGACAGCGAAGAGGTCGTACATCTCTGCAACGTCCGTGCCTTTCTTTTTCATTTTGTTGTAGATGGAGTAGAAGTGTTTAGGTCGCCCCATGACGTCCCCTTTTATCCCTGCTTCCTCCATGGCGTTTTCTAGTGTGTTGCAGACGAGGGAGATAAAGTTTTCCCGTTCGGGTCGTTTTAGCTTAACCTGATCTTGAATGCTGTAGTATTCCTCTTTGTGAAGGATGCGGAACGCCATATCCTCCAGCTCCCACTTGACCCAAGCGATACCAAGACGGTGTGCGAGGGGTGTGTAGATATCCAGCGTTTCCCCTGCAATTCGTTGTTGTTTCTCTTCGGAAAGGTAGTGGAGGGTGTGCATATTGTGGAGCCTATCGGCAAGTTTGATGAGTAGCACACGAATATCGCGGGTCATGGAGATGACCATCTTGCGGAACGAGTCTGCCTGCACAGAGGCATTCACGCCACCTGCTTGGTAACTAATCTTGCCGATTTTGGTAACACCGTCCACCAAGAATGCGACCGTGGAGCCGAATTCACGTTCAACATCTTCGTACGTTATGTCGGTGTCTTCAATAATGTCGTGTAGGATGCCGGCAATGATGGTTGCGTCGTCTAGGTTCATGTTGAGCAGGATGATGGCAACGTTGAGGGGGTGGATAATGTACTCTTCGCCACTTTTGCGAACCTGACCAGTGTGGTGTTTGCGTGCGAAATCTACTGCGTGTAGGAGCAGTGATTCTTCGTTGGAGACGGGTCGGAGTATGTCTAATAATTCGTCGTAGTCTGATATGTGTTTTATCATGTATGCACCGTTGTGTTATATTATTTGTAAAGGGGTTGTTGTTCTGAGCTAAAGGGTGCACTCAACCACGAATACGAATCGGAATACGAATCGGAGTTGCCACCTAAATACGTGCAGTCCGTGGGGTACAGTTATAGCTTACCCATACTCCCCTCTGCAATATCCAGTATCTTTAACTGTATCTTACTCGATAGGTAATTTTCACGCAAGGATAGTGTGAAAAGGATGGTGTGTTCTTTCCCCCCAAGGGTGTTGAGATCCCAGCTCAGGCAATTGAAAACAACACACTCGAAGGTGTACCCTTGGCACTCGATGTTTATTAAGCAATGTGATCCGCTTGTGCCAAAGGTTCGGATAATCGGTGTAAATTGTACTTTATCCATGCAAAAGAGTGGCTCTTTGTTGCCGTAGCCAAAGGGTGCGAGGTGGTCTATCCACTCAACAAGGTTGTTGTCCAACTCATGGGGTGCGATACATGAGCCAACGTGCAGTGTTTCCTTTTTGACGGTATTTTCAGCCATCTCTATGATAATTCTGTCCATCTCTGCTTGAAGTCTGGGGATATTGTCCACAAGTATCTGTATTCCAGCAGCATGTGGATGACCGCCGTAGTCTAGGAGCATGTGTCCGCACTGTTGCATTACCGCTAAAATGTCCATGTGGCTAACAGTACGAACAGAGCCTTTGGCATAGTCACCGCGAGAAGTCATGATGATTACGGGCATGTGGTATTTGTCTACAAGGCGGGATGCCACAATGCCAACAACTCCTAAGTGCCAGTCAGCAGAGTGCAAGATAAGGCACTCGTGTTTGTTGTGTAGGTCACCCTCTTCGATAATATCAACACACTGTTTAAACGCGATACGCTCGATTTGTCGTCGCTCGTGGTTTGTGTTTTCGAGTTTGATTGCAATTGCATTCGCCTCTTTGCTGTCTTGGCACATCAGGAGGTCAACAGCAATCTGACAGCTACCCAAGCGACCTGCAGCGTTAATGCGTGGTGCGATAAGGAAGCCAACCTTGTAGACGGAGAGGTTTTGTGGTTTGGTGGAGGATGAGTGTTCGAAAAGGGCATCAAGTCCGGGGTAATGCCCCTCTTTGCAGAGCATTTTCAGCCCCTCCTTGACAATTATTCTGTTTTCGCCGACGAGGGGAACAAGATCGGCCATGGTTCCAAGGGCAGCGATACCCAACATATCTGCAAGGTGTGGTTTTTCTATGTTGTGTTTGTCGAAGAACCCTTGCTCTACTAGTACAGACTTGAGTGCCATGATAATTTTGAACACAATCCCCGAGGCGGAAAGTTCTTTGAAGGGGTAAAGGTCGTCGTCGCGTTTGGGGTTGATAACGGCATACGCTTCTGGTGGTAGTCCGAGGAAGGTATTGTGGTGATCGGTAACGATAACAGTCATCCCGAGGGAGTGGGCATATTTTATCTCTTCGAGGTTGCCGATGCCACAGTCTACTGTGATGAGCAGGGAGACACCTTTGTTGTGGAGGATATCGATGGCGTTCTTGTTGAGTCCGTTGCCTTCGTGAAGCCTGCTGGGGATATAGGAGCGGTATTTGGCACCAACATGGCGTAAGAATATTAGCATAAGGGAGGTGGATGCTATGCCGTCAACGTCATAGTCGCCGTAGATGCAGATAGACTCGCGGGAAACGATGGCTTCGTAAATGCGATCAACAGCCAGCTCCATGTCGGTCATCAGGAAGGGGTTAAGGAGGTTTGAGAGGGAGGGCTGCAGGTATTTGGTTAAGATTTGTGGATCTGATATGCCACGCTTGTAGAGGGTTTCGGCAATAGGTCGTGGGATATCGGTCACACTAAGAATAGGTTCTAAGTGGGAGGCGTCAATTAAGGCGTAGCTCCACAGATTGCGGTTGGTTGATTGAACAACATCACGATTTCCAATGCCTTCATGAGTTTCCGTCATAAAAATCATTAATAAATAGGTTCGATATACTTACTTGGTGGAAGAGTAGTAATGTACTGACCGGTAATGCTTTCTATTTCGCTATACGATAGGTTACTATCTTGGCGAATAAGCTCGCCATTTTGATCGTAAAGATAAAGATTGTACGTTGATACTTTTAGGGAGGAGTAGAGGTTGAGGGAGAGGTAAACAAGCAGGATGAGTGCTGTGGGATACCAGAAAAACATGGCTCTACCCTTGAAAAGTAATCGCATCAAGTTAAAATTCACTATTATCTCCTAGCAATAGACGACTGCAACAGTACTGCTACCAAGCCTATTCATACCCCTTTTAAATTTTTCTTTCATTTTCACTT
Organism: uncultured Deferribacteraceae bacterium; assembly: GCA_947313855.1. Classification (GTDB taxonomy): domain Bacteria; phylum Chrysiogenota; class Deferribacteres; order CAMZNJ01; family CAMZNJ01; genus CAMZNJ01. The sequence goes on from CAMZNS010000034.1 coordinate 4,535, forward strand.
TAATATATCGGTATTTTTAAACATAATGATACATGTTGTATTATATAGCAACGAAATATATAAAAGATACACTAATAAATTTTGGCAAGTTGATTAGTGTGTTGCTCGGTGCGTAACCAGCAACCTGACGCAACACCTAACCATACCCCAAATTAAGCTGTTTTTATCACAATTTACATTGTACATTAACCATTTTAAATATACAATATTTTTGTATGCCTTATTGCAACGCTACTTAAATATTCAACCTAACACACAAAAAATACCGCAAACCAATGCAATACCCTAAGGGGGAACAATAATACATGCTAGAAGGGAATCTCCAAGGGCTCAAACCATCAGAAATTAAAAAACTTGAAGGGTTAGGCAAAAAAAAACTCGACCCCAATTACATCATACCCATCGAAACAGCCAAACTACTCGCCGAAATCAGCTCCCTAATCAAACGACAAGTCGGACTAATCATCAACCGAAAAGGGTTAGTTGTTTTTGTCCTTGTCGGCGACGCTCGTGGACTCGTTATCCCCGTGCTAACCAAATTCAGCTCCTCAACCAAATCCTCACAACTACGACTCCGTGGACTACGACTAATTCACACACACCTCACCAAAGAGGGACTAACCCGAGACGACCTCACCGACCTAGCACTACTACGACTCGATGTTATTAGCGTCATAAACTTCGATAAACAAGGGGTCCCCACAACTCTCCACACAGCATACATACTACCCTACAAACCAACTACCACAATCGGACAAACCCCAACCGGCATTACCGCCAGCGAACACCTACACCACACCATCAAACAAAACCCTTACCAACAAAAAAACGACTTCCTACTTTTCATTCAAGAGATTGAAGAGGATCTACTCAAAACACCCGCAACACACAAAACAATAGAAACCAAAACAGTAGCAACCAAAACCGAAACAACAAGCAAAGTTAAAACACTAACCGCTGTACTCATCGGAGTCTACAAACACAAAAGCGAAGTTGACACCGCCATGGACGAACTACTACAACTAGCAACATCAGCAGGCATAACAGTAACAAGTATGCACTACCAAGTACGACCAAAGGTGCACCCATCCTACATCATGGGACCAGGGAAACTTAGCGACGTGGTCATCGAAGCACTACACCAAGGAGCAGAACTACTCATCTTCGACAACGACCTAACACCAACACAACTCAAAAGTATTGCACAATTCACCGAACTCAAAATTATCGACAGATCACAAACAATACTAGATATATTTGCACAAAGAGCACAAACCGACGAAGGGAAAGTACGCGTCGAACTCGCACAACTCAAATACATGCTACCACACCTCGTAGGGATGGGAGACGCTCTCTCACGACTCGCAGGCGGAATCGGAACAAGGGGACCCGGTGAAAGCAAACTCGAAATGGACAGACGACGAGCACAAACACGAATCTCAATACTCACAAAACGACTCAAAATCATAGAACGAAGCCGACAAGAGAGTCGTAAAGCACGTATCAACAGCGGAGTGCCCACAGTCTCAATCGTCGGTTACACAAACGCAGGCAAATCCACCCTACTCAACGCTCTAACCAACAGCAATATCTACGCCGACCAGAGGGCGTTCGCAACACTCAGCACATACTCACGACGAGTACGATTCCCCGAAGACAAAGAAGTTATCATCACCGATACCGTAGGATTCATACGAAACATGCCACCAAACCTACTCGGAGCATTCAAATCAACAATCAGTGAAATCGCCGACTCAGACCTCTACATACACCTTGTAGACGGAAGCTCCCCAAACTACTTGCAAGCAATCGAATCCGTCAACACTGTCCTCGATGACCTCGCTCTTGCAGACACAACCACACTAGTCGTATTCAACAAAATGGATCTCGTGGACGAAGAACAAAGGTGTGCTATCAGCGAAAGCCACCCCGACGCACTCGCAATATCGTCACTCAACAGGCAGACATTCAACACCATGCTGGAACACATCTACTACCACCTCTTCCTCAAACAACAATCGCAATAACAGAAACTGAACGCGAAACTCCCCAGGAGACGGAACATGACCAACGAAGAAATACCCAGAAACACAACAACAATCGTAGCACCAATGACTCCCATGATGGCGTCCGCTATTATCGGTATCCGAATTAGTGGTACGGAGGCACTTGAGGCGTTGGCTCTGTTTCAACCACATGGTCGTGGTAATGAGCACGCTCACAAACACGCCCACGAGCACGGCGGGCAACGGGAACACACTCCGCAACACACATGGCAACCTGAACCTCGTAAAAGCGTGTACGCACTGTTCCAAAGCTGTGCCAACACCAACAACACCAACAACACCAACGTCCGCGACGACGTTGTCCTCACATACTACCCCAAACCAAACAGCTACACCGGCGAAGACACCCTCGAAGTATTCTTCCACGGGAACCCCATGGTTGTGCAAACAGCAATCGACGCACTAATCTCACTACAACTACCATCAGGCAAACGTATGAAAGCAGCCGAAGGGGGCGAATTCACCAAACGAGCGTTCCTCAATGGACGAATAACACTATCCGAAGCCGAAGCTGTGGACAACTTCATACACGCATCATCCATACCCGCACTGGAAAACTCCTACAACAGGATGCACGGTGCTACACGAAAAGGGGTGGACGCAATCATAAACAACGTAATCGAACTTGCCACAATGGTGGAAGCGTTAATCGAATTCCCCGACGACACTGAAGGGGAACAAGACTTCACAACCATCACAAAACACCTACACAAACTACAACAAACACTCCTAAACCTAGTGAATATATACGACCAAACAAGGTTTATACAAACAGGACTAATCGTCGCCATCGTAGGCAAACCCAACGTGGGCAAATCATCACTCATGAACAAAATACTAGGCTACAACCGTGCCATCGTATCCCATCACGCCGGAACAACAAGGGACTTCATCAAAGAACAGATACATATTCGCGGCGTGCCAGTATCTTTCATCGACACAGCTGGACTAAGGGGAACGCAAAACAAAATCGAACAGGAAGGGATACAAGCAACCTACCAACAACTAAAACAATGCCACATTGCAATAGGGATGTTTGACGCGTCGAAACCCATGGACGAATACGACCACAAACTAATCAACATGCTCAAAAAACAGCCACACATACTTGTGGGCAACAAAATCGACCTCGCAACACACAGCAACACACAACACAGCAACACACAACACAGCAACACGCAACACAGCAACACAGTAACGTTTGACGCAACAATAACACTCGCCGACAACACCGAAACAAACTCTGCTCACAAACAGTCGTACCGCCAAGTAATCACACTGCTAGAAAAGTTTCTGCAGGATGGTGTGCAAAGCTACCAACAGAATATTATCAGCTCAAGCCGAGAAAGGGACGTATTCCTACGTAGTGCAAAGCTAGTGGCAGACGTGGTGGAGATGGTGAACGAAGGGGGACTCGACCTGGTTGCGTTCGAGCTACACACCGTGAAAACCGAACTGTCACGCATTACAGGACGAGATTACACCGACGACATCCTCAACAACATATTCGCCAACTTCTGCATCGGCAAATAGCCCCGAAGGGGGGTGCTTGAAGGGGGTGCTTGAAGGGGGGTGCTTGAAGGGCACAGCCCTAAACTAAGGCACCACGATTGCAGATTGCGTAAACGGTAACAACGGCGAAGCTTTGTACACGATTGCAGATTGCGTAAACGGCAACAACGGCGAAGCTTTGTACACGATTGCAGATTGCGTAAACGGCAACCACGGCGAAGCTTTGTACACGATTGCAGATTGCGTAAACGGCAACAACGGCGAAGCTTTGTACACGATTGCAGATTGCACCACACGAGGGGCACCACCACGACAACCCCTCCCCCAAAAAACTAAAGTACCTCCCAATTACCCACAGTGGTGAAGAGCTTGCGTAACTGCTGGAGCAATGCGAGCCTGTTTGCCCGCACCGACTCATCGTCGTGGTTGACCATAACCTTATCGAAAAAACCCTCCACTGCAGGAGCGATACTCAACACAGCCGACACCCCTTCAGCATGGTTGCCATTTCTGATACTCTCCTGTGCCATGGGCAACAACCTCTCCAACTCCGTGGCAAGGTGTACCTCCTCCTCTTGCGTAAACAGTTTGGCATCGTAGTGGCTTGCCACCGTGTGGTTTGACACCGTGTGGCTTGCCACCGTGTGGCTCGACACTGTGTTCTTCTTGAGGATATTGTTGATACGCTTAAACGTCTCCGCAATGGTTGTAAATGTTTGCTGTTCGTCCCCTTGCTCCTGAAACATCTGATACAACGCTAGTGCCAAGTTTACGTCATCGCCAATATTTCTGTTAAGTTGAAATGTTGCTTGAATAAAGTTTGGTGGAACAGTGTCGGCGTTCATTGCTTGAAGTCGTGTTTCGAAAAACTTGAGGACGGTATCAGCAATATGCTCGTCGGTGCCCATATATTTTTTGTGTGTTTCGGGTAGTGGTTCCACGTTTGACACTGTTCGGTAGGTGGCTATGGATTCGGTAATGAGTCTGTGTAGCGATACTGTGTAGTTCATGGACTGGAGTATCCGCAAAACACCCACACTATGACGCCTTATGCCAAGGGGATCGGCGTTGCCTGTTGGCGGTGTTCCGGCGATGAAGGCACCGCATATGGAGTCGATTTTATCTGCAATTGCGACCATTGCCCCTTCATGGCTTGTTGGCAAGAGGTCGTCGCCGAATCGTGGTAGGTAGTGTTCCCTTATTGCTAGGGCGGTGTTTGGCGATTCCCCCCCTTTGCTGGCGTAGTGTTCCCCCATGTACCCTTGAAGCTCGGGGAATTCGTAGACCATGGCACTTGTGAGATCCGATTTGCACAGCTGTGCTGCCCTGTGTGTGTCCACATCCACGCCTAAGGTTGGTGGCAACAGGGACGACAACGCAACAATCCGCTCCACCTTTTGTGCAACGCTACCCAACCCATGCATAAACACGATACCGTTCAATTTCTCTGTCATTTCGTCCATGGTTGTTTGCATGTCTGCTTCGTAAAAGAAAAGTGCATCGTGGAGTCGTGCGTTGATTACTCGTTCGTACCCCTCTTGTATGTTGGGGTGGAACGGGTTATTGGAGATACCCACAAAGTAGTTGCTGATGGCGTTGTCTGCTGTTGTTACGGTGTTGAAAAACCGCTGATGCACCTTCATTGTTGTGGTCAACACCCCTTTCGGCAGCTGGAGAAACTTCTGGTGGAACATGCCAACAACAGGGTATGGGTACTCAACTAAGTTTGTTGTTTCGTGCAAAAGGTCGTCGTCTACCTCAACCTTGTGGGTACTTGGCAGGAACGATTTGGGTGCGTTTTCAATGTTCAGTGTCTCCAACGACTGTGCGATCATGGTGCGACGCTGATCGTAACTCGGCACAACACCACCCTCAGCCATCTTTTGCAGGTAGTCGTCCATACCGCCAACGGTAATTTGGTTATGGCTAGAGAATCGGTGTCCTAGTGTGGTGTTCCCCACAGGGATGTCGTCCTGCTCTAGGTGTATGTTGGGTACAGGTTCGCCGCCAAACACACATACAACACCCTCCAAGGGGCGTATGAATTCTGTGGAGTGCCTACCCCAACGCATGCTACGCTTGGACTTGATACTGCCCATGGCGTTGCGGAATATTTCGGGGAGGATATCCACGGTTTTCAGCCCGACAATATTTTTCTTACACGATACAACTTCACGCCCTCGAGCGGTAGTTTTTATCAAGTCGGTTTCGTCCACACTATTTTTTTGGAGGAACTTCTGACCGGCAACACTCAGAGTGCCGTCGTCGTTGTAGGCGATACTTGTGGGGGGTCCGATGACTGTTTCCACGGCATCCGCCTGCTCTGAAGCGACGTTTGCAACACTTACCCAGAGCCTACGGGGTGTTGACCCTTGAGTTACTTTGCCGAATGCGAGGTTTGCGTTTTTGAGGGCGGTTGTTACCCCTTCGCAAAAGGTTTGTTCCATTATGTTCAGCGTGTCCGATGGTATCTCCTGCACCCTCAGCTCTATGAATAACTCTTTCATGTTCCCTTCCTTCTTGCGAAATTTATTTAGTGATTTAGTTCTGTTTCAAAATTCTATGGATTAAATTAGTGTAGGTGCTCAAGGTCGACTCTTTCACAGCATCCATCTCATGGCTAAACGCTTCAAGGTTGCTCGGTGTGGGAACACCCTCCCCCAAGCCCGCCATGGTGTACCCCGAAGACTCATCGCCAGGGATAACGTCCACAAGGTTGTGGCGTACACCTATGGACACAAACGCTTCAAAGTTGCGATGGTACGGACCCATCGCACATCGCTTACCAAGTGCTAACGCCTCGTAAAGATTGTGACCACTATGTTTTGGCAGAAACGATCCGCCGATAATAATTTTGTCGGCACAAGCGTAAAGGTCGCCCAAAACACCGAACCTATCAATAACGATAACATCTAACCCTTTCACAGATGCTGATGAGTGTGCTTCAGTCTCTGCAGTAAGATCGCTCAAAGTTGACACCGCAAACCCTTCAGCAAGTATGCTCGCAACCATTTTGTCCACAAAATGCATATGACGAGGAGCAATAAGCAATACACCGTAACCGCTACGGTTAGCCTTAAGCTCACTCAACACAAAACCCTCCTCACCAAGGTGCAAAGAGGAGGCGAGAAATACCGGTTTTGCCAAATACAGCTCAATGGGTCGCATCCACGGGGGATTAATCCGGGCTTCATCATTCGAAAGGCGAACACCACCCTGCTGAAGAACCTTAATGTCGAAACTCACCTGAGGCTTGATACTCCCGTTCACACTGAGGAAGTGCTGGGCATCCTCCTCGGACTTAACAATAATCTCTGTAAATTTACCCAAACAACCCCTGAAAAGGAGGGCAACGCGGGAGTAAGTTTTTGCCGTATTGGGCGACATACGACCGTTTATCAAATATACGTCGGACTCCTTGGACGAAATATCAACAAACAACGGCCACAACTCCGTATCCATTATCACAACACCACGTACATCTATGGTGCGAAATATTCGTGTCAACGATCTACGGTTTTCCACCGGCAAGATAAACGCCAAATCCGGCGAATACTCCTCCAACGCAACACCCTTCCCCGTCTCAGTAATGGTGGAGATAACCACCTTAACACTAGGATGGACAGCACGAACGTGGGATATGAGTGGAGACAACGCTCGCACCTCACCCACACTAGCAACATGGAACCATAAGTAACCACCGTCGTTATTGCTATTATCACTGCTCTGGAGTGTGTTGAGGTAGTTTGTACCCCCCATGAGCTCAGCGAAGTTGTTCCTGCTGTAGTTCAGCCCCTTAAACGGGGAGAGGTACCATACTCTAAGAGCAAAGCGTAAGATCGCTGTGATGCTTTTGTAAATAATCATTGGAGTGTGTGCACACCATCCTTAACAAAACTTCTTCCACTTCGGCAGTAATCTGCTGAGGCCTCTTACGCTGTGACGACATGGGCAGAGTTGGCTGTATCGGCTGCTCCATAATAATATGGAGGTTCGAGTGGGGCTTAGGCACAATCAACCTATCCCACGACTTTGCAACACCATGGTTGTCGCTAACCAACAACATGGGCACAACGGGGGACTTAGTTGTTCGAGCAAGGAACCCTGTGCCAACTTTAACCTGAAACCTAGGGCCAACAGATCCATCCGTGGGCACAACAATAACGCGATTCGAACCCATGGACGACACCGATCGACGCAAAGTCAACGGCTTCGTCTTGCTGTTGCTCGCCACAGTAGGCACACCGATTTTAATCAGAAACTTAGCAACAAAAGTACCTTCGCGACTAGTGGATACGAGGGGGACTGTGCCCCACAGTGCACTCAAAAACGCCGCCGCTAAAGTGTTGTAGTGCCACATAGCAATAACATAATGGGCATCATCGTCGTTCACCAACTTCACGGAATCTTCATGAATGTAGTATTTAACATTCCAAGAATGGCGTAACGCTTGGTAAAATGCGGAAATTAGCTCTAAAGCTATGTAGTACAAAACCGTACGCACAAGCTTTTTCAGCAACACCATGGCTGAAGATAGAACATGTCGCAATGTTGTTTTGTATTTCGGTGCAACTGCACCATCCCCCCCCATCACAAAGCCCCAAGGATAGTTTTCGCTACGGTGACAACTTCATCATCCCGCAGGTAGGGATGCACAGGCAGGGAGACAACCTCCTGCGACAACTGCTCCGCATTGGGGATATCCCCAGCCTTGTAACCAAGGCTCTGAAACGCATCCTGAAGGTGCAGTGGTATCTGGTAAAAAATAGCGTACTGAATATTATTCGCCTGCAAAGCAGATAGCACACCAGCACGCTTGTCAGCACGGACGCGAATCGTAAACTGATGATACACGTGCACACCCTTGGACTGCTCCTTCTGATACAATACCTTGTCCCCAAGGAGGGATCTGTAAAGGGCAGCAATATCACGCCGACGTTGGTTCATCCCGTCCAGTAGTGGTAGTTTGGTGTTGAGCACCGATGCCTGCATTTCGTCTAGTCGTGAGTTGTAGCCACACTCCACATTGTTGTATTTGTCCACAGGGGAGGAGCCATGGTTACGCAGGGAACGCACTCTATGGGCAATACTCGACGTGTTGGTAACGATCATCCCACCGTCACCATAGGCGGAGAAGTTTTTGGTTGGGTAGAAGCTAAATGTTCCCACATCGCCAATGGCACCAGTGGGTTTGGCGTCGTACGTTGCACCAAAACTCTGTGCCGCATCTTCGATGACAGCAAGGTTGTGTTTTTTTGCAAGGGCGAGGATAGCATCCATGTCAACAGGGTTGCCAAAGATATGCACCACGATAATCGCCTTTGTTTTGGGGGTAATGAGTGCTTCCACCGACTCGGGTGCGATATTCATGGTGTCCAGCGAGACGTCGGCAAATTTACAAACAAGTCCGAGGTGTGTTGTATTTTCTGCCGTTGCAAAAAAGGTGAAGGGTGTTGTTATGATTTCGTCCCCTTGTTGTAGTCCCACAGCCTTCATGGCGATTGTTAGTGCTTCCGTCCCGTTTGCGACCCCCATGGCATGTTGTGCCTTCAGGTAGGTTTGGCAGTCGTCTTCCAGCTTTGCCAAGCGTGGACCCATGACAAAGTGTGCACTGTCAATGCACTCTGCAACAGCTTTTTTTACGTCATCACCAATATCGAGGAGTTCGCGTTGAAGATCCACCATTCGTATCATAATTGGGCACCCCTTCGTATTTTGTAGTTGTATTTCGGTTATGCTAAGGTTTGGTGTGTCAGTTTGCGAATTCGCAAATTTGCGAAAAGTTGTTCCCACCAAAATATTAACATCACTAAACAAGTATATAGTTTTTTGTAAGTGTTGACAAGTATTGCATTTTTATATTAGAAATGTTATAGTTGGTTGTGTGTACTGTAAGCAATAACTGCAATCAAGCACTCAAGGCAACGGTTTAATAAGGTGTGCATTATGTTGAAACGCATGGGATCAAAAATATCTAAATCAAACAACAGCGATACCTACAACGGGGTTGACTACAAACAAAACCACGGCGGGTACGAACACAATACCAACTCGCAACAACACGGACATGCCGGACTAAACCCAATACACGCCGATGGCGGCGAAAAACTTATCAAAGAAACCATCTTCATGGTGGGAATCTCTTTCGCAATCTTTGCACTGCTCGTAGTCGGAATCACATCCCTAACATCAAACATCGCAACAGCATCAGACTCGCAAAAAAACGACAACGTCTTCGTCGCCGCATCAAACCCCTCTGAAGGGGGCATAATGCTGTACGAACTCGACAAAAACGGCACCCTCACCATCACCGACATTAACGACAAAGGACAGGTCGAAGTCTCGCAAGAAACATTCGTCAAAGTGGACAAACTACCCACCGACATCATCAGCAGCAAAAATGTGGGGGAGGACGAAAATGGCGACGACATGCTCAAACTAGCACAAAACCCCAGCACACTAATCGCTACCAATAACGTGGACAACCCCGCCGACAAAGCTCCACAACCTGCCGACAAAGCTCCACAACCTACCGAAACAGCCGAAACAAAAAGACCAGCAACAATCAACCTCACAGCCCTTGCTGAGGTTGAAGCACAAAAGCTCGATAGCCCCAACGCGATTAACTCCACAAGGGGTAAACCCGAAGCAACCCCCGCTCCCACAGCAACCGCACCTGCAACCCCTGCTCCCACAGCAACCGCACCTGCAACCCCCGCACCCACAGCACCCACACCTGCAACACCCGCTCCCACAGCAACCGCACCTGCAACACCCGCTCCCACAGCAACCGCACCTGCAACGACTGCTCCCACAGCAACCGCACCTGCAACACCCGCTCCCACAGCAACCGCACCTGCAACACCCGCTCCCACAGCAACCGCACCTGCAACCCCCGCAACTGGCACACCTGTTCTTGCTGGCAACCCCGATGTTGAGCTCAACTCTGCTGGTAGCCCCATCTATGTTACCCCTGAGCAGGAGTTGTTTTTGGGCAAGTACGCTGTTCAGTTCATGTCTCTGAGCAAGGAGTCCGATGCTTTGGAGCAGGTACGCATCATGTCGAAGGTTGTGCCTACTGCTTACATGGTTCGTGCTGATCTTGGCGTCAAGGGTGTCTTTTATCGCATTAGGGCGTTCCCCACCAACGACCGCACTGCTGCAACAAACTATGTTCGTGCCTTGAAGGAGAAGAATTTCGACGTTTACATTGTTTCCATACAGTAGGCTTCGTGCTGTGCTGTGACTGTGTTCGCAACTGCGTGACTGTGTTCGCAACTGCGTGACTGTGTCGTCGGCACATATTGTAGCTGTGCCTTGTGCCCCTCGCCGGCACCAAGGTCAAGGGGTTTGATCATGTCAAAACGTGTCGCCATCGTGGGTGCAACTCTCTCTGGATGTATTACTGCTTACCACCTCTCCCGCCTCGGCTACGACGTGGATCTGTTCGATTCCCTTCCCTCCTTTGACACACCTGTTGCTAATACTTTGGGTGAAAAGTTCCCCATTGAGGATCACCTATTCTACCTCCCCATGAGTTCCACCTACATTGAGAAGTTTCTCAAACATGCTGACCTCTACGAAAATATAACGATTGCCAGTATCGTCCCGAAAGATATTTCTGTGTACCACGATGGTCTTCGTTCCTCCTCTTTTTACAGCATGATGAGCGGACGTATCTACCTTGCCCTATATTTCACTCTCCACTACCTTGAGCGTTTGTTTACCAGGGGAAATAGGCACCAGAGTAAGACCAAGACCATCGGCAAGTATTTTGAGGATTGTTATGGTTCACGGTTTTCGTCCAATATTGCCCTCCCTTTGGTTGATGCAATCTACGGCAGCACCCCCAGCTATCTTAAAGTTGGTCATGCTTTTTCCCATACTCAGGTTAAGGGCAAAACACCATTTATTAATATTTTCAACCTATCGAAATCTTGGTTCAAAAGTTCTAAGCCCATCATCGAAGTGGCTTTTTACAAGGGGGGACAAAGCGGTCTTGCACAGGATATTATTGCCCGTGCCGATATTAACGTGCACCATAACCACACCGTAACATCCGTTTACCCTCAAGGCACCGCCAATGCTACCCATCAGCCCCTCTACGGCGTTGTCTCGTCTCGGGGGGATCATCGTGGTTATTCCAGCGTTGTCATCACCACCGATGCACATACTACTAGTAAGATGATAGCACCATTCGACCAAAGTCGGTGCCACCAGCTAGTATCAGCCCTTTCTCGAGTTCCTTATGTTAACGCATCCAACCTGTACCTACTCTACAACACAAATCAGCACCTCGATTTCTCCATCCTACTAACACCATTTTACGAGCGAGGACTTATTAGTAGCATAGCCAACCTCAGCAAGATGATAGGCGACAACAAGCACTATTCGTTGCTACGCATAAACATTAACATGCAGGTAGACTCCACCGACAACTTATGGGACGACATAATCAACGAGCTTTACGATACTTTGAGTCGAAAAATGGTGCCCATCGAGATTGTCCAGAGCAACTACCGTGCTTGCAACCTGCACACATCGGTGGACTACGCGAAAACTGCCAACCTTATTGATGAATTTGAGCAAGAGAATAAGGGGGTGATGATTCTAGGCGATTTTGCCATGGAGTTCCCCCACAACTCGATGATGAAGAAGATATCTCAGAGGATTTTCCGCTTCCACTACACCTGAGTAGCGGTGTGCGGTGTGCGGTGTGCGGTGCGGTGAACGTTGTGCGATGCGTTGCACGTCGAGCGATGTGCGGTGTGCGTCGAGCGGTGTGCGTTGTGCGGTGCGTTATTTGTTGCACGTTGCACGTTGAACGCCGAAACAGATATTTATCGTTGCCTCCCCAGTATTTTTGTGGTATACTTACCACCTATTGTATAATCTGCTTGTTGCTCACAGCACATGCAGACAATGCTTTAGCTTGCCGAAGTGGTGGAATTGGTAGACACGCTGGACTCAAAATCCAGTGGTAGCAATACCGTGGGGGTTCGATTCCCCCCTTCGGTATCCATCTTTTAAAATCTAGCTCAAGGGTTGAAAACTCTCCCCTTGGGCTATTTTTTTGCCCCTTACCAAAAAATACCTTACCAAAAAATATCCCCGCACAAACCCCCACTTTCTGTGAACTAAACACACATTCAAAACTCTTAATACTAAGTGTTATTTATTCACTAATCAAACAACCATACAACAACGCATAGTTGGAGGTAACCATATGATTGGAACAGTTTCTCGCCAATACAACCAAAACGTAACCATAAATTCTAACAGTAATAGTTCAAAAATCAAAAACCTCACATCTTTATCAATGGTATGGGCACTAACAACAGCGTTAATCGTCCTAGGTACATCGGTGGCATATGCCGAAGAATCCACTAACAACGAGGAGGGTGGCGGTGGAGTGGTGCCACTGATAGGTGCCGAAGTCTCAACCCAAAAAACTAGTGCCGTCGAATCCAATATTTTTTCGGTTACACCCGGTATTATCTTCCAAACGAACGACCTTACTGGTGTTGGACTACTCACCCTTTCCTACTCCGCAAACAGCCTCAACATTACCTCCATCCCTGCTTTGGCAGGCATAGAGATTGCCGACACCACCGACTATCAGTTTGAAGGGCATGTCTACTCACCACGCTACACTTTCACTGCCGTGGCACAGGGTACAAGTTTCGACAACAAAGTGTCCACCGAAAGCTACCTCGACGCAGCGTACGTCGACTTCTCACGCGTATACCAACCATACCCATACCTCGCCGTAAACTTGGGTGCTGGAGTACTCTACACACGGGAAGGACCCATCCTCATACCGTTCCCCGTTATCTCCGCAAACATTACAACCGAAAGGCTGGAAGCTGGCATCGGATTGCCCACGTCATCGCTCATCTACACACTTGTGCCTGAAAAACAGTACCTCAGCCTAATAATAGCAACGCTCGGTGCAGGGGGAACAACAGCGGTCTCATGGGACTACCTGCCAACACCTGACACAGACCTAACACTTAGCTACGTAATGGACGACCGTGGCGAATCGTATGGGTTCCTACACAACAATACCGAAATAGACCGAACAACACACAGTGTCGAATCAAAACTACAGTACAAATACTTCTACGCCGAATCATCATTCCACTTCATATCAAAACTACGCTCATACGACCTCGACAAAGGGGAAAGAACAGACCTAGTCAACTACAGGGAAAAACCGTACGCAGCCTTCACAATAGGGGCAATATCATACACGCAATAAAAATAGACATAGACATAGACATAGACGACACCCGTGACTAAACACAAAACACAACAAAACTAGGAAGACCGTACGCCAGCACCTGAAAGAACACTCCTACCACCACTCGTCGACTGAACAGTTACCTGAGTATCGATTCGCTCCTTCAACGCACCAACGTGGGAGATAACGCCGATGAGCTTGCCAGTGCCAACACTAGCACCAGCACCAGCACCAGCACCATCGCCAGCAACATCGGACACCGACAAACGTGTCAACGCATCCAGTGCAACCTCCAACGCGTTCTCATCCAAGGTGCCGAAACCCTCATCCAAAAACAGCGAATCGATACGCACTTTATTGCTAGACATCTTCGACAACCCCAAAGCAAGTGCCAAGCTAACAATAAACGACTCACCACCCGACAGGTTCCTAACCGTGCGAATCTCCCCCCCCTGATAGTCATCCACAATGTTGAGAGTCAAGGGGAGTGCATCATCCCTACGCAAAAGGTATCTGTCGGTCATCTCCGCCAGCTGTCTGTTGGCATGACCAACAACAACCTCGAACGTAATCCCCTGTGCAAAATCGCGAAACTTGGTGCCATCACTAGAACCAATAAGCCCGTGGAGAGTCTCCCAGCGACGCACAACCCCCTTCTGCCCGCTAATCAGTACCAGCTGACCCTCCACACGAACCTTTGCCTCGCGATCCATCCGAAGACGATGCTCACGCTCTGCCACATACGCTGCAAGCTCATCCATATCGTCAAGCACAATGCGAAGAGCATCCTCAAGAACAGCAATAATCGCAAGGTTATCCAGAGCACCGTCCACCCTATGAATAGCAGACGCAGACGCAAGCTCAGACGCAGACGCGATAACAGCAACGGCAGTAGGGGGCATAGGTCTGCTGTACTCAGCTCGCAAACGTTCCCGACGATCATTCTCCATGGTTGTAAGGCGTGTGGTTCGATCTTGGAGAAGGCGTCCTGCAGTTGCAAGGGTCTCCCGATCCTCAACGCTCAAGCGTGACGCCATGAAGTCGTCCATGTCAGTGAATAGGCTGTTGTGGATTCTCGCTTCGAACGCCCCAATGGTACGCTCAAAAGCCACCTCCCCACTGAGTAAACGCTCCTTGAGGTCTTCAATCCTTGTTAGTACTGTGGCTAGGTTTTTGTCGTGAAGGGTGCTCGCTTCCAGAAGGGTGGCGACCCTGCTTTCCGCATTGTTCAGGGAGTTTGTTAGCCAAGCTTCAACCTCGTCGGCGGATGTCCCTGTATTTTGCTCTATGCTTATTGGTACGAAGACTGTGTTTCGTTCCTGTTGGAGGTTGTTGCACACCCTCTGCTCCACACTTAGTTCAATCATCTTGGCGTCCAGATCGAGTTCATGTGTTTGAAGCGTTTTTTGCAGGTTAACTAGCTCTACGCCCATTGTGGTTAGGTTGTTGGTGTGGTTGTTGGTGCTAGTTTTGGCGTCCATGTAGCTTTGGCGTCTGTTTTCCAGTGTGTTGATGATGGTTGTTGCGTCCATATCCATGTTTATGGTTATGGTTATGGTTATGTTTATGGTTTTCAATTCTGTGGTTATCTTATTTTGATTTTTTTCGTATTTTTCGATCAACATTTTTAGTTCTTTGTTTATGTTATCGAGGTTGTTGAGGGTATTTTTTTGATCTCCGCTTAGAGTAAGGTTTTCGCGTTCGATTTTGTCAAGATTTGTTAATGCGTCTGTTTTGAGTTTTTGTTGTGTGTCGATGGTTTCCTGCAGGTTATCCCCTTGGTTGATGATTTCGTTAATGTGGTTGATTTGGTTTTGTATTTGGTCTACTTCGGGCACATTCCCTTTGGCGAAGGGGTGTTCTAGTGCTCCGCATAGAGGGCATTTTTCACCATCTTTGAGTTTTGCTCGGAAGTCTTTGAGCTCAGCGATTTCTAATCTGAGCGTACGTTCGGTCATTAGTGCGTCTTTGTTTTCGCGGTATTCTCGTAGTGTTTTGCCGTCTAGGATTTTGGTTAGGTTATTTTCGGTTTCTTTCAGTTTTTCGTCAGCTTTGTTGACCTTAGTTTTTGCATTTTGCAGTTCGTTGTATTTTTCGGTTATGTTTGTGTTGATTTTGTTTAGAGTTTGTTTGATTTCGTCTTTGTTGTTGTTTTTGAGACGTATTTCGGTTTTGAGTTGTCTTAGGTTTTCGAGGTTCCCTTTCATTGCTGAGAAGTTTTCGATTAGCCATTCGTCGCATTGGTATCTGTTTAGGTAGTCTTGGTATTTTTTTAGTTGTTGTTCGGTTTGTTTTATTTCATTCTTTTTTTGTTCTAGTTTTATGTTGTATTCGTTTTTTTGTTGTTCGAGGTTTGTTCGTATTTTTTCAATCCCTTCGATAATCTTTTTTTGGGCTATGATATTTTGGTCAAGAGTTCTTGCTTTTTTCACTAGGGGCATTGTTTTTGCTAGTGTTTCCTTTGTTTTTAGGTTATTTTGTTGTCCTTGTTTTAGTAGTTTGTTGCTATTTTCGGCGTTGGTTATGAGTATTGGCAGGTCGAGTTGCAGTTTGCTGAGTTCCTGTTCGAAGGTGTTCAGTTCTTTTTTTGCTATTTGTATTTTGCCGTAATCTTCGTCGAGTTCTGTGGCTTTGAGTGCTTTGTTTAGTTGTTGTTGTTGTGGTAGGAAGCTATTTTTGTCTTGTTCTAGTTTTTCCCATTCTTTTTTGAATTCTTGTAGTTCTTTTTCCAGTTTGATGATATTTTCTAGTCGTAGTTTTGCGTCTTCCAGCTCATTTTTTTTAGTTAGGGTGTCTTTATTTTTATTTTTGGCGAAGTTGATTTCGTTGATGATATTTTTTTCTTCATTTTCGTCCAATATTTTATCTTTTTGAATCTCTTTTTCTAGGGATTCCAGTTTATCTTTTTCATTTTTGAGACGTTCGTGTACAGCTTTAGATATTTCGCTGTAATCTTCTGTGCCGGTAATCTGCTCTAATATTTTGGATTTTTCTTTGTCTTCTGCTTTTAGGAATGTGTCGAATCCGCCTTGGGCGAGTAGTACGGATCTGGTGAAGCGTTTGAAGTCCATCCCTGTTTTGTCGATAATCGCTTTTGCCACTTTATTTTTTTGATTTTCGATAATTTTGCCTGTTTTTCTACAGCTAATCTCTTGTTTGGCGTTTTGTAGTTTGCCGTTCGCCTTTTTCCCGGCACGGTGTTGGCTCCAGTGGCATCGGTAGACTTCCCCTTGTGTTTCAAACACTACTTCGGCGAAACATTCGGCTGTATTGCGAGACATGATGTCGTTTGAGGATGTAACTTTGCCCAGTCGTGGTGTTGTTCCGTATAGTGCTAGGCATATGGCGTCTAGTATGGTTGATTTCCCTGCACCTGTAGTGCCTGTGATGGCAAATATTGTGCTCGCTGTGTACTCTTCTGAGGTGAAGTCGATACTCCACTCGCCGTAGAGTGAGTTGAGGTTTTTGAATCTAAGGTTCAGGATTTTCATACCCCACACCTCCAATGCCCACAGTTGTTATTCCGCATTAACGTCTTCCTCCGCCAGACCCCTGACTATTTCGTCGAACATGTCGATCAACTCATCTCGGTGCCCCTTGTGTAAAGGCTCACCCACCAAGGTTTCGTGGGCATCAAGACGCATTGTGAACACCTCATAAGTGCTAAGGCTATCCAGAACAGGGGGCTCAGCATTTGTGGTTCGATCGTGCACAGCTCGCATCAGTGCCCTATTCTTGATGCGTCGCAACTCCATAGCAGAACCCTGCAACGCCTCCAAAACAATACCCTGCAAAAAGCTACTGTGGGGGGGAACAGTCTCCGAACCGGAATACTCAACCTCCAGCCAAGCACAACTCCCAGCATCCTTCAGCTGATGGATACGGCTACGAATAAAATCAACACTACCAGTAATGCACTCCAAGGGCTGAAAACACGGTATGGGCAACTCGCGAATAAGGGGCTCCGACGATGACGCGGGTTGCAACGACGATGGCAACGACGATGGCTCCGACGATGATGACGAGGGTTGCAACGACGAGGGCTCCGACGGCGATGACGATAACGGCTCCGAAACAAACTCCACAACAACAATACTCTTCGTCTGCTTAGATTCACCAAACCCCATGGGCAAAGGTGAACCGCTGTAACGAATATGCCCCATACCACCAACCGATTGCGGTGCATGCAGGTGTCCAAGGGCAAGATAATCCATGGACGTGGGGAAATCTGTGGCACTAATCTGAGCCAAACCGCCAACAACCTGAGAACTAATGTAGAGATCGCGAACACCATCACCTTCAGTCGTACGACCACCAGCCGCAAACAGATGACCCATACCGATGATGGGGATATTGGCAACACCCGACGAACTCTCCAACTCGGAACGCAACTGCTCAGCCGAACGACAAACATCGTGGTAATGACGCTTGATACCAGCAATCACCTTCATCGCCTTGCTCTCAACACTCTCCGAATCCTCAACCGTGCGAATATCCCTGTCACGTAGGTAGGGCACAGCACACACAATACCCTCAGGCACACCAGCACGATTGCGTAAAACGATGACCTCATCCGACAGGCTAGCACTGCCAACGATATGAATGTTCAGACCGCGAAGAAGTGTTTTCGGTGCGTTGAGGAATGTGGGGGAATCGTGGTTGCCACCAGTGATGATAATGTGTCGACAGGTGTGGGCGTCGTAGGCGTTGTGGGCGTTGTGGGCGTCGTGACCGTTGTGGGCGTTGTGGGCGTTGTGGGCGTCGTGGGCGTCGTGGGCGTTGTGGGCGTTGTGGGCGTCGTGACCGTTGTGGGCGTCGTGGGCGTCGTGACCGTTGTGGGCGTCGTGGGCGTCGTGGGCGTTGTGGGCGTTGTGGGCGTTGTGGGCGTCGTGACCGTTGTGGGCGTCGTGACCGTTGTGGGCGTCGTGACCGTTGTGGGCGTCGTGGGCGTTGTGGGCGTCGTGGGCGTCGTGACCGTTGTGGGCGTTGTGGGCGTTGTGGGCGTCGTGACCGTTGTGGGCGATACGCCTCAAAAACTGGTAGTACAGCTCCTGCGAACGGTTACTAGGAGTGCTTGTGTCGAATACATCACCTGCAACAAGTAGTACATCGATCTTTTCGGCGTGAATGGTATCTGCGAGCCAGATCAGAAACTGTTCGAACTCGTCGTAACGTTGTCGTCCGTAGAGTGTTCGTCCTAGGTGCCAATCCGATGTGTGCAATACCCTCATAATCGCCCCTACTTGTGGTTTGTGTTGCTTCCCCTTTCTTTGGAAGTGGTATCTTGGGTGTGGTTGGTATGGTTTTCGTTATGTATGATTGCTCCCTTTGAGAGTGGTATCTTGGGTGTGGTTGGTATGATTTTCGTTATGTATGATTGCTCCCTTTGGGAGTGGTATCTTGGTGATAAGGATGGAGGTGGCGGGAATTGAACCCGCGTCCAAACTACTAAAGCAAGAAGACGCTACATGCTTATCCTGTGTTTAAAAGCCCATTACTGTTCCCCACAGGCAGGGCAGTAAAGGGTTGGCTCTAGAAGTCTCGCTCACAGTACTAGTGCCCAATATTGTGAGCCAGCCTGATAAATTGACACTTCGACATAGGCTCAGGCGAACTATGCCAAAGCGTGCGGCTAGTTAATTAAGCTGCAAGTGCCAAGCTAGGTTGGCTAAATGTTTTTTTGCCATTTAAAATATGGTCCAGGTTTTGTAGGGGTCCCGCCCCCTGCATGCTCCTTAGTGCGGTCGTGGCTTGTCGAATCCAGAAACACCCCCGTATTATTTTGGTCACACGTTATTTTGTTGTTGTGTGTGAGAGAGAGAATTTGGTGTGATTGATTGTTGCACACTTTTCTATTTTTTGCAACAACGTTTTGTTCTTTTTGCCGTATTTTTCCATATTTCTTCTGTATTTTTTCGCATTGGTATTCGGTTTTTTTTCGGTTGTGTCATCTTCCTCCGTTTCGTCTTTTGTGGGTTTGCGTTTCCT